>NC_015562.1:309032-618065 GCF_000214415.1 Methanotorris igneus Kol 5
TTTTTTGCACTTATTTAAAAATAAAAAATTTTGAAAAGAGATGAATCTTAAACAAAAATAAGTTATATTGTAAATCTTTAAATTATCATAAATTATCTAACTTCAATATTTGCTCCCAAAGATTTCATCACTTCAACGAAATTAGGGAATGATATTCTTACAGCCTCTTCTCCTTCAATTACAGTTTCCCCTTCTGCCTTCATTCCAGCAATGGTGAATGCCATAACTAATCTATGGTCATGGTAGGTGTTTAATTTTGCTCCTTTTAATTTTTTAACGCCCTCAATTACCAACCCGTCTGGTTTTTCTGTTATTTTTGCTCCCATTTTGCTTAATTCCTTTGCACATGCAGATAATCTATCACATTCCTTCAACCTAACATGTTCTCCATTGTAGATTGTGGTCTTTCCTTCTGCAAAGCATCCTAAGACAGCAATTGTTGGAACTAAGTCAGGAATATCCTTAACATCAACATCAATACCATGTAGGTTATACTCTCCTCTAATAATAATCTTATCGTCCTTAACCTTAACATCTGCTCCCATTTCCTTGACAATTTTTATTATTGCTTTATCTCCTTGCTTTGAATCCTTGAATAAGTTATTTATTGTTATGTCTGAGTTAAATAAAACCCCTGCTGCAACAAGATAGGATGCCGATGAGTAGTCACCTTCAACAGTATAATCTATTGCTTTATATTTCTGATTTCCATAAACCAAAAAGCCATCCTCTGTCTCATCAATTTTTATCCCAAATTTGTCCAATACGTCCATTGTGATTTCCAAATATGGTCTTGATTTTAGTGGGGAAGTTAATACTATCTCTGTATCATTTTCATTAAACGGTAAGGTCATCATTAATGAGGTTATGAATTGGGAACTTATATCTCCCCTAATTTTAACAACATCTCCCTTTAATTTTCCTCCTTTAACAATTATTGGGGCGGTTCCGTTTCCCTTTGATGAAAACGCCTCTATGCCAAGTTGTTTTAATGCATCCAATAAAGGTTGCATGGGTCTTCTTCTTATGGAATCATCTCCAGTTAAAATTGCGTATCCTTTTGGAATTTGGGAAGAGATACCAGTTAAAATCCTTAAGGTGGTTCCACTATTTCCAATATCTATTATGTTGTCTGGTGTTTGTGGAGAAGTTCCTTTAACAATCCAGTATTCTTCATTTAATTCAATCTCTGCTCCTAACATTCTGCATCCATGAACAGATGAGAGGCAGTCCGCTCCATTTAGAGGGTTTTTTATTCTTGATGTTCCCTCTGCCAAAGATGCTCCTATAACTGCCCTATGCGTATATGATTTTGACGGTGGAGCATTAACAACTCCTTCAATCCTATCAGTTTTCCTAACAATTAGCATAATCACCACCAATAAAATTAATGAAAAACAAAAAATAAAAAATGTCTCAGTTACCCCAGGTCTCCTCACGAATCAGGAGGGATGACTCTCATCATCGACATTTTTTAAATAAAGGTTTTAGGTATATTAATGTTATTGCAATTGGTGGAGGGATTATGGAAAAGGAAGTTATAACAAACAAGGAGTTTATTGACAAATTTGTTGAATGCTTAAAAAAAGGAAAAAATTTTAAGTTAGAAAATTGTATTATTGAGGGAGATGTTGATATTAGAGATATTTATAATAGAATTAAAGATGATGAAAAATTAAAAAAGCTAATTTCTGAACAAAAAGATAAAGAAAGTGCAATCGTAGATAAAAATGTGATAACTATAAATGCAGGTATAAACCTTAGTTTCCATAACGTTGAATTCAATGGTAACTTTCAAATGTTCAACAACAAAATAGAGACTGTGGAAACAATTAAGAAAATACCTATTAAAATACTATTGGAAGATGTAAATTTTATAGAATCTACATTTAAAGGAAAAGTTGATTTTAGTTGTTCAGAAATTCAGGGAGAAGTTAATATTATAGATTCAACATTTATGGAAGATGTTATTTTTCGGAAATCAACATTTAAAAAGGATGTCTATTTTGAAAAATCTGACACATCTGAAGATAATTTGTCAATATCAAGTAAATTTAAAAATAATTTGGTAATTAAAGGTGAAATTAATTTTACTGACTCAATATTTGAGAAAAATGTTTATTTTATGGGTTTGATAGTATTTAAAAAGAAAGTTAATTTTAATAACTCAACTTTTAAAGGAAATGTGTATTTTGAGAATTTAGTATTTGAAAAAATATTGGATTTTAGTAGTTCAACTTTTAAGGGAAAAATCAATTTTGAAAAATTAGTATTTAAGGAAAATGTTTATTTCAATGGTTCAACGTTTGAAAAAGATGCTAATTTTAGTAGTTCAGTATTTAAGGAATACATTGATTTTAGGGGTTTAACATTTGAAAATGATGTTGCATTCATGGATTTAACATTTGAAAAAGTATGTATTTTCTATGATACGACATTTAAAGGAAAAGTTGATTTTAGTAACACAGTATTCAAAAATACTGTTGCATTTACATCGATATTTAAAGAAAAAACTTTTTTTAGAAATTCCAAATTTAAAAAAGAACTGGTGTTCATTAATACTATATTTGAAGGAGAGCCAATTTTTTTAGAATCTATTATCAATAAAGCAAAATTTTTCAATGCAACCTTTAAATCTCGTGCAGATTTTAGAGAAATTTGTTTTGTGTTGTTATCTTTTGTTGATTGCACATTTGAAGATTTAGCATTATTTAGAAAAGGTAAAATTAAGTTTGAAAAATATAAAAGAAATAATATTAGTTTAGAAAAACCTAATGATCAATGGATGCATACAATAATTAATATAATTAAAGATGAATGCTTAGCAATCTTTCTTAATGTCCAATTTCTAAACAAACACACAAAAATAGAAAACTTCTCATTATCAAAAACATCTTTTTTAAAAACAGATGTTAGAGAAGTAATGCTATTATGCGATATTAAAAAAGAAGAGATTTTAAGCCATAAACTTAATAAAAGAATATACGAAGAAGCATATAATATCCTTAAAAACCACTTAGGTTATAAATCAATCCTTGCAGAATATAGGAATTTAAGAATATCTATTGAAAACAATAGAACTTACGAAGAAGCATCTGATTTATATAAAATGGAAATGGAATTTAAAAAGAAATATTCAAAAAATGATTTTGAAAAAGGGGTTATTTGGTTATATGGTGCAATATCTGACTACGGAGAATCAATATTTTTACCAATATTTTGGTTAGTCTTATTAATATTTACAACACCGTTTGTTTTAACACTTGTTCATTATTTTAATTCTTTTATAAATACCCAAATTCCGAATAGAATTCCAGAATTTTTATTATTGTATGTAGAATACTTAAAATCAGTATTGGGAGCTAAATTCTACACAGGAAACAGCAAATCTTTATTAGAAATAATAATATATTGCCTATATAGTGTTTTTTAATGATTGCAATGGGAAATCTTTACATAGCACTTAGGAGGAAGTTAAGCAGAAAATAATGTTATTCTTTTTCATGGGGTGAATTCATGAATGAACTCGAGATAATAAACCTCATCTCAAAAAACCTAACCTATAAAGGAAATGCTATAAAATCAATTGGAGATGACTGTGCAGTTTTTAAAATAAATAACACCTATTTAGTAATAACAACAGATATGATGTTTAAGTCTACCCATTTTCCAGATATATTAACTCCATTTCAAATAGGTGGGAGATTAATTACTGCAAATGTCTCAGATATTGCGGCAATGTGTGCAAAGCCATTGGGGATTGTGGTCTCTATTGGAATTAGTAAAGAATATGCAAACAAAAAATTTATAGATGAGTTGTCAAAAGGATTAAACTTCATGGCAGAAAAATACAAATGCCCCGTAGTTGGGGGAGATACAAACAAATCAAATGAACTAACCTTATGCGGGACTGCATTTGGTTTAACAGATAACCCAATATATAGAAGGGCAGAGGTTGGAGATGACATATGCATAACTAATGATTTAGGGAGAGTATTTTGTGCATTGAAGATGATTGAGATGAGAGATAATGGTATAATAAATAAAAATCAATTTAACAAACTTATGGAAAAATATCCAAATATAATGAAAAAACTCTGTGAACCAGAGGCGAGGGTGGAAGAGGGTATTTTAATGAATGAATTGGTAAATTCTTGTTGTGACATTTCCGATGGATTGGCAAAGGATTTGTTTTATATTGGAGGATTTGAAATATACTCAGAGGATTTATTAAAAGCAGTTCCAGAGGATGTTTTAGAATTTTGTGAGGAATTCAATATAAACCCAATAGAGGCAGTGTTAAATAGTGGGGAAGAGTTTGAGCTATTATTTACAACAAAGAAATACTTGAAAGTAAAGGAGATATTAAAAAAAACAGACACAAAGGTTATTAAGATTGGAAAGGTTATTGAAGATGGAAAGTATTTAGATGGCAATATTTTTAAGTTTGGTGGTTACATACATAGGTGGTAAATTTGGACAAGTGGATAAGGACAATTTTGAAGTTTTTCATCTTAACACCTATTGTATATGTTATTATGAAACCCCTTGAAGATTTTTTGATAAAGTATGTTGCCTTTCATAGCTATTTGATTTTGAAAATGTTTGAGCCGTGTTATTTGGAGGATAGTGTAATCCATTTAAGTAATTTGTCGATTGAAATTATTGGCGTATGCACAGGAGTTACTCTAATGGCAATATACATTTCATTGGTTGTCGTTACCGCAAAAAACTTTAAAGAATTTTTTATAGGTTCTTTAGTAGGTTTATTTTTAATTTATCTTGGAAATGTCCTTAGAATATGTTTAATTGCCTTTATTGGGACTCATGAAAGTTATAACATTCAAACAATACACGACATAATTAGTTATATAGACGTTCCAATAACTGTATTTGCTTCAATACTTTGGTTAAAAATACAAAATTTAATGGATAAAAGCAACAAAATATCAAAAAAAATAAAAAAGATAAAAGAAGATTAGATAAATAGATTTCCAATTGCAAGAATAAACAACATTCCCATCAACGCCAAATGGGATGAATAGATTCCCGTATTTTGGAATTGGGTTTTTAAGATATTACATATTGTCCCACAGATTGTAATTGGAGCAATTATTTGAAATGCAATTGCTGAATAGAATACAATGTTATTATCTACAAATAATGATGCCAATGTCAATATAAATGCAATTATCAAAGATGCAAAGTGAGGCATCAACCTCATCCCTGTCATCCTAAATGTAGCAAATCCTGATAACATAGCACCAAATATAACTGATAAAGATACAAGCATTATAACTTCATTCATAGTTCATCACCTTTTTTGTACAAAGTTATGATTATAATCCTCCAAGATAAAATTAAAGAGAAGTACTACTTAATCCTAAGTTATAACCAGACTGGCCTTACATTAGGTTTTGATAAGTAGTTTAAGAATGTTGGAGCTCCTGCAATTTCAAATCCATCTTCAAGATTCTTCTCATTGATTCCTCTAAACTTAGCACTCAATTCACAAACATAAACTTTTATTCCATTCTTTATTGCCATTCTCACTAAGTCCCCCAATTTTGGGAAATCAGGATGTTTAACTTTATCACACTCTCCCTTCAATGCCAAACTTGCGCCATCCATCATTAAGAAGATTGTTGGCTTTAAGTTCATTTTTTTAGCAATGTCTGCCATCATGAATGTAGCATAGGCCTTTTCTGCATTCCCTGTTCCAGTTGTGTTTATGATGAACAATTCATCAATAGTCACTGATGCAACTGCTTCTGCTTTTTTCTCTCCTTTTTTAATCAATATTCTATAATTCCCATCTCCAAGTTCCTCAACAGATAAAACCTCGTGTCCAGCCCCTTTCAATCCCTCTGTTAAATCAGTTAAGGCATTTTTCCCAGCAATTATCTCCAATACTTCCCCAACGTTCATCTTATCCAACATGTCTGAAACCATCATAATTGGGCCTGGACATGTAGCTCCTACGACATTTATTGTTTTGTCTGCCTTTATTTCCCCGACCATAATTTTCACCACGTTTCCATCTGTTTCCATTTTATAGCCAATCTTTTTCATTAAATTTTCAATATCTTTGATTTGTTCTTCTCCATCTGTCTCAATAACTAAAATTCCGTCCTTCATTTTTTCTAAAACTCTATCAACTAACAAAGATGGACTTCTTAGCCCTTTAACTGATATTTCCCTTATCATTCTACCACCCTTTTTAGAATTTCACAGTTCGGATAGGAAATTTTTTTAATTTCAAAATCTTCCTTCAGCAATTCAATTTCGGTTTTTAAATCCCTCCCCCCACAGAACTCACAGATAACATGAATATTGTCCCCATTTTCTGAAAATTTAGAATGCTTACAAATGATTTTTAATTCCATTTTTATCACATATGTGCCATATTCATACACAACTATCTATAAAAATATTTTTAATGGCTAAATTTACATTCTTTTTTTAATTTCCTCTATTAATGCCTCTTTTGTAGGAGCACCGATGAACGTAACTTCTCCATCAATAACAATTGTTGGCACTGCCATTATACCATATTTAGCCGCTCTCTCAGGTTCTTTCATGACATCGACATGTTCCACTTCAATCCCACTAACTTCTTTTGCTACTTCTTCAACGACTCTCTTTGCCGCTGGACAATGTGGACACATTGGTGATGTAAATACTTCTACTTTAACCATAATAACACCCATCTAAATTTTTTTATATGGTTATTTTTGGATAGTTTCACTATTTATAATTTTTTATTTTTATGAGGTTGTCGAAAAATTATTTCATCAATGAATTTAAATATTACTCTCTAATACTAATAACTCTCATTAGTGTTAAAATATTATGAACGATTGCTACTGCTAAAGTAGCTCTACATCTACTTTCAGGTAGTTTTTCATTTAGAGTTAATCTAAATTTAGTTTTTAGCCCTCCAAATATCGCTTCTATTACCCCTCTAATTTTATACAGTTTCTTATCAAACAATTTTTTAACTTTCTTTCTGATTTTAGAAATACCGTAATCCCATTTAAACTCTTTTGTTTTAACTATTGGAATGAGGTCTATGGATAACAACTCTCTAAGTAAATCTTCATCATCGTAACCACCATCCAACAATATTATCGCACCTTTCACAAAATCTAAAGATTTTATCATTTTTAGTAAGTTTTTACTGTCTGAACTATATCCATTATCCCATTTTACCATAACAATCGAAATTAATCCATAATCTTTATAATAGCAAGCTAATACGTGCATTTTGTCAAAAACCCGATACTTTACCTTTTTTATTTCATTATTCACAACTCTGATTCTTTCACAATACACTCTTAATAAATGGACTCCAGTGGAATCAGCTATGTAAATTATAACCGATGATTTTAACGAATTAGCAATAATTAAGTGTAATCCAACGATTATTTTAGTTAAATCGCTTATTTTAATCCTCTGAAAAGCTTTTCCGTATGTGGAGCTATCTATATGCTTTTTATGTAAATAATCGGAAAGAGTTTCTAAATCTCTTAAACTAATTCTAAAAATGTGTTTTATTATTAGAGTAGCTATATATTCATTGTAACTTATAGCTAAAGGCCTTCCTACTTTGCGTTTTTCTTTATATGGAAGTAAAATATTTATAATAAATGAAACAAAATCATAAGTGTACTTAATATTGAATATCTTAAACCTCTTATCGTAGGCTTTCCAGTATCCTTTTCTTTTGGTTTTTCTGCCGCTCATAATTATTATTACTATTATTTATAGTATTCGTATTTTTCGACAACCTCTATTTTTATTCAAAAGGTAAATTGAGTATAGCTTGCGGAATTTTCTCATTATGTTTGAACATAAAAAATTTTTGAAGAAAGATGAATCGTTTGTGAAATTCCAAATAAATCATAATTCATCTTTTAATTTTATTGAAGACTATGACCACTCATAACGCAAACAAAAACTTTACCCCCAGACATTTTTGAAGTGTTCTAATGCCTCAATCACATTATCTAAGTCATCTGCTGGGAATGCAAAGATAACTTCTTTATCTGCGATTCCTGCATATTTTCTTGAACCGTTGCATCCAAATGTAGCGTTTGCAACTCCTCTAACTTTAACCGCTGCAACTGCATCAGCACACAATGACTGAATTCCAGAGAAATCTGCTTGGAATCTTCCTCCATTCTTGTATAATAACGCCTGTGCCAATCTTAAACCTTGCTTTGGTGTGCAGATAACAACTATTGAATCAGGAGTGAAGTCAGCTTCTTCCAATGGTGCATAAACGCTTGCATATATTTCTTCTTTGACCCTTGGAATTGCTTCAACTGTTCTTACTGCCCCCTCCTCTGTAGCAAAGTTTCCTAATTTGTGGTATAATTTCCCAGTTTTCAATGGTTCCGGAGCATCTTGAACAACGCCAATTGCATAAGCCCCTCCCTTACAGGAATGCTTTTCTTTTGGAGCGTAGAACTTTTTCCCTTCTTTTCTTGCAATTTGTATCATTTCACAGTGTCTCTTCTCTTCCCCAAGTTCTTCATATCCTGCTGGAATTTCATCTTTTGTTTTTGCTAATTTTACAGCAACTGCTGAACCTTCTAAACCTAAAAGTTCTTTTAATTTTGCACCTTTTTCTTTTATACTCATATTACCACCTCAGTAGTTATTGGATGTGTATAATTTCTACACAATTATATTACATATCGGATATATAAATGTTTCGGTTTGTGTTCAGACCATACACAACCATAGGTTATTGTGTCCAGAGTTTGTATTTAATATCATTTCTGAAAAATCAAGATAAATAATATAGTGACCCCCCATTTTGTAATTACTTAATAGTCAAAAATTTTTATGTTAATAATTCCAATTAAAATATTGTTTGTATATGTTTATATAGGTTACTATTAACAGTTTTAAGTTAAGAATTTAAATTTTAGAGTTCATAATTTAAAACATAAAAAACATAAAAAAATTAGGTGATATCATGTGTATATTTTGCAAAATAGTGAATAAAGAAATCCCTGCAAAGATTGTTTATGAGGATGAGGATACTATGGCGTTCTTAGATATAAATCCAAGAAATAAGGGGCATACATTGGTAATTCCAAAAAAGCATTATGAAACTCTTGATGAGATGCCAGATGAAGAGTTAGCAAAGTTGATGAAAGCTGTCAAAAAAGTTGTTGAAATTTTAAAACCATTGAACTTTGATGGATACAACATAATAAACAATAACAAACCTGCTGCTGGTCAAGAAGTTCCACATGTGCACTTCCACATCATCCCAAGATACCAAAATGATGGAGATGTTGTTAAGTTTGGGGAAGTTAAAAAGATAGATTTGGATGAAGTTGAAAAAATAATAAAACAATGAAAAAATGAAAAAATTAGCAAAATATAGTTGTATGCGTTAGAGTTTGGAAATATGCTGCTGATGAATTTTTAATGACTGTAAGCCATTTCAAATTATAACGGCAAAACTCCTGGGTTTTGCCACATATAATTCCGCACACAACTATAAATAAAGGATTATAGAAAATCCAAAAATAGGAGAATTTATAGAAGAATATTTATTTTCTTCTCCTACCTCTTTTTGCATTTATATCAAATGTCATTTCAGTGTTGCAGTTTTCACATTTTGGTATTGGGATTTGGGATGCCATGCATGGGCAGACATCTAATTTAAGCGTCACTCTTCTTTTGCAATTTGGACATATTAAATTCCATACAATCATAGCATCACCTTTTTTAGAGTATTTTTTAGAGTATTAGGCCTGCAATTAAACCTGCAATAGTTGAGAATATAACAACAAGTCCCAAGTAAGTTAATGCCTTTTTAACCCCCAAGATTCTTGAGATTGTGAGGACTGTAGGAATGCTTAAACTTGGACCTGCTAAAAGGAGAGCCATTGCAGGCCCAACACCCATACCCAATTCCATCAATGATTTTATGATTGGCACTTCGGTTAAAGTAGCGAAATACATCAAAGCCCCTATTAATGATGCCACAAAGTTTGCCATTATTGAATTTCCACCAACATACTGCCCAATTAATTCAGGTGGTATAACTGCCTTCAAAATTCCCGCTATTGCTATACCAATCAACAACAACGGCACAACCATCCTTGTGAGAATGAAGGTTTCTCTTAACCATGCCTTTATCTCATCTGTTTTGAACCATTTTTTTACAACTACTACAAGAACTACTGCAAAGATAATTGTTAATAAATGCTTAACCAAAAATCCACCATACAATGGAACACTTAAAATTGGCACTAACTTAGGTGAAGCGGTAATTATCAGAAGCATTGCAAGTTGTATTAGGAAGAAAATTGCAGTTTGATATCCAGGTCTTGTTGATATGCTATTTGCTTTTCCTATTCTAAACCTTCTTTTATTTTCATGGGATTTGAATATGAGCTCCATTGATAGGCCTATCAGTATAGACAACAATATCGCAAACACAGCCCTTGTAAATCCAATCCCCCAGCCAAGCAATGCTGCTGAGTAGAATATCGCAAGGACATTTATTGCAGGCCCAGAAAACAAAAAGGTTGTTGCTGGACCAATTCCTGCCCCTCTTTTGTATATCCCAGCGAATAAAGGCAAGATGGTGCATGAACACACTGCAAGTAAGCATCCACTTACAGATGCAACCAAGTAGGATATGTGCTTTGGTGTATCTGGGCCGAAGTATTTTATTATGAAGTTTTTGTTTATCATTGATGCTATTCCACCCGCCATAAAGAAGGCAATTGTAAGTGCTATAACCCTGTTTAAATTCAAATAATCAATTAAAGTTTGTATCGCCACATTTAGCAAATATATCGCATCCACACAACCACCTTTTTTAAATTTTATGTGTCTATATATAGTCGTGTGCGTTAGAAATTGGAATATGCTGTTGGTAAATTTTTAACGATTGTAGAATTATTTCAAATTTTAAGGAAGAATAAAGATTATCTGAAAATTCATTGGCATATAAATAAGTTTAAAAATTAATGGCAAAACTATGTTTTGCCGTATATTAATTCCGCACACGACTATATTCCCTACTTATATTTATAATTTTCGATATATCGATTAATTTCAATATTTTTCAAAAATATTTAAATATTCAAATATATAAATAAAACCTTTAAATAAAGATAAACGAAACTTTTAGAACAAGTTCACAAAAATCTAAATATATAAATATAAATTCCTAAAATAAAAATGGTGGGCCCGGGGGGATTCGAACCCCCGACCTTCGCCTTGTGAGGGCGACGTCATAGCCACTAGACCACGGGCCCACATATAGTCGTTGTGAATTTTTGCACTTATGGACATAAATAAAATTTAGCGTATAAACAATTTGTTGATAATCATTACTGAAATTTTAGGAATATTTTATGTTATTTATAGTCGTGTGCGTTAGAAAGGTTTTTTGGCAAAACTGAAAGTTTTGCCGTATGTCTTTTGGCAAAATCCAAGGGATTTTGCCGTATAATTTGGAAATATACTATTGATAAATTCTTAAAGATTTGTCCCTTATTTCAATTTTTTGGCAAAACCTTTTGGGTTTTGCCGTATATTTTAAGGAAGGATAAAGATTATTTAAAAATTCATTAATGCGTAAATACGTTTAAGAATCCACTGCAATCTTCGGTTGCAGGGAAGTTGAATAATCGTAGGTTATTCAACTATTCCGCACACGACTATAATTGCTGGGTAACTGTATAAATACTACAACCAACAAAATAACTTCAAAACAATAATAAACAAAAATTAGATTTTTAAGTTTTTCGGTGCAACATCCAAAAACAAAGGTAATAATAGTATTCAGTTCCAACTAAAATTTAACATCCTCTGGTGAAAATTATGTTATGGAAGGATGTCTGTGAGATATATAACAAAATAGAAAACACTACAAAAAGATTGGAGAAAAGGGACTATTTTATAAAATTAATTGACAAAGTTAAACATAGTGGAAAACCTAAAGATTTAAAGAAAATTTGTTATTTAACAATTGGAAGGGTTTTTCCAGAATATGATGAGAGAGAACTGGGAATAGGTTCAAAGTTATTAATTGGTGCTATAGTATCAACTGGTATAAAGGAGAAGGAATTATTGGAAAAAATAAAAGAAACTGGAGATATTGGTTTGGCAATAGAGAAATTGAAGTCAAGCATAAAGCAAGTATCTTTATTTACCAAGCCCCTCGAAGTTGATGAGGTTTATGAAACACTGAGAAAAGTTGCTGAAATTGAGGGGGAACAATCCCAAAAGAAGAAACTTAGACATATATCAAGTTTATTTTTGAGGGCGAGCCCTATTGAGAGTAGATATTTGGCAAGGGTAATTTTGGAGGATATGAGAATTGGAATGAACATTCCAACAATTATTGAGGCATTATCGCTCTATTTCAATGTTCCAAAAGAAAAATTAGAGAGAATTTACGCAGTAACAAATGACATTGGATTGTTGGCAGAGAAGTTAATGGAAGAGGATTTGGATAGTGAAGAGTTGAAACTAAGGGTATTTAGACCTATAAAGCCAATGTTAGCTCAATTAGTGCCATCAATAAAGGATGCAATAAATGAGATGAAGATGCCCCAATTTGAGACAAAGTATGATGGTGCAAGGGTGCAAATCCACAAAAAAGATGGAAAAGTTAAGATTTACAGTAGGAGGTTAGAAGATGTTACAAACGCTATCCCAGAAATAAGAGAGGCAATTGAAAAATTGGAAGCAGATAACTTTATAATTGAAGGGGAGTGTGTAGCAATTGATACATCAACTGGAAAACCAAGACCTTTCCAAGATATTTTAAGGAGGTTTAGGAGAAAGTATGATATTGATAAAATGATGAAGGAAATAAACTTGAGGGTTTATCTTTTTGATGTTTTATATTATAAGGGTAGAGAATTTATTGATTTGCCTCTAAGTGAAAGGAGGAAAACATTAGAAGAAATTTTAGGCATAGAGAATGATTGGAGAAAAGATAGAGAAAAGATTGAAAGAGAACTCAAATCCAAAAAAATCATCGATATATCATACAAATTGATAACTGATGACGTTGAGGAGGCAGAGGAATTTTATAAGTGGAGTTTAGGTATTGGTCATGAGGGTGTGATGATTAAGAATTTAGATGCCATCTACACTCCTGGGAGTAGGGTAAGGACGATGTATAAATTTAAACCTACATTAGAGAATCTTGATGTTGTAATAACAAAGGCAAAGAGGGGAATGGGTAAAAGAAAGGATTGGTTTGGTTCTTATGAAATATCTGTTAGGGATGAGGAGGGGAATTTATATTCAATTGGGCATGTTGGGACTGGTTTAACGGAGGACGATCTGGAGAGATTAACGAAGATGATCAACGAAATAATTATTGAGGATTTAGGAGAGGAGGTTGTCGTTGAGCCAAAGATTGTTGTTGAAGTTGCTTATGAGGAGATTCAAAAATCAGATAAGTATCCCTGTGGTTATGCTTTAAGATTCCCAAGAATCGTTAGGTTTAGAGAAGATAAATCTGTAAATGATATAAACACATTAGATGACGTCAAGAGAATTTATGAAATTCAACATAAAGCCGTTGAGACTGTTTAATTTTTCATAAATATTTCCAAATTTTTTATTATTTAGTGTTAATGTTAAATGTGGTAAATATAAATTCAAAAAATTGAGTAGGAGTAAGTAGTATTTAGTTATGAAATAGTAGCAACCATATTATTATCAAAATGTCCAATAATAAAGTTATTGCCGCATTAATAATGACTATCTTAGTCCCTAATTTAGCTCCAAACAAAGAAACATGTAAAGGTAGGGAGTGTTTAGCATATCTACTTGAAAGGGTTATAACATTTCCAATAATTAGACCAATCAAAACTTCTTTTGAACTCAAAATTCCCTCATTTAAAAATCCACCAGCCATAACTATTGCTGCATGGACATTCATAATCTCAGTTAACGCTAAAATTCCAACATTAGGATTCAGATGCAAAAAATTCGTTATTGGCTCAACGAATCTCTTAACATAATCAAAAAACCCAATTTTTGATAAATAGACAACCAATGTCATCATAAAGAACATTACCGGAATCAACCTCTTAGCAAACCTCAAAGTGCTTTTAAACGACTTCTTTACATTTTCTTTTTTGTCCATTTTACCGATATTTGGCATCTCAAAATTACAATCTTTTGATATAATGGACAAATACAAAAACCCAATTATTGTTTTTGTGAATGCAACTCCTAACCTAATCAAAACAAACAAAACTCCAGTAATACCCAAAATTGGAATAACAACAGGAATAAAAAACGTGAATGTATGTGATAGCACAGATGGGAAAGAGTTTGCTAATGATGTTCCAATAATCTCTTTTTCATTTATTTTATTTTCTTTTAACCCCTCCGCTAAAATTGAATATCCAACAGTAGGACTAAAAAAGCATGCTAAGATTGAAGATATTGAAAGAGGGTTTATTTTCAATCTTTTTAGAATTGGAGATAATAAATCACTAACTTTTTTCATAATGCCAGTGTTCATGATATAATTAACAATAAACATGGTTATTAAAACAATAATGGATATTTTTACTGTGTAGAGTGTAGATATTTTTAAGGTGTTTATTAAAGCATTGAGATAAAACTCCAAATCCATAACATCACCAAAGTGTTTTTATAATTTTGGCAAAATCCCTTAGATTTTGCCGTATAGATTAATGGCAAAACCCAAAGGGTTTTGCTGTATAATAATCTTCATTTACTTTTTTATTCCATCCTGCTTAATTAATGCCTCTATTACACTCCTCTTTACAGCTTTAGCTATCATCTCTCCCATCTTTGTATGCCCTCCAGTATAATCAACTCCCCTACCAAAACCTTTGACAACCACAACATTATCTGTTCCAGTTCCAGTAGCTAAAAGCTCTGGATGTTTTGTGCTTCTTATATTTAGCTCTTGGAAGGCATTTGTTTTTGCTTCAGTTATTGTTATTATTGCTCTTACCATTGCCCCATCTGTTAGATTTGCATTGGTTATTAAAATTATATTAACTGTCCCTACCTTTTCTTTTGGTATTAGCTTTCCATCAACTATTTTGTATGTTTTAAAATCTTTCTCTATATAATCAGCTTCCTCATCCCCCAACCTTATTGCATTATATTTAGCTCCAGCGGTTGTAAAAGCAATAACATAAAATTCATCAAACTCTTCTTTTGCAACTGCTAAGTTATCCATATTTGCTCCAGTTGATAGTAATGCAATATCTTCTTTTTTTATTCCAATTTCATTTAAAACATGGCTCTCATAATCTTTATAATTATGAACTTTATCCCAAAATGGAACTGGAACTGAATGATTTCCAACATATTTAACTTCCTTAAATCCTTCTCTTGTTGATAAAACCCTCCTTTTATTTTCAAACTCAATTATTAATGTTTTTGTTTTTTCAGCATCATTTTCAATTTCAACTGTATGGGAAATTTTATATGCCCTCCAATCATCCATATCTAAAACTTTCTCTTTCACAATTTTCACCTTAATAGTTTCTTTTCTACGCATAAATCCAAATTTTTTATGGCATTAATCCTCTTTAAATATTTTTTTAAAATTATTAAAGTTGATTTTTCCTTTGCCAATGCATAAAACTCCCCATTGTTATCGTATATATGGATGTGGGTTATAGTCGTGTGCGTTAGAAGGGTTTTTTGGCAAAACTGAAAGTTTTGCCGTATGTCTTTTGGCAAAATCCAAGGGATTTTGCCGTATATCTTTTGGCAAAAACCCTTTGGGTTTTGCCGTATAATTTGGAAATATGCTATTGATAAATTCTTAAAGATTTATGCCTTATTTCAAATTTTAAGGAAGAATTATTGCCATTCAAAATTCATTAATGCATATATAAGTTTAAAAATCCACTGCAACCTTCGGTTGCAGGGAAGTTGAATAATCGTAGATTATTCAACTATTCCGCACACTACTATATTTTATCAGAGATTTTAAAAAATCTAAGGCCGTAGTTGCTATTAAACATATAAATAATTAAGTTATCTCAAAATTCTTTAAATGTTATGGGTTTTGTGTTTTTTAATTGCTTTACAATGATTAAGAAGGTGATGAAGTTAATTCATACATATAAATATTTAAATATGAAGTAAAGGTTAAAATATTATTGCTTAATGTTATTCTTTATAACTTTATTATTAACAAGAAAAAGATGAAAAAAAATCAGTTAATAATATTTAAATACGTGATGGGCATTAGGGTTAACTCTAAAGTAGTAAAAGGACTATTTTTAGATTTTTGATTTATCTTGTCCTTTACTATAATCATTATTTGAACATTGATATGGATAAGTTTAAAAGTTTTCTTTTTTAGTAGGAAGTAACCTTCCGTTTACCGAAAAGTTTATATATTATATTTACACAATTACAAAACCAGACCCAGATAGATATAGAGGGTGACATTATGACGAGAGCCGCAGTGTTTCTTATATTTGCTATTGTTGTGCTCTCAAGGTGTACAAGTAACCAACCAACAACAAAATAATAAATTGCAAGAAGGTTAATATTTGATAATAATTAAAAAGATCATATTAAGGCGTTAGTAATACTTAATTGTGAATGTTTAAAGCATTTATAAAACACAACCTCTTACACAAGCCACTACATCCAAATTCTTCAATTATACACCACCCTCACTTTTTGTATTCTATTTTTAACTCACCATATTTAAATTTTTTAATTATGCACCACCCTCATATTTGTATAATATTTTTGATTATTACTAAATATTAACTTTTTTATAGTTTGTTATGATGTTCGGAGATACTGACATAATACGAAGTTATGAAACCATTATGCTTAAATACTTTTTGTCTTAATCTTATGTAGTAACACATTTATATAAGGATTAATTTTAGTAAGTAACGTAAATTACTACATAATATAAATACGAAACCATTTTTAATTAACTCCGCTTGGAGGTAAATTATGAATATTTCTGAAATGAGCAAAAGGGTTGGTATTAAGAAAGAGGATTTTGAAAAAGTTTTGGATTTTCATGGGTGTTTAAGTCCCGGCGTGCTTATAGGTATGCAGATGTTCAGTTTGGCAAAAAAAGTCCTTGATATTGATGAGAAAGATAGAATATATGTAACATGTGAAACACAAAATTGCCTTCCTGATGCCTTTCAAGTTCTTGGGAAATGCACAACAGGAAACAAGGGATTGAGAATTGTTGATACTGGAAAGATGGCAGTTACCGTAAATAAATGGGGAAGAGAAGGGGAGATTATAAAAGGGGTTAGAATAATCCTTGACGCTAAAAAAACAAAAAAATTCCCAAAACTCCATGCGTGGTATTTGAATATTGAAAAAGTTCCTCATGATGAGGTTATTTTAGATATCTTAAATGCTGGAGAGGATGTTTATTCTTATGAGTTTGTGGATATTATTGTTCCAAAAAAATCAAAGAAAAAAATAAAGTTTTGTGAGATTTGCAATGAGCCATTTGTTCAGAAGGGAGATGAAACTATCTGCCTATCCTGTCAAGGTAGTGTGGTGATAACATGAATCTCATAATAAAAAATGGTTATGTGTTTGACCCATTTAATGGGATTGATGGAGAAAAGATGGATATATTTGTTAAAGATGGAAAAATTGTTGAAGAATTCTCTCCAAATGAGGACAATGTAAAAGTTATTGATGCAAAAAATAAGACAATTATGCCTGGTGGAGTTGATTCTCACACACACGTTGCAGGTCCAAAGGTTACACACGGTAGGATGATGTGTCCCGAGTTTCAATATAAACACCCTATAAAAAAGACAAACATAACACATAGCGGAAGCGGAAATGTTGTTCCTTCAAGTTATGTTATGGGGTATAAATACACTTTAATGGGTTATACAACCGTTTGTGAGGCAGCAACACCGCCAATGCTTGCAAAACACACACATGAGGAGTTAAAGCATGTTCCTATTTTGAATAAATGTGCTTATTTGATGCTTGGAAACAATTGGTTTGTTATGAGATACTTAAAGGAAGGAGACATTGAAAAAGCCGCTGCTTATGTTGCGTGGATGCTTAAAATCCACAAAACATTTGGAATTAAGTGTGTAAATCCTGCTGGTGTAGAGAATTGGGGATGGGGTTTGAATATTAATTCATTGGATGAACCAAACTTGCACTTTGAAATTACACCAAGAGATGTTATTAAAGGACTTGCAGAAGTTAATGAGATGTTAGGTTATCCAATGTCAATACATGTTCACGCAAATGGTCTCGGACACCCGGGAAACTGGGAATTAGCAAGAGAAACCTTAAAAATACCAAAACATATAAAAGCAAATCAAAAAGTTGAGGTTGATGAAGAAATAAAGACAAAAGTTTCCTATGAAAGGGAGCAGAGTATTTATTTAACCCATGTTCAGTTTAACGCATTTGGTGGAACTTCTTGGAAGGACTTTGAATCAGGAACACGTGGAATTATTGACTATGTGAATAAATCAAAGCATGTTGTTATTGATAGTGGGTGTGTTGTATTTGGTCCAGCAATTTGTATGACTGGGGATGGTCCAAATCTCTATGATTTGGCTGTTTTGACTGGAAATAAGTGGTCAAATGCTGATGTTGAGTTAGAATGCGGTTCAGGTATTGTGCCATTTGCATACAAGAAAAAAAATGGGGTTCATAGCGTCCAATGGGCAATGGGTTTGGAGTTATTGTTGGGTGTTGAAGACCCTTGGAAGGTTGTCATGACAACAGACAGCCCTAATGGTGGACCTTTCACAAATTACCCAAAAGTCATTGCATGGTTGATGAGTAGGAAGGCAAGAGAAGACACATTATTAGAATGCCACAGTTGGGCTTCTGAAAGAACAGACCTTCCAAGTATTGATAGAGAGATGACACTATACGAGATTGCAACAATAACAAGAGCAACACCAGCAAAAGCAGTAGGTTTAGCACCAATGAAGGGACATTTGGGTGTTGGCGCAGATGCAGATATTGCAATTTATGATATAAACCCAGAGACACTCAACACAAATGACTACAAAACCATAGAGAAGAAGTTCTCAGTTGCAGAATACACAATAAATGGAGGAAAAATTGTTGCACACAATGGAAAGATTGTTTCAACACCAGAAGGAAGAACATACTACTGTAACACCAAATTTAACGATGAAGAGATTTACAATGAGATGATTAAGGATGTTAAAGAGTGGTTTAAGTATTATACCTTTGATTTCACCAACTATCCAACATCAGAGCATTATTTAACAAAACCAACGCCAATAAATGTGGGTGAATAACATGCAAGTGATTTTAACTCCAAAAGAAACCCCAGATATTCCCATAGAAGCAGATGTTATAACACCAGATAACTTTGCAAATAAGAGCAAAGAGGAAATTGAATCCTTAATGGTTTGGCAAGGTCCAAATACATATCCACTTTCAGAGTTTTTTGATGTTGAAGTAAGTTCAGACGATTCAGAGGATGTAACAATAATTATTGAAGGAGATGTTAAGAGGGTTAAATACATTGGCTATAAAATGACCTCTGGGAAAATCATAATCAATGGAAATGTTGGAATTCAGTTAGGTTCTGAAATGAAAGGCGGAGAGATTGTTGTAAATGGAAATGCTGGAAATTGGGTTGGAAGGGAAATGAAAGGCGGATTAATAAAAATTAATGGAAACGCTGGGGACTATGTCGGTTCTGCTTACAGGGGCAGTTGGTACGGAATGAAAGGGGGAAAAATTATTGTTGAAGGAAACGCTGGGAATAATGTTGGAGGAGGTTTATCTGGCGGAGAAATTATCATAAAAGGCAATGTTGGGCAGTTTTGTGGTATAAGGCAAAGTGGTGGATTCATATATATTGGAGGAAACGCAGAAAGGGCTGTTGGAGTAGAGATGTCAAAAGGAGATATTGTTGTTTGTGGGAGGATAAGGTTCTTTGCCCCGGGGTTTGAGTTTGCTAATGAAGAGGTTGATATAAACATCAATGGAATGCAAATTAACGGAGAATTCCTTAAATTTGTTGGAGATTATGCAATAAAAAGAAATCCAAAAGGAAAACTCTACGCTTTAAAAGAAAAAAACCTTGGTCTCATCGAACCTGAATTGTATGAATGCTATGAGAGTCATAGATACGATGGTGGGATAAAAGCCCTCCTTAACACAGGAAGTACCATTGTGCAAGGGGAAATTATTAAAGGAGGAAAAAAATTCACAGAAAAATACGTTAAAGAATGTGCTGTCTGCTACATCCACCCAAAGGATTATGCATATCTTGGAAAGCCAAAGTATGTTAAAGTATTTAGCGAGGATAGAAAATCAGAGATATGTTTAAAGGCAATTCCAGACGATTCCTTGCAAGAAGGAACTGTCTTTATTCCAAGATCTATTTGGGCAAATGTTGTTATTAGCTCATACACAGAGGCTATGGGTTCTCCGCTTTATAAAGGTTGCTTTGTGTTTGTTGAGCCAGTAAAAGAGGCAAAGATATTGAGTGCAGAGGAAATTATGAAAAGAATATATGGGTGAGATTAATGAAAGTTTTTAAGGGGATCACTTGTCCCGTTTGTGGAATGGCATGTGATGATATCGAGGTTTTATATGATGAAGAGAACCAAAAAATAATTGTAAGAAATGTTTGTAGGGAAGGGGCACCAAAGTTCCAAGAAATTGTAAGCCCACACAGAATAAGAGAACCAATGATAAAGAAAAATGGAGAATTTGTTAAAGTTAGTTGGGAAGAAGCAATAAACAAGGCAGCAGAAATTTTGGCAAATGCAAAAAGACCACTCTTATTTATGGGTGCTGAAACTTCAGCAGAAGCACACATCGTTGGATTACACATGGCTGAGTATTTAGGAGGAGTTGCTGACTCAAACTCAACAATATGACACGGTCCAACATTAATGGGTGTTCAAGAGGCTGGACTTCCTGGCTGTACTGCTGGAGAAGTTAAAAACAGGGCTGATTTGATAATCTTCTGGGGATGCAACCCAATGCACTCACACCCAAGACACATGAGTAGATATTCAGTATTTGCAAGGGGCTATTGGACTGAAAGAGGAAGAAAAGATAGAAAAATTGTGGTTGTTGACCCAAGAAAAACCGACACTGCAAAGTTAGCGGACTTACATGTTCAATTAAAACCAAACACCGACTATGAGATGTTCTCCGCACTCCTTACAGTATTGAGAGGAAAAAGACCACACCACAGCATTGAAAAAATAACAGGAGTTCCGATAGAAACAATAGAAGAAATGGTTGAGTTGATGAAAAATTCAAAATTTGTAAAAATTTATGGTGGTTTAGGATTGCCTGCATCAAGAGGGGGACATAGAAACATTGAAATGGTTTTGAATTTAGTTAAAGAACTAAATAAATACACAAAATGTGCTATAGGGGCTTTAAGAGGACATTGCAATGTAAATGGATTTAACCAAATCGCATCTTACATGTATGGCTATCCTTACGGTTTGGACTTTGCAAGGGGTTATCCAAGATACAACCCTGGAGAATTTACGTTTGCAGATCTTTTGAGAGAGAGGGAAATTGATGCAATATTGGTTGTTGCGGCAGGTATTGTGGAGCATACACCAAAGGACTGTGCAAAATATTTAAATGAGATTCCAATGGTTTGTATTGATATTGCCCCAGGACCAACGCCTTATGCATCAGATGTTGTATTGCCTGGAGTTATTGATGGAATGGAGTGCGGAGCAACATTTTATAGATTTGATGGATTAACCCTTTATGCAAAACCATTCACAAAATCACCATTCCCATTCACAAAAAGCAATGAAGACACATTAAAACAAATATTCAACAAAATTAAGGAAATTAAAGAAGAAAAGAAAATAAATAAACATAATCAGCCCAAATAAAATAAATAGGCCAGGAAGTCCAGCCAGAAGTTAAACGCCTCTTAGAAAGGATGCCGAACCCATTACGGGAGGCATCCTATCTTTTATTTTATTTTTTTAATTTTTTAAGATTATTTTTTTAATTTTTTAAGATTTTAAGATTTATTAATTTTTAATTTAAATTAGATGAAAACGCAAAGTTTTCATTATCCTCATAGTTGCAATCGGAGATGGTGATGTTATGATTTCAGTCAGAGAAGCAGAGAAAATTTTAAGTAAATTTTATTTTAATAAAACCGAATATATTAAAATAGAGGAGTCCTATGGTAGAGTTTTAGCAGAGGATATAATAAGCAACATTGACATCCCAAGGTTTGATAGGAGCGATATTGATGGCTATGCAGTTGCGGAAATTTTGGAGGAATATATTTTAATTGATGAGGTTTTTGCAGGGGATGATAAGGATTTGGAGATAAAAGGAAATGAATGCGTTTCAGTTGCTACTGGTGGAAAAGTTCCTAAAAATACAAAATATGTAATTCCAGTTGAGAATACAATAAAAATTGGTAATAAAATTGTTGTTATAAATTTTGATAGAATTGAAGGAATTTCAAAAAAGGGATGTGATGTTAAAAAAGGAGATATTATTTTAAAAAAAGGAACTTTAATAAATGAGAGGAATATTGGTGTTTTAGCATGTTTGGGGATTGAAGAAGTAAAGGTTTATAAAACTCCAAAAGTTGGGATTATCTCAACCGGAAATGAGTTATTTAAAATGACAAAGGATATAAATTCAAAAACAATCGCATCTATTGTAAAGAAAGCAGGTTGCGAGCCAATATTTTTGGGAATTGCAAGAGATGATCCCAATGAAATAAAAGAACATATAATTGAAGCGTCAAAGAAATGCGATATTATTGTAACTTCTGGTGGTGTTTCCATTGGGAAGAAGGATTTTCTTCCAAGGATTGTTGATGAGTTAGGGGAAATATTATTTCATAAAGTTAAGATGCGCCCGGGAATGCCAATATTATTTGGAAAAATTGATAAAAAACCAATATTCTGTATGCCAGGGAATATTGTTTCATGTTTAGTTTGTAGTTATGTGTTTTTGCTCCCATTATTGATGAAAATGGCACATAAACCATATAGAAGAAAGATTATTAAAGCAAAACTATCTGAAAAAATAATATCTGAACCTGATTTTTTATATCTATGGCCTGTAAAATTAAAAAATGGCATAGCATATCCAACATTTAAGGGTTCTAACATGTTAACCTCAATATTGAATGCGGATGGACTATCTGTAATAAAAGAACATGAGTTAAAAAAAGATGAAGGGGATATGGTAGATGTTTGGATTTTTGAATAGATAATAAAATTTTTTGAAATTAAAAATAAATTTTCAATTAGAATTCCCTTTTCGTTGAGAACTTAACTTCTCCCTCCCCAAACAATTTATTCACCATCCAATCTACATCAAATTCAATTAAATCCTCATATCTCTGTCCAACACCCAAATACAAAATTGGCTTTCCAATAGCATAGGTAATAGATAACGCAGTCCCTCCTTTGCATCTGCATCGACTTTGGTTAACGGTATCTACGGATATGCATTAGATATGCACAATCGGGTATTGCTAATATTCATACATTCACCTGTGTAGAATATTTGTATAGTATTTTTGATTATTACTAAATATTTTAGTCTTGGACATTAATAAGTGGAAATTATTGTTTGGAAAATTATTATTGGTTTTATATTCAAAACCAAAAATTTATGGCAAAACTTTGTTTTGTTGTATAATTTTGTTGGGATAGATAAACTTTTAGAAAATTTAATAATACCAATATTCCAAAATCTTTATGGCAAAACCTTGGGTTTTGCCGTTATAATTTTTGTTCGAGATTATGACTTTTTTATAGTTTGTTATGATGTTCAGATACTGTAATATATTCAAATTCATAAACGTAGTTTATATAGTTTTTCACTTAACACAAACAATCATATTTAAATACTATTTTAGTAATGATTTTAGATTAATTATTGTGTATAATAGTAACTAATATTAATTAACATAAAATTAACAATGCCACAAATATCGTGGAGGTTTAGAAATATGAAAAATATTGATGATGAGGCAATACAAATTTTAATCAACGCTCCACTAATGTCAAACGACGAATTGAAAGAAGCATTATCTTATTTTAAAAAATTAGCAATGAAAAAAGGAATAAAAAAGATGTTTTTAGCAGGAAGTAACCTTCCGTTTACCGAAAAGTTTATATATTATATTTACACAATTACAAAACCAGACCCAGATAGATATAGAGGGTGACCTTATGAAAAAATCTGTGGTGTTTCTTATATTTGCTATTGTTGTGCTCTCAGGGTGCA
Organism: Methanotorris igneus Kol 5; assembly: GCF_000214415.1. NCBI lineage: Archaea > Methanobacteriati > Methanobacteriota > Methanococci > Methanococcales > Methanocaldococcaceae > Methanotorris > Methanotorris igneus. The sequence goes on from NC_015562.1 coordinate 333,303, forward strand.
CAAGTAACCAACCAACAACAAAAATAGAAAAATTTGAAGATTTGGGAAATGATGGGGTGACAATATCCATAGGAAACCCAGAACATGTCCCAGCTGGAAGGTATGCAATGGAAGTTTTAGACAACTTAAGAAAATCAAATCCAAAACTTACAGATAAAATAATAAAAAATATTGTCTCAAAAGAATCCAATGTTAGGGCTGTTTTAGATAAAGTCGTTTCAAAAGAAGTGGATGCAGGGTTTGTTTATAGAACCGATGCATATATGGAAAAAGACAAGGTGAAAATCATCAAAATCCCAAAAGAAATTAATGTAGTTCCCGAATATCCTATTGCAGTACTAAAGGATAGTGACGATAAAGAGAGAGCAGAAGAGTTTGTTAAATTCGTCCTTTCAAAAGAAGGGCAGGAAATATTGGAAAAATATGGGTTTATTCCAATAAAGAACCCACAATCTTACGAACCAAAGAAAATTGGTGGAGAAATTATTGTTTATGCTGCTGCATCATTAACAGATGCGTTTAAAGAAATATCTAATGAATTTGAGAAAAAAACTGGATGCAAAGTAAAATTATTATTTGCAAGTTCAGGTTCTTTGAGACAAAGAATAGAAGGTGGGGCAGTAGGTGGGGAAAGTGGAGCAGATGTTTTTGCTTCAGCAAGCTTGAAACACATGAACATTCTCAAAAAAGAAGGATTTGTGGACAATTACAGCATATTCGCAAAGAATGAACTTGTAGTTATAACTCCAAAATAATGCAGTAAATACGTGGTAAGTATGCAACCAATAACATTTAGATTTTTGATTGGATTTAGCATAACTGTGTTTATTTTGCTGATTATCATGCCATTTGTGGCTTTATTATTTAATATACTTTCAAATCCTTTGGAAGAACTCATTGATTACAAATCTATACTGAATCCCCTAATTTTAAGCGTTACAACCTCTCTTGTATCAACAATAATTTCGCTATGCGTTGGAATTCCATTGGCATATATCCTAACTTACAAAAAGTTCCCACTAAAGGATGTATTTGATACTATTGTTAATTTACCACTTGTAGTACCTCCAACTGTTGCTGGATATTTACTTTTAATAACCTTTGGAAGATACGGGTTGATTGGTTACCCATTGCATTTATTGGGCATCACAATAATGTTTACGACCTTTGCAATTGTTATAGCTCAGACATTTGTTGCTCTCCCATTTATGGTAAGAAGTATTAGGGCATCACTCCAAGATATTCCATCCTCATTAGTTGATGCCGCAAAAACACTTGGGGCAAGTGAATATGAGATATTCAAGGAAATAATTTTGCCCCTATCAAAAACTGGAATCATATCAGGAATAATATTAACCTATGCGAGGGCTATGGGAGAATTTGGAGCTACGGTAATGGTTTGTGGACTTTTAGAGACCTTACCAATTGCAATATTCAACAGTGCGATGGGGGGAAATAGAGAAATTGCAAACATTCTGTCTTTGATTTTGATTGTAATATCATTTGGAATTTTAACATTATTCAAAAGAATTGCCGCAAAGGGATGATACCATGATAGAAATTAACAACATATCAAAAAGAATAGATGGGCAAGAAATTCTGAATGATGTAAGTTTTAGTGTAAATGATAGTGAGATTATGGTTTTGTTAGGGCCGAGTGGTTGTGGAAAAACTACGCTCCTAAAAATTATAGCAGGATTGTTGAAGCAGGATTATGGAGATGTGGTAATTAATGGCAAAGTAATAAACGACTTACCCCCACAAAAAAGGAATGTAGGGTTTGTTTTTCAGGATTATGCCCTTTTCCCACACAAAAATGTTTTTGAAAACATAGCATTTGGATTAAAAATTAGAAAAATACCTGAAAATGAGATTAAAAAAAGAGTATATGAAATACTGGAAATCCTTGAGATCACACACTTAAAAGATAAAAAAATCCCTCAGTTAAGTGGGGGGCAAAAGCAGAGGGTTGCATTGGCAAGGGCTTTAGTTATTAATCCTGATGTTCTATTATTGGATGAGCCGTTGAGTGCTTTAGACCCAGTTTTAAGGGAGAAATTAAGGGAGGAGTTAAAGGCCATACTAAAAAATTTAGGAGTTACAGGAATTTATGTAACCCACGACTTAACAGAGGCTATGTTGTTGGGGGATAGTGTTGCAGTGATGAATAAAGGAGAGATCCAGCAAATTGGAAAGCCAGATGAAATCTTTTATCATCCAAAAAATGAATTTGTCGCAAAGTTCGTTGGCGTAAAGAACATTTTAAAAGGAAATATAAAAGAACTTAAAGATGATATAGCAACAGTAGAGGTAGTTAATGAGGGGCTGAAATCACCATTCACAATAAAAGTTAAAAAATACCCTATCTTTGAAAGAAAACATAACAATAATATCTCTCTATGTATTCACCCAGAAGATATTATATTAGATAAAACAAAAAAATATGAAAATGCCATAAAAGGAAAAATCATCAACATAATTCCAAATGGTTCTGTATTGAAGGTTGTTGTGGATATTGGTGGTTTGGAAATTTATGCAGTTACAACAAGGCACCTTTTAAAATACGATGTGAATGATGAAGTTTGGGTTTCATTTAGCAGAGAAGCCCCCCACCCAATGTGTGGTAAAAAATGCAAATCTCCAAACCAAGAAGCATTATGTAAATGCAAAGCACTTAAAAACACAATTGAGGAAATTGAATATTAAGGTGATTATTATGGCAGTGATAACAATTAAAAAGGATTTTGTGGAAATTAAAAGAAAATTAATGGAGAAAAACGTTAAAACTGTAATGGTAATAGGTTGTGGCATATGTGCGAAGAGTAGCAAAACAGGAGGTCCAGAAGAGGTAAAAGAAATGAAAAAAATGCTTATTGAGGAAGGATTTAGAATATTTGAAGATGAAAATTTACCAGATTCTTTAGAGGATGGGTTATGTAGATATAGTGCTGTTGAAAAGTTGGCAAAAAGTGTAGATGTGGATTCATTCGATTCCATATTGGTACTTGCATGTGGGGCAGGGTTAAAGTGTATTGCTGATAATTTTAAAGACAAAAAGATAATTTCTGGAGTAAACACAATAGGAATTGGTATTAAGGAGAAACTTGTATGCCTTGCATGTGGGGATTGTGGATTTGATGATGGTGTTTGCAAGAGATTAGCGATAATTGAGGAGATAAACAAACATTTAAAAAGGTCATATAATACATAAAAAATTTAAAATTTTAATAAATTATAAAATTTTAATAAATTAGTGTTATAATATTTAAATAAACATCATATAGTATTGTATCATTTTCGTTGGTGATGGAAAATGTATGATGTAATATATGAAAAAGCAATGGAAACTCTAAAACCAATATTAAATAAAACAGTTGTTATAAAAACATTAGCACCAAAAGAAGCTATTGGAAATGTAGATAGAGAAGATTATCCAATAATAAAAGGAAAAGAAATTATGATTGAGGCGGATATAGAAGGAAAAAGAGGACAAGCATTTACTTCCTACCCAATAAACACTAAAGGGACACTAAAAGAGTTTATTGAAAAAATTAAAGGCGATGAAAGAGATAGAGCAATAGCAATAGCATCAATAAATGCTGGGATGAATTATCTTGGCTTATTGGATAGATGCGTACATTGTAAGGATGATAAGCCAAAAGAATGTGGTAAAAGACTGGCATTGAAGATATTGAGGGAATTTGGTGGGGACGCTATTGTGGCACATATTGGCTTTCAACCCGGACACATAGAGGCAACTTCAAAATTATTTAAAGTGTATATTACCGATTTAAATCCAGAGAACATTGGAAAAGAAAAATTTGGAACTGTTGTTTTAGATGGAAAGGAATGCAACGATAAGATTATAAAGAAATCAGATATTGCGTTAATTACTGGGAGTACAATAGTAAATGGAACATTTTGGGAATTATTAAAAACCTGCGAAAAATACGACACAATACCAATTATTTACGGAGTTACAGTGCAAGGTGTTGCTAAGTTGCTTGGAATGGATGTCTATTGTCCATTTGCTGGAAGATAAAATTAATTTAATTAATTTTTATTTTTACCTTTGGATATGTTAAAAGTCCAAAAGATAAGACATATAGTCAGTGACAAAAGGGAAGATAGTCGAATATTCCTTTAATTTAATATAATTTATTATTATAGAAAGTTTTATCACTAACATAAACTCAGATACATAAATTATGCACCACCCTTTTTTTGTCTTTTATATTTTTTAAAACTTTAAATTTTGTCGGGTGAAAATATGATATGCATCCCAATAGTTGATAACAATATAGACGATGCATTAAAGAACGCTGAGAAGGCGTTAAAAGAAGCAGATATTGTTGAATTTAGAGTGGATATGTTAGATGATGTTAATGAAAGTGCTATTGAAGAGATGGTAAAGTATCCTTGTATAATAACAGTTAGAGCAGATTGGGAAGGTGGATTTTGGAAAAAAAGCAATGATGAAAGAATAAACTTAATAAAGAAAGCAATAGAATGCAATGCAAAGTTTGTAGATATTGAGTTAAAGGAGGAAAAAAATAAAGAACTCGTGAAATTTAGGGACGAAATTGGTTCAAAAACAAAAATAATCATCTCTTACCATGATTTTGAAAAAACTCCATCCTGTGAGGAGTTAATAAAAATCGTTGAAGAGGAGTTAAAGATTGGAGATATTGCAAAGTTTGCAGTTATGGCAAAAAGCAAAGAAGATGTTTTAAAAGTTTTGAATGTAATTAACAAGTATAATGGAAAAATAATAGGCATAGCCATGGGAGAAGAAGGAAAATTAACAAGAATTTTAGGGGTTCATTTTGGCTCTATCTTAACTTTTGCATCTATGGAAGGAAAAGCATCCGCTCCTGGACAAATTGATGTCAAAAAATTGAAAGAAATCTGGAAACTTATCTTATAAGATTATGTGATTTGGAAAAACGCCCCTCATTAAAATTGAAATTATTTTTTACAACGTCACTACTTAACTTCATCATTATTTAACTTCGAAAATTTTATATATGGGTTATATTAATTATCTTAATGCCTACTATGGGCTGGTAGCTCAGACTGGGAGAGCGCCGCATTGGCTGTGCGGAGGCCGCGGGTTCAAATCCCGCCCAGTCCACCATTTTTTAACTTTTTTATGTTTCTAATATTTTCTACATGCTTTTAATAACATTTATCTCTTCATCCAAGTTTATTTCTCTAACATTTTTTACATTCATCTCTAAGGTATCTCTCTTTTTAATAACTCCATTAAACACAAATTCTTCTCCTAAAAGTTCTTCTATTATGTCAATATCGCAATTAATTAACTCATCTCTGCTCTTTTTTGTTAATTTTTCAACGTTCCTATTGTATAATCTGCATGTTATTGTTCCAGTTCCATCATCTACAACCAAAGTTAATGTTAAAACTTCATCTGGAGTTACATCTCCACACTCCGGGCATGAGTATCTGTCATCAACAACAACCACTTTCCTCCTACAATTTGGACAGAGATACAAAACAAAACCCTGCTTTACATAATCTACTATAGTCCCTCTAATCTCGACATCTTCCCCATCTTCAACATCTGCAATAAATTTTCTATTTGATTTTATTGTTATGCCCTCTGGATTCACAATTATTCTTCCAAATCTTCCTATGTTCAAGTCAACATATTCTCCTCTTTCCCTAACATACCCATAGACAACCTTTACAACATCCCCTTCTTTTATATCCAAATCTGCATTTTCATCCCACAAAACCAACCTAATCCTTCCAGTCTCATCTTCGATAATAACATTTCTAACCTTGCCTATGCCACCTTCTCTTTCAAATTCATTTACTTCAAATACCCTATAAACCCTCCCAATTACTGTAATGTCATTCTTATCAACATTCCCTTCAACTATATCTCTTATTTTGCAGAGGTTTTCTTTATATTCAGGGGCAGATATACTTTCATCTTTCACAATTTCAGTTTCAGCAGTCGCTATTAAATCAACTCTTTGGTATCCTTCCCTATCTGTATATAACTTAACTTTACAATTCGTAACCTTTAACAAATCCCCCTCATTTATACCATTTAATGCATTGGTTTTACCTCTCCAAAATGATATTCTAACCCTTCCAGTTTCATCCTCTAAGTAAAGCTCTTGGACTTCTACAGTTGTATCTCCCAAATCAACAGTTTTTTTGTTACTTATACCCATTACTCTGCCTCTAACAGTTACAATTTCATTTTCATAATTTGGAAGATTTTCTATATCCACTTCTTTACTTACTATTTTTTCTCCTTTTTTCAATATTTCTATGGAGTTTGCACTTGCCTCTAAACCATAAGGTCCCTCCCTAACATATCCCTCAACCCTTACATAGTCTCCTCTATTTACTTCAATATCTGCCATGTCATCCCATAATGTAACTCTTATGCTTCCCGTGTTGTCCTTCAATATGAATGATTTTAATCTTCCCTTACTCCCATCTTTTCTATCAAATTCTCTAATTCCATAGGATGCTACAACTTCTCCTTCAAATTTTGCTGTTATATTTGGGATTAGTTCTGAAATTTTGTATATATCTTTTATTTGTGGGTATTTTTCTTCATCGTAATCTGTAAGCTTATCTATTTTTGTGTCTGCACTACTGTTTAACTCAATCCTATCTCTCCATTTTCTTGAGTATGCATTTTCTACCTTAACAACATCTCCAACTTTTAAACCATCTGCTAACTCTACCTTATCATCCCACAATGTTAACCTTATAGTTCCAGTGTTGTCTGCTATTTCAATAGATCTCAACTTCCCTTCAGTTCCGTCTTTTCTTTTGAATGTTCTGATTTCGGAGATGTTCATTATCCTTCCAGTTACCTCTACGTTCCTTTGTCCCTCTGTTATATCATTTATTGTAAATTCGTAATCTTCCTCCTCTAAATCAAACTCAATTCCCATTTCTTTTGCAATTAATGAAATTGCTCCTTCCTCATTTAACAATCCGCCAAATTCCTCTATCTTTTCACGCACTAATTTATTTAATTCTTCTTCTGAAATTTTTGATAGTATTTTTGCTTTTAGTTCATTTACATCCATTTTATTCACCATTATTTGTTGTTAAGGAAGCTCCGCTCTTTAGAGCGGAGGGGATTTGGTATCGATGAATTTATATACAAGTTATTTCATAAATTATACGGCAAAATCCAAAGGATTTTGCCATTATATTCTTCGAAGGCTGTCTGACCCAGCCTGATGAACATAACCTGCCCAATGACGCCTCGGCGACGAGGATGAGAGGGTGTTCCCTATGGGAACCTCCGTCCTTTAGAGCGGAGAGGAGGTCAGCACGAAGTAACCAACTATTAACTGCAAAGCAATAAAAAAGCAATAAAAAACTGTAAAATTTTGTGCTCAATACTTTGGGAGCACTCTATACTTCAACATATATAAATCTTTCTAAGGATTAAATTTGAAAAATTAAGTAAAATTGAAGCCCAAATTAAAATTTAAGTAAAATACATAAGTTGTTTGTAAAAATTCTCTACAATTTATTTAGTCATAACAAATTTTTTGAAAGAATAAAAATCATTAGTATAAAATTTTAAATAAAGCATAATTTATTCCCTTTAATCTCATTTAGGTAACAATTATAATGCTGAACTTAACCATTAATAGATACCTTTGAGATTCCTCCTTCTTTTCTTACAGTTATTAGCGTATCTGCTATTTGTTCCAATTCTGAGTGGTGTGTAATGAGTATCATTTGTGGAATGGTTCTTATGTTTTTAAATATCTCCACGAGTTTCTTTCTCCTCTCTTCATCAAGATAAACGGTTGGTTCGTCTAATATTATGCACTCTATTCGGCCTCCAATTAGAACCTTTGCTATTCCAAGCCTTAAAGCGAGGGCAACTGCTATCTGCTCCCCGCCACTTAAATTATTAACACTTAAAACCCCATTTGGGGAATGGACTTTTATATCAAAGTCGTGCGTTAGTTCTATATGTGTGTATGGTAAATCAAACTCCTCAAATGCTTCATTTGTGTATTTTTGGATTAGTGGTTTATACTTCTCCCTCAAATATTTTTGGAACCCTTCTCTTGAAAATACTTCCCTAACCTTGCCTAAATATTCAATGAATTTTGAGAGTTTCTCTTTTTCTTTTTCTTTTTCCTTTAACTCATCTAAATATTTATTTAGTTCTTCTAAATGTTGGGTTATGTTTTCTATTTTTGTTTTACATTCTACAAGTTCTTTTTCTTTATTTCTTATAGTTTCTTCTAATTTTTTATAATCTTCTCTAATTTTTTCGTGAGTTCCCTCATCATAATTTAAGTCCTTCAACCTATTATTTAACACCTCTATTCTTTCCAAAAGTTCTGATTTTTCTTTTAATTTTTCATTTAACAAATTTTCTACATGCTTTTTCAATTCTTTAATGTCAACATTGTATGACTTTGATAAGTTCTGCAATATTGCAAAGGCATTTTTGTATTTTTCATAGTATGCTTCGAGGTTCCCTAATTTCTCCTCTAATTCCTTAGATTTTGCTTCTTTTTCTTTATATTCCTCAATATGTCCAAGTAGTGCCAGGATTTTGTTTTCAATATCGTTTAACTCTCCTTTTAATTTTTCCTTTTCTTCAATTAACCTTATTAGTTCATTTATATTATTAATTTCTGTCCTAATGTTTTCTATGTTTGAGTTACAAGTGTCTAAATCATAATCCCCTTTTATGTTTTCTAATTTATTCTTCTCCTCTATCAATTTATTCTCATCAATACCCTTTAAATGCTCGCAAGCGGTTAAGTATTTTGTGTAGGCATCGCTTAGGTTATTTAACTCATCTTTAACCTTTTTGTATCTCTTTTCTACATCCTCCCCATCGATAACAAATTTTGATAATTCTTCTTTAATAATTTTCATTTCATCCTTTTTCTTTTTAATTTCATCCATTACCTCATTAAGTTGATTTATTTTTTCCTTCAATGCACTCAGTTTTTCTTTTAACCTTCCTCTATGTTTCAATTCCTTATTTATATTTTCAATCTCTTTGTTGCATTCTTCTAATTTTTTGCTAAGGTCTTTTAATCTTTCTTCCTCTTCTTTTAAATTTTTCGAATATTCTTCTTTTAACTCTTTTTTCTTCTCTTCGCTAATCTCTGAATTACAAACAGGACATCTTCCCTCAACTTTTTCAATCTCATTTAGTGCCTTTTTTAGTGCGTTTATTTTACTCCTAACTTCCCCAATGTTCTCTTGTATTTTGTTTTTCTTTTCATATATTTCATTTAGTTTTTTCTCTAAGTCATTCATTTCTTTAACTTTTTCTTCCATTTCTTTAATGTTATGCTGGCTAATTTCATCCAATAGTTCATTTTTCTTTTTATCCAAGTTTTTTAGATCTTTTACAATACTGTTGTATTTTTCCTTTAATGTTGCAAATTCATTAACCATTTTTTCTAAGTTATCCTTTTCTTTCTCAAGTTTTAGATATTTCTCATAAAGTTCTTTATTCTCATTAATTATCTTTTTATAGTTGTTTATTTCTTCTAATTTTTCATTTATTCTCTCTAAATCCTTTATTGCTTCTCTAATTTCTTCAAATTGTTTAATTTTTTCGTTTAAGGATTCCAATATTGAATTTAAATACTCTAAATCTTCTCCATATTTAAAATTGGAGATTTCAGTTTCTAATTTGTTTATTCTGTTTTCGATGTTCTCCTTTTGCCCAATGAGTTTGTTGTATTTATTAACACTTCCTTTTAATTCGTTTAGAGATTTTCTTATGTTTTCCAATTCTTCTTTTATTGATAAATATTGCTTATAATTTTCTTCATTTTTTTCAATTATTGAGTAAGCATTTGAAATTGTTTGTAAATCGTCCTCATATTTCTTTATTTCATTCTCTATACCTTTTAAATCAGATTCATACTTCTCAAGTTTTGACGTGAATTTTATAAACTTCTCCCTTATTTTATCCCAGTTCTCTAACTCTTTCCTCTTTTTTGTTAATTCTTTGTTGAGATTGGTAAGTTCCTCTTTTAGTTCTCTCAGTTTAACCTTTAACTTCTCTAACTCTTCAGTTTTTTCTTTAATATCTTTTTCAATTCTTTCCTTATTTTTTAACTCTCCTTCAATTGAATTCAACTTCTCCCTAAATGCATTTATAACGTCCCTCATCATTTCCCAAGATTTCTGATATTCACCAATGCCTAAAAGTTGGGCTATAATTCTTTCTCTTTCTGATGGGCGTGCATTGATAAGTTCCGCAATCTCTCCTTGCTTAATGTAAATTGAGTTTGTAAATACCTTCTCGTCAATGCCTAAAATATTTTCTATCTCCTTTGTCACTTCTCTTGAACCCTTTGCTATGAGTTTGCCGTTAGCATATAACCTTTCATTCCCCCTTTCTCTAACAACCTTGTATGTCTTCCCCCCAACTTCAAATGTCAATTCAACAGATAAATCTTTTTTCCCTTTTGTAACCAAATCTTCATATCCAACTCTTGGTTTAAATAATGCATAATGCATAGCGTCAAAAATAGATGATTTTCCACTTCCATTATGCCCAATAATTACAGTAATTCCTTTGTTGAATGTTATTTCACTATTAACATGGCTTTTGAAATTTCTCATTTTAATTTCTTTGATTATCATAATTATCCCCTTTGTGGTTGTTTGTATTAACAATAAAAAAACATTTTTTAAAAATTCGAGTTTTGTAAATCAAATTTTTATTCAAACTTGTTGTAATATTCCTTTACAAATTCTTCCCACCCTTCGTTATTTATCAACTTCCTATGTAAATTCAAGACAAAATCTGCATCTAACCCTTTACTTTTAACGTACTCTGCAAATAGTTTTTCAATGCTTGAATGCTCTGGGATGTCATATTCAATATCCTCGTCATCAACAATCCTAATATTATACCAGAGTGCATTACTCTTCAATATCCCCAAAAGCATTACGAATTCTCTCTTAATTACTCCATGAACAATGGGCTTTGATGTATTTGAGAGAGCATTGAGAAATTCCTCAAATTTCTCCTTTGAATCTATGAATATCTCAAAAAAATCCCTACATTTTACATTGACACTTTCAACTTTAACAAAATCAACATCATTCTTATCAAAATCTCCACTCATATCAACAACATAAAACCCCTTTCCATTCTTTTTGTAATCTTTATACTCATCTTTTCTCATAATTTCCGTTGAACCACTATATGCCAAAACTCCTCCATTCTCCAACCTATCAATTATTCTATTGTGTATATGCCCCATTGCATAATAACTAAACTCTGGAAGTTCACTCTTTTCCAATTCATATTCGGGCACATAGGGGTTTATTCCTTGATGCATAATGAGAATTTTTTTCCTGTATTCTTTTGATGCATTCTCCAATATTTTGAGTCTTTCTATGAGATTTTCTTTACCTATTTTTGAGTGGTAATTAGCTCCCCCTATAAATACATCTCCGTGGATGTGATAAGGTTTATTTACAAATGTCCTTATATAATTCTTCAACAAAACCAGTGGGGTTTCTTGAAACCTTCTTTTTGGAATATCATGGTTTCCCATAACTATATAAATTGGAATGCCCTTTTCCTTTAACCTTGAAAATCCCCTCATTGCTGTTGATAGTGCCTTTATTGGTGGCCTTATATCTTCAAATAAATCTCCACTATGGACAACAAAATCGGGCCTTATTTCCAAAATTTTCTCTATACATTCATTAAAAGAGTTATAAATGTCATTTTCTCTCTCATCTAAATTATATTGCCTATAACCTAAGTGATTGTCTCCAATATGAACAAATTGCATATTAGACACCTTTAATTTTAATTTGATTTATAAATTTCCTCTAAAACCATCTCTACTGCTTTATCTACTGCATTTTTAACCTCTTCACTCAAACCTATCTTAATTTCCGGCATTGAAATTTCCTTTGCTTGGCATCCTATTATTACAACCTCAATTCCCTTTTTACTTGCATCTATTAAGTAGGGTGCTAATGGTGTACCATGTGCATCAAAGGTATATTTGTTTATTTTTGGGAGTTCATCAACATCCACTTTTTTCAAAGTTCCAGGTTCTAAACCAAAATCAATAACATCAACAATAATAATCTTCTTTACCTTTGCTTCCTCATCCATAATGGACATTAAGTAGTATGGTGCCCCAGTCCCAGCATCTATTATTTCCACGTTTTCTGGCAAATCCATCTTTTCTAATCTTGATATAACCTCATATCCAAACCCATCATCTGCAAACAATAAATTCCCACATCCAAAAACCAAAATTTCCTTCTGTAGTGATTTTGGAAGCATTGTATCACCAATTTTTTATGATTCATAACCCATTATGGAAAGAAAAACTATATATTTTAAAAAATTTATAAAAATTTATTAATTCTTTAATTTTTGGGGGTTGAAATATGATTGGAATTATATTTTACTTATCAGTATTTATATTCTCAACAATTATTGCTTATTTTGTTCCACTGAATTTGGATGTACTTTACGTTTTAATATTATTTTTTCTAATTTTACATTCTTGCATTGTAGTTAGTTTTTTTAGGATTTTTAATAAAGTTTCTAAAAAAGATATAAAAATGCTCACATTGTATATGGCCAGTATATTGATATACGGATGCATCTCATTGCATCTGTTATATTTATCAATTTTTAAAGGTTTTGATGATAAGATCCCAAAGTTCATTAGTGTGTCTTTCATTTTGATATCTATATACATAGTCATCAGATATATTAAATTTCGTAAAGGAAAAAATATAAAGAGGCATTATTTAAAAATAAAACATAAAGGTTAACTATCCAAACTTTTTAAAATTATTTTTGCAATTAGGTTGTAATTTTCCACTTATTAATGTCCGAGACTATAACCAGTATTTTAAAAATTTTTGCAGTTATATTTCAAAATTTCCTTAACGCACACAACTATATATTTTACAAATTTTACAAAATACACAAAATAAAAAATTTACGGTGATTTTGATGATAAATGTAAATCTTGGAATTTTTGGACATATAGACCACGGTAAAACATTACTCGCCAAACAACTAACTGAAATTGCCTCAACATCAGCATTAGATAAACCCCCAGAATCAAAGAGGAGAGGAATAACTATAGATATTGGGTTCTCATCATTTACCTTGGACAACTATAGAATTACATTGGTTGATGCTCCAGGACATGCGGATCTAATAAAAGCAGTCGTTGGGGCAGCGGATATTATTGATTTAGCTCTACTCGTTGTTGATGCGAGGGAAGGGCCAAAAACCCAAACAGGAGAGCATCTCTTAATTTTGGATTTATTTAATATCCCAACCATTGTTGTGATGAATAAGATTGATATTGCATCAGAGGATGAGATAAAAAATACCGAAACGTTCATGAGGGCCATTTTAAATTCAACGAACAATTTAAAAAATGCAAAGATTGTCAAAATTTCTGCAAAAGAAGGTATTGGAATTGATGAATTAAAGAAGACACTTAAAGAGACATTGGACAACATGGAAATTAAGAGAGACGTTGACAATTATTTCAAAATGCCAATAGACCATGCGTTTTCAATAAAAGGTGTAGGGACGGTTGTCACTGGAACTATACACAAAGGAAAGGTTTCTGTTGGAGATGAGATGAGAACATTCCCAATAAATGTTGATGTTAAGGTTAAAGGTATCCAATGTTTTAAGAAGGATGTAAATGAAGCTTATGCAGGAGATAGAGTAGGGATAGCATTGCAGGGAGTTGAGCCAAAGCAAATTTTTAGGGGGTGTGTTTTAACCTCAAAAGATACAAAATTGGAAGTTGTGGATAAAATCGTCGCAAAGGTGAAAATTTCTGAAATCTTCAAATACAATATAACTCCAAAGATGAAGGTGCATTTGAACGTTGGGATGATGGTTGTTCCAGCAACTGTTGTTCCTTTCCAAAAGATGAATTTTGAAGGAAAAGAGGTGAATGTAATATTAAATGAAGTAAAGGGAGGGGACGAATGCTATTGTGCATTTGAGTTGGAAGAGAAGGTTGTTGCTGAAATTGGGGATAGGGTTTTAATAACGCGACTTGACTTACCTCCAACAACATTAAGGATTTGTGGACATGGAGAGATCGTTGAATTTAAAGGAGTCAAAGAATTAAATATAAAGAAAATAGTCACCAGAGAAGGAAAAGTTGTGGCAAAAAAGGACAAACTATTTGTCGAGGGTTTGGCATCCTCAAAAACATCAGCGGAGAAACTTATTGGAGAGGTTGTTTATGTTCCTTCAAAGAATATAAAGGGAGTTATAAAAGGAACATTTGGAACCAAGGGGCATTTGGTTGTGGAATTTGATGGGGATGTGGAAAAGGGGGACACAGTTATTCTAAGGAGATTGAGAAATTGGGGATAAAGTTTAAATTTGTGAACCAATATATACCATTAAATAGCATTGTAAATTACTTCTGTATATTCAGGTGGTAAGTGAGGGGTAAAATGTTTACAATGGGTATTAAAGAAAAGACGTTATCTGTTAAATGTGTTGAGGGAAATATTGTACTGGAATTAAAGAAAGAGGATGGGGAAGAAATAAGCTCTATAACATTAGATAAAGAATCAGCATCATTGTTTGTTGTGTTGTTAAATGAGGGTATTGTTGTCGCAGAAAAGATAAATAAAGATTTTAAAAAAGAAGGAATAATGTTGAAAAAGATACAAGACGTAGGAACATGTTTTGCAAGCGATGGGAGGCTTTCAATAGCAGTTCTTCCAGCAGATGAAAAAAGGACAGCATCTATGATAATAGGCATGCATAAAGAAAATGGGCATACATCAATTGTTATGAAACCTAAAAAAGCAGCATATTTGGGTTTAGCAATTACAGAAATAATAAAATCGCTCATTAATAATTAAACTAAAAATGAGCAATATAATCATTTGCATTATAAGTGGTTAAAAATCCAATAAAATTAAATGAAGAATTGTGCTTTATTTTAGAATTCATTTTAACTTCTTTCAAAAATTTTGTTATGTAAAATAAATGCAAAAATCCACAAATGGTTATAAAAAATAAAATAAAAAATTAGATAATTTCATTCGAACTTAACTTGCTTTCCTTCTCCTACAAGTTCTTTGAAATCTATGGCAATAACTTGTATTTTTTTATATTCTAAGGCGTAATTTTTTCCATCCGTATGCAATAGATAGGGGTTTATAAATAACCACTTTCCTTTAATTTTTAATGCAAGGTATGGTTTTCCCCCAAAGGTTTCTGAGAATGATATCAGCTTATCAATATCTTCTTTTTTAACATAAAATTTTTCTTTTGATGTTGATTTACATTCAAATATATAAATATTTCCATTTTTTCCAGCAATTATATCTACCCCATGACTCCCCGCGCTCCTCACTACAGCAAAACCTTTTTTCTCAAGAGCCCTTTTTAATTCCCTCTCAAAATTACTCCCTTTCCTATACATCATTCTCACGAATTTATAGCCGTTCAAAACTGTTTAGTTTTTTGTGAGTATTTGTGAGGATATGTGTGTTTAATGAGTTTTCGATATATTTATATAGAACTTTATAAAGATAAAAAGATAGATGGGTGGAGCTTGGGGTCATCTCGGAGCGAAGCGACGAGAACTTAAAAACCGTTAGGTTTTTATGTCCACGACAGGGGTAGAGACACTCTTGTGTGGTTGATGACGCCCAAGTCCAATATGGGTATTTACTCACCAATACTCATATTGGACAGACCCCAGTAGCAAAACTTTCTGAATTGAATTAAGTTATAAATTTAAGTTGTAAATTGCTAATATATGTAGTTATAATTGAGAAAAAATCTTTTATATTTATTCAGAATTTGCTCATAATCTGGTTTTTTATTATTGAATTTAAATGCTCATTCGTTCTCCCGAATCTGTTTACACACTTTTTGTATTCTATTTTTTACCCTACCGTGTTTAAATTTTTTAATTGTGCATTACCCTTCGTCTAAATAACTCTCATTTAATCTATATGTTTTAAAATTTCCCTTAAGTCCTTTTTTTCAATGCAAATATCCGCCTTTTCTTTTAAAATTTCTTTTGCACAAAATGCTATTTTTAAGCCCGCCTTATTAAACATGCTAATATCATTTGCACCATCACCAACAACAACAGTATCTTTTAAATCCACACCTTCTTTTCTTGCAATCTCTTCCAATATGTCCCCTTTTGCAGTTTCAGACATTACTGGACCCCTAACTTCTCCAGTCAATATACCATCTTTCTCTATGAGTTCATTTGCATAGGCATAATCGAGTCCAAGTTTTTCCTTTATTCTATTAACCGCTATATCAAAACCTCCGCTAACAACACCAATAACATAACCTCTCTTTTTTAGTTCTTTAATTGTCTCTTCTGCACCGTTCATTAACTTTATATTGGACACTGCTTTCTCTACTTTCTCAACTGGAAGACCTTTTAAAAGAGATACTCTTTTTCTCAGTGATTGTTCAAAGTTTAATTTTCCTTCCATGGCTTCTTTGGTTATTTTCTTTACTTCTTCCTCAACACCAGCCTCTTTTGCAATTTCATCTATAGTCTCACAATCTACCAAAGTACTATCAAAATCAAATAGTATTATTTTTTTCTTTTTCCCTTCCATTTAACCACCAAAGGGGTTATTTTAAATTTTTAATCAATTCGTGCTTAGTCTGTTGTATGGTGGAATATATAGTTGTTCGCCTTACAAATGCACTAAAATAAAATGGCAAAACAAAGTTTTGCCATAAAATAATGACTACCTTCATTAAGGGGATAGTCAAACATTCCTTATTTAATTCAGAAAGTTTTGTCACTGACTATAAACCACTTTCTTAATAGCATTCCATACTAAGAATGATTGTGGTTTTAATGTTCCTTCCTGTGGGTTAAGAAAGAGTATGTTTTCTTTAATTAAAAATTCCTTAGTATCTTCATCTATTGTGTATTCATCTATTAAATATTCTTTTTTAAATAAAGAAAGTGCATTTACTACTTTATTATAGTCTATTCCTTTGAATTTATTATTTTTTATTCTAATGAGTAATTTTTTTAGTTTAGAGACCTCTATTTTAATCATTTCATCTAAAATAGTATTTAACTCTTTATACCTCATTTTATCAATAACTTTATGAATTAATATGGGTTTTCCACCAACTGTGGAATAGATTAACTCTTTTTGTTCTTCTGATAGGGGTTTATTTAATAATTCTTCTGCTAAAAAATCCATAAATCTTAAAGCCATCTCTTTATCAAAATCATCTACCAGGATATAGTCAGACCTATCCTTTAACTCCCCAGTATTATAAACATACTCAATAAATAAACTATCGGAGGTTAGACATAGACAGTGAGCTAAATGCCGCTCTTTTGTAAGAGATACTAAAAATTGAAATAAACTTTTTAGTAATGGTCTTTCACCATTCATTACAATGTCTTTAATCATTTGGAGTTCATCTAAAATAAATACTGGTTGTATGCCTTTGTTGTTTAAACTTATAAATAAATCTCTTATAAATTTGAAAACCAATCTCCCTTTTTCCTTTTCTCCAAACAATCTATCCAATAATGGTTCTGAAATTTTTATACCATAAGAGATATTTATAATATCATTTAATCCTTTTGTAAAATATTCAATATATTCTCTCATTTTATTTGATTTGCTACTTTCATCTACCTCAAATAATGCTTCTACAAAGTTATTCATTGACGAAATATCATACTCTCTGAAATTAACATAAAAGACAGCATATTTCTTATTTGATTTTTTTAATTCATTGTTTATTATGTGATTTATTAAAGTAGTTTTACCACTGTTTATAGGACCATATATAAAATATATTAAATTAGGTTCTCCCTCTATGATTACTGAGATTTCTTTAATTTCTTTTTCTCTATTGAAGAATTTCATGATTTCACCATTAGTATATAATGTGGAGAGCATATTAAAATTATAGTCAGTGACAAAAGGTATTAAAATTAATAAGGTAAAAATGACTACCTTCATTAAGGGGATAGTCAAATTCCTTATTTAATTCAGAAAGTTTTGTCACTGACTATAAATACATTTTTAATAAAGTTCTTACAATCCCAATATTAAAAACATTAAAAAAAGAGAAATAGATTTATTCAATCTTTTCCAACTTAATCTCATAGTCATGAATTACAGGGTTTGCCAACAGTTTTCTGCACATTTCGTCAACTTTCTCCTTAATCTTCTCTTCATCATCCCCTTCAATCAACAACTCTATACTTTTGAAGGTTTTTGCATCTTTAACTTCATTATATCCCAAAAAGTTCAAAGCCCTCAATATTGTCCTACCTTCTGGGTTCAAAACACCTTTTTTTAATTTGATAGTGACTATTGCTTTATACATTAAAATCCCACCTTTATTTTTATAGGCATCCAATTTTTTCAGCAACGATTCTATATTTTGCTATGACATCACCTAAATCTTTCCTAAATACATCCTTGTCAAGAACGTCTTTTGTTTCTTTGTCCCACAACCTCATTGTGTCTGGGCTTATTTCATCTGCAACGACAATTTTGCCATCTTTTGTTCTTCCAACCTCTATTTTGAAATCAACCAAAATTATTCCCTTCTCATCAAAGAATTTCTTCAAAACCTCATTTACCTTCAAAGCTATATTTTTAATCTCCTCAAGTTCTTCTTTTGTTGCCAAGCCCAATGCAATGGCAATATCATCGTTTAACATTGGATCTCCGTATTCATCGTTTTTATAGTCAAATTGAACAATTGGTGGATTTAACTCTTGCCCTTCTTTGAATGGGTATCTTCTACATAAACTTCCTGCTGCAATGTTTCTAACTATAACCTCAATTGGAATGATCTCAACTTTCTTTGCAACCATGTACCTTGGCTCAATATATTCAATAAAGTGTGTTGGAACTCCATTTTCCTCCAAAACCTTAAACAACTTTGTAGATATTAATGCATTTAAAAATCCTTTATTTTCTTTTACATCGTGCTTTGCTCCATTTCCAGCAGTGATATCATCCCTAAACTCAATTAAAACCTTCTCATCATCTATCTCATAAACTGATTTTGCCTTTCCCTTGTGTATTGGTGGGTTCTTTATTATCTCATTTACGTCCATACTTTCACCAGATCTTGATTTTAGCAACCTTTATTTTAAGTTTTGATTTAAATAATTATCGTATGCATGGGAACAAAATAATATTTTTAATACATGTATGTTAAAGTTTATCAATAACAACAACAAAAATGAATGTGTGTCTTTTTTATATACAATTATACCATATATGTAGTTTATTGAATAAGTGCATTGGTGGTAGTTAATGGTAAAAATTGCGGAATTGACTTGTGGAGCAGAATACAGCGGAGTTCAGAAAGAAATTGAAAAGGCAGCTGCAGCTGTTGGCGGAGAAATTATCTTTCCAGAAGTTGATTTGGATTATATTGATAAGGTTGAGGAGTATTTAGGGTTTGAAGTTGCATCAGCAAATTTAAAATTGATGTTTGCAAGGGCAATGTCCATAATTGAGGGTAATACTGATGCAGAGGCAGTATTTATAGCGACATGCTTTAGATGTGCTGAAGGAGCATTGGTTAGGAATGAGGTTAGAAGATTGATTCAGCAACATACAGATTTGCCTGTGGTTATGTATTCATTCACCGAGAGAACAAAGGCATCTGAACTTTTAACAAGAATGGAAGCATTAGCAACAATTGTAGAGAGAAAATCATTATTGGCAAGGAAAAAGCAGGAGGGTATTAGCTTAGGTATTGATAGTGGTTCAACAACAACAAAAGCAGTAGTGATGCAGGATAATGAGGTTGTGGGAACAGGATGGGTCTATACAAGGGATGTAATAGAATCTGCAAAAGAGGCCGTTGACAATGCATTAAAAGAAGCAGGATTAAAAATAGAAGATATTGAGACCATTGGAACTACTGGATATGGTAGGCATACAATTGGAGAATACTTTAAGGCTGATTTGATTCAGGAAGAGTTAACCGTAAACTCAAAAGGGGCTGCATTTTTGGCAGATAAGCAGGAAGGAGAGGCGACAGTTATTGATATTGGAGGAATGGATAACAAAGCAATATCACTAAACAATGCAATCCCAGACAGCTTTACAATGGGTGGTATCTGTGCTGGGGCAAGCGGTAGGTTCTTTGAAATTACTGCAAGAAGATTAGGAGTCTCAATCCAAGAACTTGGGGAGTTAGCAGCTAAAGGAGACTGGAGAAAAATAAACATGAATAGTTATTGTATCGTCTTTGGTATTCAGGATTTAGTCACTGCATTAGCAGAGGGGGCAAAAGCAGAGGATGTTGCTGCAGCAGCGGCACATTCAGTTGCAGAGCAGATTTATGAGCAACAGTTGCAAGAGGTTGATGTTAGAGACCCAGTTATCTTGGTTGGGGGAAGTAGTTTGTTGAAGGGAATGGTTTTAGCATTAGAGGAAATTTTAGGTAGAAAAATTATTGTTCCACCATACTCCCAACACATTGGGGCTGTTGGTGCTGCACTATTAGCATCAGGATTTAGATACATGAAGAAAAAGGATTAACATAACTTATTTTATTTTTTAATTTTTAAAAATTATATTGGGGATAACATGGCAGAAATATTTGTGGATTGTAAGGACGAGGCAGGAAAAAAAATATATACAAAAATAATTCAAACGAGTCTTGAGGATTTGATACTTGGAAAATCTATTTTGGAAGTAAGGATGATTATAAGGGAGGATGAGCCCTATTTTATAATAGGAGTGTTACCAAAGCAAACAACAAAATTGATTAGGTTGAGGGATTTTGCAAATATTGAGGAAACAAAAAAGGTTGATGGGAAAACAATATACAAAATAAAAATAGAGGATGAAACATATTTACCTCAACTCCTTGAAAAGATAAACATTATTGACCAGCCATCAAGATTTGAAGTTGTGACAGATTCCCCAGTAGATTTGGATATGGTAGTTTATGACGCAAAAAAGGACTTCATAGCAAAGGTTCTTGATTTTATGAATAGAGTGTTCCCAGAAGGTATGAGGGTTAGGAAGACATTCTATGGAAAAGCAATAGCATCTATAGCATCAGAAAAACCATTTAAAAAAGAATGGTTGGATGTAGCTTTGAAATTAAAAGAAGAGTTGGAAAATACCAAAATAATAGGATTCTAAATTACATATAAATCCAAATAAAAATTTTTTATGCTAATATTTCCAAATTTTAAATTAAGTTAAAAATAGTATCAATTTTTTCTAAAACAATTAAATAACAATTAAATAACATTGAAAGTTTAAAATGTTTAAAATAACATAAAAAGTGGTGTCAGTTCGCCCATCTATCATCATGCATCAGCAGCTACTCCGGTCATCATCCACCGTTATTATATTAGTGTGGAACATTATATAAATAGTTTTATAGTTTATGATACAAGGAGTTTATAAATTAATTTTACCATAATTTAATTTTCTGTGCTTAATGAATTTTAAGTACTTCACTAATTTATGAAAATTATCCAAATTATGTCTAAACTTAAATAAGATACAAAGTGGGAATATGTCATTGATAACAATTAACGAGAATGGATTTTTAGATGAAATAAAGGGTAAAAAAGGATTGTTTTCTTGTGTTATCTCATCTATTGAAACAACAAAATATGTCCCTATCTCAGGTGTGCATAGGGATGTTATTGCCTACACTCCAGCTGCTGATATGGAGTTGGTGGTGTTGGGGAAAAGTATTTGTCTTCCCACTCCACCAATAGATGCAACTGGCTGCCCTTCCCCAGCAACAATTACAAGGGCATGCGTAGATTTAAAAAACATTCCCGCTCTAACCATTGATGCTGGATGTTTTGTTAAGCCAAACGTTCCATACATAAAGGTAAATGAAAACCCCACTGGAGATATAAGAAAAGGAAAGGCAATGAAAAATTCAAAAGAGTTATTTGAAAAGGGCTATACCCTCGGAAAAAATTTGATTTATGATTGTTTGATTGTTGGAGAGAGTGTCCCAGGAGGAACAACAACTGCATTGGGAGTTTTGATTGGTTTGGGTTATGATGCAGAGGGGAAAGTAAGTTCTGGTTCAGTAAATAACCCACACGAGTTAAAAATGGAAGTTGTAAGGAGTGGATTAAAAAGTGCGAAAATAGAAATTGGGAAGAGCAGTGTTTTTGATGTTTTAAATGCTGTTGGAGATACTATGATGCCTACTGTTGCAGGTATGGCAATTGCAGCAGTGGAAAATAAAAAGCCAGTAATCTTGGCTGGTGGAACACAGATGGCAGCAGTTCTTGCGGTTATAAAGGAGATAAATAAAGATGCCATAAAAAGTGGATTAATTTCAATAGGAACAACAGAATTTGTATTAAATGACAAAAATGCTGATTTAAAGGGAATTGTTGAGCAGATCGGGGATGTTCCAATACTCGCATCAAAATTCTACTATGAAAAGGCAAAAATTGATGGTCTGAGGGCATATTGCAGAGGTTCTGTAAAAGAGGGTGTTGGTGCTGGAGGTATTGCTGCTTATGCGTATATAAATGGATTAAAGCCAGATGATGTTAGAAGATATGTAGAAAACAACTATTATAGATGGTATAAAAATATAATAAATATGGAGATAAACAAAGAGTAGGTAAGAAATGTTAAGGTGAAAAAATGAAGACAAAGGTAATTGTTTTAGCAGATAATGCAGAAACTACACCTTCAAAACTATTCAGATTTTTAAATTCATTGAATTATGACATAAATGTTAAGGAGACATGTTTTGGGGCATATATTGAAGGAGAAGATGATGTTGTTGATAAAGTGGCAAATATAGTTAGAAATCTTGAAAAAAATAGGATATTTTGTAAAGATAGAGGATTCCCAATTTGGGATAAGAGGAGATGTAGGGCATTTAGAGGAGGGGGTCCAAGAGAAGGTTTCCACCAATTAGAAGCAGAGCAAAAGATATTGGATAAAATTGCAAAGGCATTAGATGAGATTGAGAAAGAAGGAATTCATCAAATAGATGAAATAGAAAAAGAAAAAGTAGATGACAAGACTAAAAAACTTGATGTTGAAACATTTAAAAAGATTATTGATGAAGAATTTAAACATAATCAGTGACAAAAGGTATTAAAATAACATAAAAGTGACAAAAATTTCTACAAACGACTATATTTAATGCCTCTCTTTAAAATCAACAATCAATTTATCTCCTTTTTTAATAATTTTTACTTTGTAATCACGATATGCGGAATCAATAGATATTTTTCCATCCTTCACATCTTCTAAAATTAAATCTATATTCCTTTGGCTTGGGGAGCCGTAGCCTCCACCACCAGGCGTGTTTATAACAACAACATCTCCGCTGTTTAATGTTACTGTATCCTTTCCAGATAGTGGGATTTTTTTACCGTCCCTTATAATATAATGCTCTCCAGGAGAACCATTATAACCCCCATTAACCCCCCAAGGAGAAATTTTTATCCTTTCAGCAATTAAAGACAATGTGCAATCTGAAAGAACCTTATAAACTCTTCTTATCCCCAAACCACCCCTATACTTTCCAGCACCACCAGAATCTTCCCTCAGTGAGTATTCAAGAACTAAGATTGGATACTCGTTTTCTATAACCTCAATTGGAGTGTTTAGTGTGTTTGTCATGTTTGCATGTACTCCATCAACACCATCTTTATTGTATCTTCCCCCAAATCCTCCTCCAATGGTCTCATAAAACGCCCATCCTTTGCCTCCAATAACCACGTTGTTCATACTCCCATTTGATGCTGCAGGAACTTTGTCTGGGAAGATGTTGTATAATGCCTTAAAGATAACATCAACAATCCTTTGAGACGTTTCAACATTTCCAACTGCTACAGGAGCAGGTTTTTTTGGATTAACTATTGTTTCTTCTGGAGCAATTATATCAACAACCCTAAAAATACCATGGTTCATTGGCATCTCTGGGTCTATGATGGATTTTAATGCAAATGATGTTGATGCAACAGTAACTCCATAAACGGCATTTAATGGGGCATCAATTTGCTTGTGGGTTCCAGTGAAATCAACCCTTATTTTGCCTTTATTTATCTCAATCTTTACATTTATATTTATTAATTTATCCTTATACTCGAGATAATCAACTCCCTCACAAGTGCATTGGATATCTCTAATCTTTGATTTTAGGTAATTTTCCGTATAGTCTAAGCTCCTTTTCCAGGATTCAACAACATCCCTGCAAGTGTATTTATCCATCAACTCTAAAATTCTCTCAACACCAATATTTAATGAGGATATTTGGGCTTTTAAATCCCCAATTGTAAATTTTGGAACTCTTACATTGGAAGTTATCAATTTTAGAAGTTCTTTGTTAAGTTCCCCATTTTCAACAAGTTTTGATGGGGGAATTATTAAGCCCTCTTGATAGAGTTCTTTTGCATCACTACTTATACTCCCCGGGACTTTTCCACCAACATCAACGTGATGGGCTTTATTTGCAACATATCCAACTATCTCATCATCATAAAATATTGGCTTTAAAAGAGTTATGTCATTCAAATGTGTCCCTGCTATGTATGGGTCGTTAACAATGATTATATCATCTTTTTCAACATCAATGCCTTCCCTACTTAAATAATCAATTATATTCTTAACTCCAACAGCCATGCTTCCCAAATGCACTGGAATGTGCTCTGCCTGGGCTATTAATTCTCCGTTGGATGATAAAATAGCACAACTAAAATCCAACCTATCCTTAATATTTGGAGAATAAGATGTGTTCCTTAAAACAATCCCCATTTCTTCTGCAATGTATGATGTGGAATTCCTTATTACTTCAATGGTGATTGTATCCATAGTATCACAGAATTTTGTTGGTTATAGGTATTTACAACAATCTTTTAGGTGGAAAATAAAAATTTAGATTTTATCCAACTCTACAAACAACCCCGGGGCAAGGATGTCGTGAGTATATTTATATTCTTTTCCACCATGAGACCTCGTCTCATTTATGAATTTTGGCAAGACATGCCCCAAAATCAAAGTTGGATACTTTAAGGAAGGGATTTCATATCTATAATCAACAATTGTCCAATAGCCAAGATGCTCAAACTTGTCAATGGTTATGCACTTCAATGTAGGAACTGTTATTGCCCTCCCTCCGCACTCACAAAAGTCCTTATCAGAAGGTAACAAAATCCCGCAACTCTCACAGACGTTCCTTTCAGTTTCAATTATCTTTAAAACCCTCAAAGCAACATATCTTGATTCCTTTCTGTTTTCAATTTCGTTGTAGAAGAACTCTTCCTTTATTCCAGTTATAAATGGCTGTTGTAACGCTACTTTTTTCCATTCATTTATGGTTTTTTCATCAATTTCTGTTCTTTCAAATACGCTCTCCCTTGATAATTCTAAGATATTATTTTTTCCAATAAATGCTCCTTTTATTAAAAAGTCCCCAATTTCAGGTTTTTTTATTGTGAAAAAATGCCCTAACCCTTGCTCAGATAAATAGATTCCTTTGTATGTTCTTCCATATTTAGTATTTAACACTATATATCCAAGAACTCTTGCTAACACTTGTTCTTCTGATAAATCAATTTTTGGCACTTCAATATTTAGCAAATCCTCTAATCTCACAACTATCACCCTTAATTCTTAATTAATAAATTTTTTAAGGCCTTTAATATTTTGCATTGCTCAATTTTTTAAAACCATTCTTTTTAACCAAATATAAATCCTCAATCCTAACTCCAAACTCATCCTTCAGATATATCCCTGGCTCGATAGTTAAAACCATGCCCTCCTTTAAAACAACGTCTTCTTTTGCTTTAATGGATAAAGTTGGGCTCTCATGCACTTCAACGCCAACCCCATGACCAAGAGAGTGAATGAAATATTCTTTATACTCTCCCATAAACTCCCTCGCAATTTCATCAAGTTCCTTTGCTGAAACACCCTCTTTTAAATGCTTTTCAACTTCCTTCTTAGCATTAGAAACAATATCATAAACTTCTTCCATTTTCTTTGAAGGATTTAATAAAAACGTCCTTGTTATATCTGAGCAATAACCCTCATATACTGCCCCAATATCAACTAAAAGAATATTTTTTATTATTTCATTTGAGGGCAATTCATGAGGATAGGAAGTTTTTTTATCGGAGATAACTATGGTGTCAAAAGAAGGTCTGATACTCCCATTCTTTTTCATAACATATTCTATTTCTGCAGCAAGTTCGTTTTCGGTTTTATTACCTATGTTCTCAAGATTTTCCATAATATATTTTACTGCCTTATCGCTAATCTCTGCTGCATTCTTTATTAGTTTTATTTCACTTTTATTTTTTATCATTCTCATTTCTTTGATTTTGTCTGAGATTATTTTGTAGTCCTTGCTAATGTGTTTTAGGAATTTTATTGGTAAGGTTTCTTCAATGCCGTCACAACCCTCAAAGATATCTTCCCACTTCTCAAAAATCTCCACTCTTAAATTATCTTTCTCATATTTCTTTGCCATTTCATAATCTAACTTAGGGACATATAAAATTCCCTCTTCCCCTTCAAAAACTAAAACTGAAAAATTTGGTGGATACCTCTCCAAAAAATAATTTATATTCTCTTTTTTTAAAATCACTGCCTTTTTTATTTCATTCTCATGCAAATATTCCACAAATACCTTAATTTTGTCCATTCTATCCACCCCAAAAATCGAAATCTTTATATTGCACTAATGTGTCTTAATTAACCAAATATTAATTTTTAATTTTTTATTATTTGTTCGTAATTGTTTATATGAAATTTACATATGGATGTAGCATATAGTTGTTTTGTAATTAGGTAATGCCTTTAAATAAATGTTTAGAACATTACTAAACTGAGAATTTGAGCAGATTGTTCTGAACTCTCATAGATAAATTAGCTTTAAGCAAATTAAATTTAAAATTTAAAAAATGGAAGGGGTACTATGAAATTACTTAGAAATTTAATACTGCCAGTGCTTGGGGTTGTTCTTTGGGAAGTATTTGCAATATATCTAAACAATCCAGTTATAATTCCAAAAGTTGAGAGTGTGCTAAATGTCTTACTTAATCCATGGACGGGAATTTTAGGGACTGGAAATTTAATAGATAATACATTAATAAGCATAAAGAGAGTTATTTCTGGCTTTATTGTTGCAGCGCTTGTAGCAATTCCATTGGGTATTTTGATGGGATATTATTCTTTTGTTAATGATTTGTTTGATACGGTTATTGAGTTATTAAGACCTATCCCACCTCTTGCATGGGTTCCGTTGGCATTAGCATGGTTTGGAATTGGAGAGACGTCAATGTTATTCATTATTTTCATAGGGGCGTTCTTTCCAATTCTAATAAACACCATATCGGGAGTTAAAGGTGTTCCAAAACCATTAATTGAAGCGGCTTTAACTCTGGGAGCAAAAGAAAAAGATATTTTAATGAAAGTTGTTATTCCTGCCTCATCGCCAAGCATCTTAACTGGATTAAGAGTTGGGGCTGGGATTGCATGGATGTGTGTTGTTGCTGCTGAGATGTTGCCGGGTAGTGATGCGGGATTGGGGTATTTGATTATGTATGCATATTCATTGAGTAGGATGGATGTAGTCATCGCTGCGATGGTCATTATTGGATTAATTGGGCTAATCTTAGATAGAGGGCTTAGATTTATTGAAAACAGATATTTCAAATGGAGAACCATGATGAAATAATTGATATTTAAAATTTTTTAATTTGATTTTGAATAAATGGAGAAAGGTGTAACTGATGGCAAAACTGGAGTTAATAAATATCACAAAAAAATACATTACAGAAAAAAAGGAGATCCTTGCCGTGGATAATGTAAGTTTGTCTGTAGAGGAAAATGAATTTATATCCATTGTAGGGCCGAGTGGTTGTGGTAAATCAACATTATTGAGGATTATAGCAGGATTAGAAAAGCCCACAAGTGGAAAAGTGCTGTTGGATGGGAAAGAAGTTAAGGAGCCAAGTGCTGAAAGGGGGATGGTGTTTCAGCAATACACACTAATGCCATGGAGAACAGTATTAAAAAATGTAACATTTGGTTTGGAAATTAAAAAAATTCCAAAGGAAGAGCAGATAAAAATTGCAAAGAAATTTATAAAGATGGTTGGATTAGAGGGCTTTGAGGATGCTTATCCATACCAACTTAGTGGAGGAATGCAGCAAAGGGTAGCGATAGCAAGGACTCTTGCAAATGATCCAGAAATTGTATTAATGGATGAACCTTTTGGAGCGTTGGATACACAAACGAGGGCAATACTTCAAAATGAACTTTTAAAGATCTGGCAAAAAGAGAAAAAAACTGTGCTTTTTGTTACACATAGTGTTGATGAGGCAGTGTATTTATCGGACAGGATTGTTGTAATGACTGCAAGACCTGGAAAAATAAAGAAAATAATACCCATTGAACTAAAAAGGCCAAGAGATAGAACAAGTATAGAGTTTTTGGAATACAAAAAGAAAATTGTTGATGAATTAAAGGATGAGGTTTTAAAAGCAATGAAATAAAACCATAAGATCTATTGTTTTTTAAAATTTTATTATAAACTTAAAAAAATAACCTAAATTCTATATTTAACTTCGTATATTCAAAAATTAATGTATTCAAATTAATAAATAATTTAGAAAAATAAAAAATTAAGAAAATTTAGTTAAGGGGATTTAGAAGTCGCCTCCCATGTCTCCCATGTCTGAATCTCCTTTGTCTTTATCTTTGTCTAATTTCTCTGCTGCGATGACGTCGTCAATTCTCAACAACATCTCTGTTGCCTCTGTTGCTGAGATGATTGCTTGTGTCTTGACTCTTAATGGTTCAACGACACCTTCCTCTAACATGTCAACGACTTCTCCAGTGAAGACGTCTAATCCAAGTGTTACTCCGTCTCTTTCGTGTTTTGCTCTTAAGTTGACTAATGTGTCAATTGGATCTAATCCTGAGTTCTCTGCTAATGTTCTTGGAATGACTTCTAATGCATCAGCGAATGCTTTGACTGCCAATTGTTCTCTTCCTTCAACAGTTTCAGCGAAGTCTCTGATTCTTCTAGCTAATTCAACTTCTGGTGCTCCACCACCAGCAACAATCTTACCGTCTTCAATTGTACATGCTACAACTCCAATTGCATCATCAATTGCTCTTGCAACTTCTTCCATTACATGTTCTGTTGTACCTCTGACTAATATTGTTACTGCTTTTGGATGTTTGCAGTCTTCAACGAATATCATTGCATCTCCAGCAACTTTTCTTTCTTCAACTAATCCAGCTTCACCTAAGTCTTCTGGTGTTAAGTCTTTGATGTTTGTGACTATTTTAGCACCAGTAGCTTTTGCTAATTTCTCCATGTCTGATTTCTTGACTCTTCTAACTGCTAAGATACCTGCTTTTGCTAAGTAGTGTTGTGCCAAGTCATCAATACCTTTTTGACAGAATACAACGTTTGCACCGGTTGCTTTAATCATGTCAACCATTTCTTTTAACATTTTCTCTTCTTGTTCAATGAATTCCATTAATTTTGCTGGGTCTGTAATTCTAATTTCTGCATCTGTTTCTGTTTCTTTGACTTCAATTGGGCAGTTTAACAATGCAATTTTTGCGTTTTCTACTTTCTTAGGCATTTGTGGGTTGACTCTCTCTTTGTCGATAACGACACCTTTGATTAATTCAGTTTTTTCAATTGGTGCACCTTCTTTCTTCTCAATCTTAATTAAGTCTTTGTCAACTTTACCGTTTTCGTCAATTACTGTTCTTACAGCTTCAACAATAACTTCTGCTAATTTTTCTCTTGCTTTTTCAGCACCTTTTCCTGTAATTGCAGTCATTGCAATTTTCTTCAACATTTCAACGTCATCTGGTTTTATGTCAATTGCAATGTTTTCTAATTCTTCTAATGCTTTTTTGAGTGCTAATTGGTATCCGTTGATGATTATTGTTGGGTGAACGTTTTGGTCTAATAATTCTTCAGCTTTTCTTAATAATTCACCAGCAATAACGACTGCTGTTGTTGTACCGTCACCAACTTCTTTTTCTTGTGTTTTTGCAACTTCAATTAACATTTTTGCTGCTGGGTGTTCAACACTCATTTCTTTTAAGATTGTAACACCGTCGTTTGTGATGACAATGTCACCTAAGTCATCAACTAACATTTTGTCCATTCCTTTTGGACCTAATGTTGTTCTAACTGTTTCAGCAATAACTCTACCTGCTAAGATGTTCATTCTTTGAGCATCTCTACCAACGTATCTCTTAACATTTTCTGGTAATACAATAACTGGTTGGCCCAATGTTGCCATCCTCCCTCACCTCACTATTTCTTTTGAACTTCGTCGGTATGTATATGATAATGAACTTCTATATAAATCTTTTGGTTTTGTTTATATTTGTGACACAATCATGAAAGAAATTAAAAAGAAATTAATAAATAAAGATTACAAAAAATAACAAAACAAAAAACACTGAAAAATTGTTAGGTGTCATCAATGAAACTCTTTGGAACTTCAGGAATAAGGATGAAAAACCTTGATCCAGAAATTGCATACAAAGTAGGGTTTGCACTATCAAAAAAAGTGAACAATGTTGTTATTGGAAGGGATACAAGAACAACAGGAAAGTTAATAGAGAGTGCATTAATAGCAGGCCTGTTGAATGGAGGTAGCGAGGTAGTAACAATAGGTATGGTTCCAACACCAGTTTTAGGATTTTCTGCGAGGGAATATGATGCAGGCGTTATGATCACCGCTTCTCACAACCCTCCAGAATATAATGGAATAAAGATTTTTAATAACGATGGAACCGCATATAGACCAAGTCAGGAAGAGGAGATTGAAAACATTGTTTTTAGCAATGGCTTTAAAAGGGCTTCATGGGATTGTGTGGGGGATGTTTGGGAGGATAAGAGAGCGTTGAAAAAATACATGGACTTTATTTTAAAAAATGTAAACATAGAGACAAAATTCAATGTGGTTGTAGATTGTTGCAATGCTTCTGGAAGTTTGGTCTCTCCATATTTATTTACTGATGTGGGATGTCATGTTATATCGGTAAATGCCCATGTGGATGGAAGATTTATAGGAAGGATGCCAGAGCCAAATGAAAAGAATTTAAAGAACACAATGGCAATGATTAAAGGACTAAACAATAAAGATGGAAATTATATTGGTATTGCACATGATGGTGATGCCGATAGGATGATTGCTATTGATGAAAAAGGTAGGATGACAGATTTTGATAAACTTTTGGCTGCATTTTCAAGATATATTGTTGAAAAAACTGGTAAAAAAATAATAATAACAACAGTTGATGCATCAATGGTTATTGATGAATATTTGGAAGATTTGAATGTTAAAGTTATTAGGACAAAAGTTGGAGATGTTGCGGTTTCAGAGGCAATGCAAAAATATAACGCATTATTTGGAGGAGAGCCGAGTGGAACATGGATTCATGGGGACATTCATCTAACACCAGATGGAATTTTGAGTGGTTTGAGGATTTTGGAGATGATGGAGTTTTATGGTAAAAAATTATATGAGATAATGGACGAAATCCCATCCTATATAAATTTAAGAGAGAAAGTTTCATGTGAAGATGAGAAAAAGAAAAAAGTAATGGAGTATGTTATTGAGAAGGGAGAGAGTTTATTTAAAACAACCCCTGAAACCGTTGATGGAGCAAGATTTAATGTAGAGGGTGGGTGGGTTTTAATAAGACCTTCAGGAACTGAACCATACGTAAGGGTTAGAGTTGAGGCAAAAGACAATAAAACTGCAAAAGAACTTTTAGAAAAGGGAATAAAATTAGTAAATGAAGGTTTAAAATTGGGGTCTGTCCAATATGAGTATTGGTGAGTAAATACCCATATTGGACTTGGGCGTCATCAGCCACACAAGAGTGTCTCTGCCCCTGTCGTGGGGACCCCAAGCTCCACCCATCAGGTAAGCAACCAATCCCCGCCCCTTGTCGGGACTCCAACAACTCCCCCATCTGAGGCGGTTCATCTTATAAGTTAACTTTATGTAATAAAACCATATATAAATTTTTACTAAAATAAGGGATTGTCGAATAATTATCAAAGGTGGATGTGTGGGAATTATTCACAACTGTAAAATCCCAACATTTCGCGTTTATGAGGCAAAATTTTACACTTTTTATTATCCAAATAACATTAACATTTAGTAATAACCTACTACAATGACTTCGTATTTTTCGACAACCTCCTAAAACAATAATCACTTTTACTCACTAAAAACCAACTGTTAATTACGGTATAAAAAATAATTTCATGTTTTTATTTTATTTTAATTTATTTAATTTTTAATTAATTTTTAAATAATAGATGATAATAGGTGAAATAATGGATGCAGTAATTTTATGCGCTGGAAAAGGGGAACGCCTAAGGCCTTTAACAGAAAACAGACCAAAACCAATGATACCAGTTGCAGGAAAGCCTATTTTAGAGCATATTATTGAGAAAGTTGAGAATTTGGTGGATAATATTTATTTGGTTGTTAAATATAAAAAAGAAGTTATCATTGAGCACTTCAAAAACCGCCCAAAAATCAAATTTTTAGAGCAAGGGGAGATAGATGGAACTGGACAGGCAGTTTTAACCGCAAAAGATTATGTTGATGGTGATTTTTTGGTTTTAAATGGGGATATTATTTTTGAAGATGATTTGGAAAAGTTTTTAAAATGCAAAAATGCCATGGCACTAACGGAGGTAAAAAACCCAGAGAACTTTGGAGTTGTCGTTTTGGATAAAGATAACAACATCATAGAACTCCAAGAAAAACCAGAAAACCCAAAATCAAATTTAATAAATGCAGGTATTTACAAATTTGAGGATGAAATTTTTGAGATTTTAGAAGATATTGAGCCATCTGAAAGGGGAGAGGTTGAATTAACCGATGCAATAAAGGAACTCATCAAAGATAGGAAAATAAAGGGCATTAAGTTGGATGGTTATTGGAACGACATAGGAAGACCATGGGACATTTTGGATGCAAATAAGCATTTATTGGGAAAAATAAAAACCAGTATTAAAGGAAAAGTTGAGGAAAATGTTGTTATTAAGGGGGAAGTTATTATAGAAGAAGGAGCAACTATAAAAGCAAATTCTGTTATTGAGGGTCCAGCAATCATTAAAAAAGGTGCCGTAGTTGGACCTTTAGCGTATATAAGACCAAACACTGTTTTGATGGAGAATACTTTTGTTGGAAACTCTTCAGAGGTTAAAGGGAGCATAATAATGAAGAATACAAAAATTCCTCACCTTTCTTATGTTGGAGACAGCATTATTGGAGAGAACTGTAACTTTGGGTGTAATACAATAACGGCAAATTTAAGGTTTGATGACAAACCAGTTAAGGTGAATATAAAAGGAAAAAGAATTGGTAGCGTTAGAAAATTAGGGGTTATAATGGGCGATAATGTAAAAACAGGAATCCAAGTTTCATTTATGCCGGGAGTTAAAGTGGGAAGCAACTGCTGGATTGGAGCAAATTGTTTGATAGATAAGGATGTCGAAAGCAATACTTTTGTCTATAAAAAAGAGGAGAAAATAATAAAAACTCTAAACACTATTGGGGGTCTGTCCAATATGGGTATTGGTGAGTAAATACCCATATTGGACTTGGGCGTCATCAGCCACACGAGAGTGTCTCTGCCCCTGTCGTGGACATAAAAACCTAACGGTTTTTAAGTTCTCGTCGCTTCGCTCCGAGATGACCCCAAGCTCCACCCATCTATATTTTTATCTTTCATAAAGTCCTATATAAATATATCGAAAACTCATAAACACATCCTCACAAATACTCACAAAAAACTAAAAACAGTTTTGAACGGCGTAGGATTTAAGAGATAAATTAATAATAAAAAACACAATGCACAATAACAAATCCTAAAAAATAAAAAACAGCATTAAAACAAATTATTTTAAATTAGAATACTCAATATCTAAAATTAGAAAATCTAATAGGTGAAATTAATGCTTATTGGAGCAAAAATATCAAAAAATTTTGTCAAAGTTAAAGATAATATTCAAATCCAGCAGTGTGGAATTGATTTGAGAGTTGGAAAAATTTATAAAATTGTTGGGAAAGGAACCATTGATTTTACAAATGAAAAAAGGAAGCTTCCAGCATACATAGAGGTTTTTGACTCTGAAAAGGATGTGAAAATAGACTTAGAACCAGGGGTTTATATTGTAAAAACAGCAGATAAAATAAAAGTTCCTGAAAATGTTGCCGGATTTGCATATCCAAGAAGTTCTTTGTTAAGAATGGGAGCAACACTATATACCGCAGTTCATGATCCTGGATACGAGGGATATCCTGCTTACTTACTACACGTTCTAAATCCAATAACCATTTATAAGCATGCAAGGATTGCTCAGATTGTTTTTGTTGAGTGCAGGGATGTTGCTGGATTGTATGAGGGCATATACAATGAAAGATAAAAATTAATAAAAAAGTTGCATTAATAAAATAGTAAAAAGGTTATTCAAAAATTTAATATTCTTCCAAAAATTAGCATCAGTTGGGAAATAAGAAAATTAAGTTATAAAAATAATATAAGTTATATAAAAATATAATTATTCTGTTGTGGAGGTAACATATATGTTAAAAATCGCATGGGGAATTACTGGATGCGGAGATAAACTGCCAGAAGTCGTTGAAATAATGAAGAAACTAAAAAATAAATACAATTTGGATGTGGATATCTACCTTTCAAAAAATGCAAAGATTGTTGTGAAGTGGTATAAGTTATGGGAAGTTTTGGAGGATGAATTTTATGATTTGAGAGTTGAGGTTAATTCAAATGCCCCATTTTTGGTTGGGAAATTGCAAACTGGCAAATATGATTTGTTTTTAGTCGCTCCTGCAACAGCAAACACAACGGCAAAGATTGCCTATGGGATTGCTGATACTCTAATAACCAACTCAGTTGCTCAAGCAATGAAGGCGAGAGTTCCAGTTTACATATTTCCACCAGATAACAAAAAAGGAAAAATAGAAACACTTTTGCCAGGAAATAAAAAATTAACCTTATATATAAGAGATGTTGATGTTGAAAATGTTGAGAAAATTAGAAGAATGGAAGGAATTGAGGTCTTAGATAACCCTGAGGATATAGAGAAGGTTATTTTAAAACATATAGAAATGAAAAAACAAAAAGAAAACAAAAAATGAATTTTTATCATTTTTTCTATTTTTATCATAAAAGTTAATGTCTTTTAATGGAAAAATATTGTACTACTGCAACATTTAATATAGATTTATATTTTGCTAATTTAAGTGCTATCCAATAAGATTTTGCCTAATTTTTTTACATAAAATCTATTAATTTAAATTTTTTATTTTAATGTGAATATCGTTTTTAATGCAAAATTTGGGGACAATTTTCGCACCGTTAATAATATTTATTCGCTACTATATTAATGATTATCGTAAGTAATTATAAAAAATTAGGTGGTTTGCATGAAGAGTTGTATTGCTGCTATACCTGAGATAAAGGAGATGGTTGAGAAGGCAAAGGAAAAAGGATTTGAGACACCACACACAAGGTTCCCAAACCAATTCCCAAAATGTCCTTACGGATTGAAGGGGGTTTACTGTATATTATGTGCTAACGGACCCTGCAGAATAACCGAAAAAACACCTTACGGGGTTTGTGGAGCAACAGCGGATGTTATTGTGGCAAGGAACTTATGTAGAGCAGTTGCTGCAGGGGCATCATGTTATGTCCACTGTGCTGAAAACGCTGCAAGGGCATTATTAGCAGCAGGAAAAGGAGAAGGTTCTTATGAAATAAAAAATGAGAATAAGTTAAGATTCTTAGCAAAAAAACTTGGCTTTGATGCAAATAAAGATGCAAAGGAACTTGCTGTTGAAGTTGCAGAGTTCATATTAGAGGATATGTATAAACCAAGATGGGAAAAGAGCGAATTAGTTCCAAAACTCTGTCCAGAAAAAAGATTAAAAGTATTTAAGGAATTGGATATTCTTCCAGGAGGAGCAAAAGGGGAGATTGTTGATGCATTAACAAAAACCTCAACAAACTTAAACAGCAATCCAATGGATTTGTTAGTTCACTGCCTTAGATTAGGATTACATGCAGGATTTACAGGGCTTTTGATGACATGCTGGCTAAATGACATCTTGTTTGGCTCACCAAAAATTACAGTAGTTGAGAATGGATTTTCCTCAGTCAAACCAGAGAATGTAAACATTATGATTACTGGACACCAACATGCTTTAATACAACCATTATGCGAGGCTGCGATGGAAGAGGATTTAATAAAAATGGCAAAAGAAGCAGGGGCAGAAGGAATAAAGATTATTGGAGCAACATGTAACGGGCAAGATATGGAGACAAGAATTGCCCACCTACCAGAGAGTTTTGTTGGATACATAGCAAATAACTTCACAACTGAACCATTGGTTGCAACGGGTTTAATTGATGCAATTGTATCAGAGTTCAACTGTACATTCCATGGATTGAAGTTCATAGCACAAGGATTAAAAACAAAGATGATTTGTGTTGATGACATGGCATTTGTTGAGGGGGCTGAATATATCCCATGGGAGCCAGAAAATGCAAAAGAAAAAGCAAGAGAAATAATTAAGAAAGCAATTGAAGCATTCAAGGAAAGAAAAGATATTCCAAGAGATTACTACGACAGCAAAGTTAAATCAGTTGTTGGTGTTGGGGAGGATTCATTAGTTGAATTCTTAGGAGGAAGTGTCAAGCCATTAATTGACTTAATTGCAAGTGGAAAGATTAAAGGGGTTGTTGGGGTTGTTGGATGTTCCAACATAGCAAGTGGAGGACACGACAATATAATTGTGACATTAACAAAAGAACTCATCAAGAGAGATATCTTGGTCTTAGCGGGAGGTTGTGTAAACAGCCCATTGAAACACGCAGGCCTCTTTGACCCAGCAAGTGCAGAATTGGCAGGAGAGAACTTAAAAGAAGTTTGTAAGAGCTTAGGAATTCCACCTGTCTTGAACTTTGGGGCATGTTTGAGTATTGCAAGAATTGAGCAAGTTGCAGTTGCAATTGCAGAGGAGTTAGGTGTTGATATTCCTGACTTACCTGTTGCTGCTTCTGCACCACAGTGGTTAGAGGAGCAAGCATTAGCAGATGCAACCTATGCAATAGATATGGGGTTCACTGTTCACGTTTCACCAGTTCCATTTGTTACTGGCAGTGAATTGGTAACAAAAGTTTTAACAGAAGCAGTTGAAGGCTTAACAGGAGGAAAACTCATTCCAGAACCAAATCCATACAAAGCTGCTGACATATTAGAGGAAGTAATTATGGAAAAGAGGAAAAAATTGGGCATCTAATTGCAACCTTTAAAAAAGGTTGCATCCAAACGGGATTTGCTTTGCTTGGCATCCTCTCGGCAACATCGTATAACTAATTTTTTACAAAAAACATTATTTTAGGTGGAATTATGAGAATTAGAGGGTTTGAGAGTTCTTTAATGGAAAAACCTTATGAATTTGCCCCTGTAGCATTGGCGAGATTATGTTGTAATACCGAGGTTTCTAATGCGTTGGCAAGTGTAATGGCAATTGAAGATGCATTTAAAGTTTCAGTTCCAAAAGAGGCAATAATTTTGAGGAAAATTGCAAATTTGGGGGAAATAATTGAGGGGAATGCAATAAAGTTGAGACCATTTAGAGATACAGAGGAATTAATTGAAATTGGAGAAAAAATTAAGTTAATTGCTGGAAAAAAGGCAAAATACATTGTAGTTGGGGGTGTTTCTAAGAATATAAGCGAAAAGAGGAAAGAAAAATTAAAAGAGCTTGCAAAAGAAGGATTAAATTATATCAGCAGGGAATTTATCGAAATGGTTAATGAAAGAAAAAAGAAAATCCCACTTCCAGATTTAAATTTGGTCTCAGCAAACTCATTCAGTATAGAGGATGTTGAAGTTAATGGATTCCCAAAAAATGCATTGTTTTATAAGAGGGCAGTTTATAGTGGGCCATTATCAAGAATGTATGAGAAAGGCGTTATAAACTCAAAAAATACATGGGATATTTTGATTGCGAGGGAATTAGAGATGGAGATGGCTTTAAAAGAAGTTTTTGAATTGCTTAATAAATTAACTCTAACTTACCCATACATTGAGCCAACTGTAAATGATGGAAAAGGAAAGGCAATTGTAGAAAGCCCTGAAGGATTGGTTTATCATGAAGTTGTGATAAAGAATGGAAGAATTGACGATTACACAATCATAAATGGAGAACACTTTAACAAAGTAGTTTTAGATAGAATTGAGGAAAATAAGGAAGAAGCTGAGAGAATATTTGGATTTTGTGAGAGATGCTACTACTTATAATGCAATCTTTATTGCAATTAAAATTTTAGGTGATGCCTATGGTTGAATGCGGTTCATGTGGAAGAATTGTTGATAAGATAATGAAAAAATACAACTTAAAGGATATTGCTCTCATAAGCGGGGCAGTTAATTTGGATGATGGGGAAGAAGTTGAGAAATTAAAGAAAATTAGAGAAAATAGCAAAATAGTAATAGCTGTTGGAAGTTGTGCTGTAAGCGGGGGATTCCATAGAATGCTTATTGGTTTGGAAAATGGATTTCCGCAGAGGTTCGTAAGGATTGGGGATGTTATTAAAGTAGATTATGCAATAATTGGCTGTTATCCAGAAGAAAAGGAAGTTGAGAAAGTTGTTGAGGCAATTTTAAACAACGATGAGGAAACACTTAAACCATACAGAGTTATTGCAGGAGAACCAATTATAAAGCCATACATGACAGTTGATGAAGTTCTCTTAACTTCAAATAAGGAATTGTGTTTGGGATGTGACACAAGTCCAATAGAAAACACTTACTGCACTGGTTGTGGGACATGTGTTGCAAAATGCCCAGCAGATGCTTTAAACATTGATGAAAAGCCAACAGTCAATATGGATAAGTGTGTTAAGTGTGGAACATGCTTCTTCTCCTGTATAAAAGTTGGGGTGATGTAAATGAATATCCTATCTATAAAATCAAATTATGATGGACAGGATGGAGGTTTTGTGACTGCATTAACTACCTACTGCTTAAAAGAGGGTATTTTAGATGCTGTTGTGGTTGTTGGGGCAAACAACTGGAAGCCATATCCTTTTATAGCAACAAAACCAGAGGATATTTTGAAGGCATCAAAAAGCAAATACTCAATCTCTCCAAATAACAAACTCCTTGAGTATGCAACAGAAAATTACGACAATGTAGGATTGGTTGGAGTACCATGCCAAATATTGGGAGGAAATAAGTTTGATTTAAAAATGAAGATTGGTTTGTTCTGCACAAAAAACTTTCCTTACGATGCAATAAAAAATATTGTTGATGGTTTGGGTATTCCAATTGACAGAGTAGAAAAAATGGATATTAAAAAAGGAAAATTCATTGTAAAAACATCAGAAATAGAAAATTTGATTAAAAAGAAGGAAATGGTTAAAGAAATTCCAATAAAGGAGATAGAGAAGTTCGCTAATCCTGCATGTAGGTTATGCTGCGATTTCAGTGCAGAATATGCAGATATTTCAGTTGGAAGTGTTGGAAGTGAGGACGGTTGGAATACAGTAATTATTAGAAATAATAACTGCAAGAAGATAATTGATGAAATGCATGAAAAAGGTTTAGTTGAGATTAAATTGGATGTCGATGTAAATGCAATACAGAAATTAGAAAATATTAAAAAGAGAAATCAGGAAATTAATAAATGCTCAGCATACTATGCAGTATGTCCTTACATCTTCTAAATTAAAATTCTAAAACTTTTTTTGAATTATTATTTTTTTAATTTTGACAAACAACTAATATTTAAAAGGTTTCATTATAAAATTACGACCTTTCCATCCTTAACATCCAATTTAACCAATGTTTTAATTTTGTATCCTGTTTTTTCTTCAACAATTTTCTTTCCTTCCCCTCTTTCGATAACACATACTATATCCTTTATCTCTGCCCCCGCTTTTTTTAATGCATTTATTATTGCAATCATTGTACCTCCAGTTGATATAACATCATCAACTATCAAAACTCTATCTCCTTTTTCAATTCCATTTAGATAGAGTTGCCCTTTGCTGTATCCTGTTTCTTGATGAACGGGAATTTCCCCTTTTAATTTGTATTCTCTCTTTCTCATAATTACATAAGGAACGTCAGTATACAAAGACAGTGTTGTTACTAATGGAATCCCCATCGCCTCTGCAGTGACTATTTTATCAATATTTTCAAAATCGACCTCTTTTATAATCCGTGTGGCAACCTCTCTCAATAATTTTGGGTTTACAATAGGAACACCGTCAGATATTGGGTGGATGAAGTATTCATAGTCACCTCTTTTCACAGTTGGGCATGATTTTAATGTCTCTTCTAACAACATTTGTCTCACCTTTTTGAGTTGATAAATTATGTATATTAAGTGTTTGCGTTAAGGTATGGATAAAGACACATTTAAATTTTTTCTATATTCAAAACTCATATTATCAAGGCAAAAAATAGAACACAAAAAGTGACAAAAATCATTAATTTTTTTAAAATTAATAGTTTACAGAACATTCAACATTGATTTTCCAAAAAATCAAAAAAAAATAATTCATAATAAACTAAAAAACTAAAAAATAAAAATTTTTAGCAGGGAAAAGATACTCCAATTTCAATATGTTGAGTCCCAAATGTACTTTATGATTGTTTATTACTGATAAATAATACCTTCATTCTTCAAAATATTTATTTTATGCCTTATTCCATAGCTATATCCACCAATATTATTTTTTCCAACAACTCTATGGCATGGGATGATTAATGGGAGTGGATTTTTGTTCATAGCTCCTCCGACAGCCCTTGGAGATGTGTTTAATTCTCTTGCAATTTCTCCATAAGTCCTAACTTTCCCATATGGGATATCTTTAACAACCTCTAAAACTTTTTTTGTGAATGGAGAGACATCCAAACTATAATTTATTAATTCCCTAACTTCTCTATCTAACATTTCCCCAAAATATAATTTTAGAATGTATTCTGCCATTTTTATGTGATGTTTTTTATTTGATACCTTCCCCCAACCAAAGAACCTGCTGATCTCATCTCTGGATAGTGGGATAGTGTTTCTAATTAACACAT
Source organism: Methanotorris igneus Kol 5 (assembly GCF_000214415.1). Lineage (NCBI taxonomy): Archaea > Methanobacteriati > Methanobacteriota > Methanococci > Methanococcales > Methanocaldococcaceae > Methanotorris > Methanotorris igneus. The sequence goes on from NC_015562.1 coordinate 374,485, forward strand.
CATCTTTAAATATAAAGCCAACAAAATATCCATTTATCTCTACAACAACTTTTTCCAAAAATATCACCTCGGTGAAATGATGAAACCAGTTATAATCATCAACTACAAAACATACAAAGAAAGTATAGGGAAGAGGGGATTAGAGATAGCAAAAATTGCTGAGAAGGTTTCAGAGGAGAGCGGCATAACAATTGGTGTTGCTCCTCAATTTGTAGATTTAAGAATAGTTGCTGAGAATGTAAATATTCCTGTATACGCTCAGCACATTGATGCCATAACACCTGGAAGCCATACAGGACATGTGTTGGCAGAGGCTATTAAGGATTGTGGTGTTAAAGGGACTTTGTTAAACCATTCAGAAAGAAATATGCTCTTATCAGACATTGATAAAGCCATAGAAATTGCAAAGAGTTTGGAACTTGAGACCATTGTTTGCACCAACAACATAAATGTATCAAAAGCCGTTGCAGCATTAAATCCAACTTACATTGCCATAGAACCACCAGAATTAATTGGAACTGGAATTCCTGTTTCCAAAGCAAACCCAGAGATTGTTGAAGGAACAGTTAAAGAAGTTAGAAAAATAAACAAGGATGTCAAAATTCTTTGTGGAGCTGGAATATCAACTGGAAGTGATGTAAAAGCAGCATTGGAACTTGGAACAGATGGAGTTTTACTTGCATCTGGTGTAGTCAAGGCGAAAGATGTTGAAAAAGCAATAAGAGATTTGATAAGTGAGATTTAAGTAAAATAATTTTTATATGCATCTCAAATTCCAATGCATGATTATCAATATTTAATATTTCTATTTTTTGTTTTTTAAAACCAAAAAATAGCAACCTAATCAAAATTTAATATTTAATTATTTTGGAAATTGAATATATCATAAAAAAATTTGGGGGTATCTATGATAAATGCAAAGACAAAACTTATTGGATTGTTGGGGCATCCTGTAGAACATTCCTTTTCACCAATAATGCACAATGCAGCATTTAGGGATAAAAATCTAAATTATGTTTATTTAGCTTTTGATGTGTTGCCAGAAAATTTAAAGTATGTTATTGATGGAGCTAAAGCGATGGGTATTGTTGGATTTAACGTTACCATTCCCCATAAAATTGAAATTATGAAGTATCTGGATGAAATAGATGAAAATGCCAAATTAATAGGGGCAGTAAATACCATAAAAATAGAGAATAACAAGGCAGTTGGTTATAATACAGATGGTTTAGGAGCAAGAATGGCATTAGAGGAAGAAATTGGAAAAAAAGTTGAAAATAAGAACATTATCATCTACGGGGCTGGAGGGGCTGCAAGGGCAGTTGCATTTGAACTTGCAAAGAACAACAACATAATAATTGCAAATAGAACCGTAGAAAAGGCAAAAAATCTTGCAGAGGAGATAAGGGAAAAATTAAACAAAACTGAGGAAGAGGTTAAATATTCAGGATTAGATGCAAATTTGGATGGAATTGACATAATAATAAATGCTACACCAATAGGCATGTATCCAAATGTTGACGTTAAGCCGATTGTGAAGGCAGAGCAAATGCACAAAGATATGGTTGTTATGGATTTGATTTATAACCCATTAGAGACCGTTCTTTTAAAGGAAGCAAAAAAAGCCGGTGCAAAAGCAATAAATGGATTGGGTATGTTGATTTACCAAGGAGCTATTGCATTTGAGATTTGGACAAATGAAAAGCCAAACATTGAGGTCATGAAAAATGCAATAATAAACCATTTAAATCTAAAATAATCTATATCTTACTTTTTTATTTTCGAAGTATTTTCTAACCTTCATTTTTTATTTTTTGGTTGGTTATCATTGTTATTTTGGGAGATAACCATACCTATAATTTTTCTTTAGAAATTTTTAAATACTTAAAATTGATATAAATTTATATTAGAGGAGGAGATGTTATGACTGGTGTTGAAAGATGGGTCTTAAATTACCCAACTAAATGTTACCATTGCCAAAGGCATGCCGACCAGATAATTGAGATATATACCAATCAGGCCTTTGTTAAATGTTCTAACTGTGGGGCAACAAGATACTATCTAATAAGGAGAGTTGCTATTGAAGAAGAAAATATTTTAGAACTTGAAAGGAATAAAAAATCTAAATATGATATTTGGGATCTAAAAAAGGAAGTAACTTGCTACAACTGTAAAAAAGATAGCGTTCAGGATATTTTAGTAACTGAATCAAAACTTATTGTTAGATGTAGAAATTGTGGTTTTTCAAGATATTATTGGTTCCATATGGTGAGTATTTGAATGGGGAGGGGAGGTGCTAAAATCAAAGTTCATCATGTATGTTATGGGGATGTCATTATGAATGTTGTTAGTTGTGTATCAATAATACACAAAACCGAAAAATTTATATAGAACATCAACGGTATATTATAACATCTTAAAAATTACTGACAAATAATCTGGATATAATTATTAAAGTATTGTATAATATTAAATTAATATCATGATGTAAATAAAGTATAAATAAATTCAAAAATAATCTGGAGGGAGATTATGACTGTAAAAGAATTAATTGTTGCTGAGGCATATCAGGGAGATGTAGGTAAGGGTATAGCGAGAATTGATCCATTAACAATGGAAGAACTTGGCTTAAAGCCGGGAGACGTTATTGAGATAGAAGGTAAAGGTAAAGCATATGCTATTGTATATAGGGGCTATTTGGAAGACCAGGGGAAGGGTATTATAAGGATTGATGGTCTTTTAAGGCAGAATGCTAAGGCAGGTATTGGAGATAAAGTTAAAGTAAGAAAAGTTGAGGTTAGAGAAGCTAAGAAAGTAGTGCTTGCTCCAATGCAACCAGTTAGGTTTAGTGGTGGATTTGAAGAGTATGTCAAAAGCAGATTATTGGGACAAGTCGTTGGTAAAGGTTCAAGGGTAGTTATAGGTGTTTTAGGAACAGCATTTCCATTTATTGTAGTAAATACCTCCCCACAAGGACCAGTAAGAATAACAGAATTTACAACAATTGAGTTGAAAGAAGAACCTGTAAAAGAAATTAAAGAGAGTAAAGTTCCAAGTGTAACTTATGAGGATATTGGTGGTTTAAAAGAAGAAGTTAGAAAAATTAGAGAAATGGTAGAACTTCCAATGAGACATCCTGAATTATTCGAGAGGTTAGGTATTGAGCCACCAAAAGGTGTTCTCCTTGCTGGTCCACCAGGAACTGGTAAGACATTACTTGCTAAGGCAGTAGCAAATGAGGCAGGGGCTAACTTCTATTCAATAAACGGTCCAGAGATATTGAGTAAGTATGTTGGGGAGACAGAAGAGAACTTAAGAAAGATATTCCAAGAAGCAGAAGAAAATGCTCCATCAGTTATATTCATTGATGAAATTGATGCAATTGCACCAAAGAGGGATGAAGCTACTGGTGAAGTAGAAAGAAGAATGGTAGCCCAACTCTTAACATTGATGGATGGACTTGAAAGCAGAGGACAAGTTGTTGTTATAGCAGCAACAAACAGGCCAGATGCATTAGACCCAGCATTGAGAAGACCAGGAAGATTTGATAGAGAGATTGTCATTGGAGTCCCAGACAGAAATGCAAGAAAAGAGATATTACAAATACACACAAGAAACATGCCACTTGCAAAAGATGTTGACTTAGATTACCTTGCAGACGTAACACATGGATTTGTTGGGGCTGATTTAGCAGCTTTATGTAAAGAGGCTGCAATGAAAACATTGAGAAGAATCTTGCCAGACCTTGACTTGGATAAAGATGAAATTCCAAAAGAGGTTCTTGATAGTATAGAGGTAACAATGGATGACTTCAAGGAGGCATTGAAGGAAGTAGAACCATCAGCATTAAGGGAAGTTTTAGTTGAGGTTCCAAATGTTAAATGGGATGATATTGGGGGATTAGAGGACGTTAAACAAGAGCTTAGGGAAGCCGTTGAATGGCCATTAAAGCACAGAGATGTATTTGAAAGAATGGGTATCAGACCACCAAGAGGAGTTCTCCTCTTTGGTCCACCAGGAACTGGTAAAACATTACTTGCTAAGGCAGTAGCAAATGAAAGTGAAGCAAACTTCATAAGTGTCAAAGGTCCAGAGATATTCAGTAAGTGGGTTGGGGAATCAGAGAAAGCAATTAGGGAAATATTTAGAAAAGCAAGACAAACAGCACCATGTATCATATTCTTCGATGAAATTGACAGTATTGCTCCAAGAAGGGGTTCTGGACATGATAGTGGTGTAACTGAAAAAGTCGTTAACCAATTGTTAACTGAATTGGATGGGTTAGAGGAGCCTAAAGACGTTGTTGTCATAGCGGCAACAAACAGACCAGATATCCTTGACCCAGCATTACTTAGACCTGGAAGATTGGACAGAATCGTCCTCGTTCCAGCACCAGATAAGAAAGCAAGGTTAGCTATATTCAAAGTCCACACAAGAAAAATGCCACTTGCAGATGATGTTGACTTAGAGAAATTAGCAGAGAAAACAGAGGGCTACACTGGGGCCGATATTGAAGCAGTTTGTAGAGAAGCAGCAATGTTGGCATTGAGAGAAAACATAAACGCAGAGAAAGTTGAGATGAGACACTTTGAAGAGGCATTGAAGAAAATCAAACCATCAGTAAGTAAAGAAGATATGGAGTTGTATGAAAAATTAGCAAAAGAATATGGAAGAACTACAGCAGTTACATATAAAGAAAAGAAAAAAGATGACAACAGAGAAGTAATCTAAAAAGTAGAAAATTAGATAAGAATTTAAGAGAAGTAAATAAACAGAAAATTTAACACTACCAATATTCCAAACCTTTTTATCTAAAACTATAAAAACTCTTTTTAAATTCTAATTTTATTTTTTATCTATCATTAAATCAATACATTGAAATCTATTAATACAAAAAATGTTTATATAGTCATTAATTATATATTCACATACATGATTGTTAGCAACAACAAAAAGGTCATTAGGGATCCAATTCACAAGGATATTCCATTAAGCCATGAAGAAATTAAGTTAGTTGATACTATAGACCTTCAAAGGTTAAGAAATATAAAACAAACGGGATTAACGTATTTGGTATATCCAAGTGCAAATCATACGAGGTTTGAACATTCTCTTGGCACTATGTATATTGCTGGTGAAATTGCGGAGAAATTAAATGCTGATGTAGAATTAACAAGAATAACTGCGTTATTACATGATATAGGGCATCCTCCATTTTCTCATACATTAGAAATTTGTGGATACGACCATGAGCAAGTGGCTAAGGCGAAGATTAAAAAAATGGAGTTTGAGAATTATTCTCATAAAGAAATTATTGATGTGTTAAACAAAAAGGGGCTTGAAGGAAAGATAATTAGTGGGGATGTTGATGCCGATAGGATGGATTATTTGCTGAGGGATAGCTATCATACAGGGGTTGCTTATGGGCTTATTGATTTGCCGAGGATTATGAGAAGTATCGTAACTTATGAAGAGATGGGAAAATTGAGAATTGGAATTTTGGAGAAAGGAATTCATGCCGTCGAATCCCTCTTAATTGCAAGGCATCAAATGTATCCAACCGTTTATATGCACCCAACATCAAGGATTGCAGACACTATGCTAAAAAGGGCCGTAATGTATGCGTTGGAGGACAAATTATTTGGCATAAATGATTTAGCATATATGGATGACATTGATTTAATTTACACATTGAGAAATAGCGAGGGAGAGGAGAATAAATTAATGAAAATGATTGATGAGAGGAGATTATTCAAAAAAATAATAACATACAAATACACTGACTTAACTCCAAGAGAAAGATGGGTTTTAATATCGATGGATGAGGAAGATGTGAGAAATCTTGAAAAAGAACTATCAGAGTATTTGGGCACAAGTGTATTCTTAGATATCCCAGATTACCCAAAAATGGAAGAACATAGCGTTACAATTATCATAGATGATAAGAGATATAGGTTAGATGAAGTTTCCCCACTTGCAAAAAGTCTAAAACCTTCTGAAATTAGATTGTGGGATGTTGGTGTTTATGCTCCACCAGATAAGTTAAAGGAGATAAAAGAAAAATTAGAAATATGTAAAAGAGATCTTCTAAAAGAATTCATAAAAGATATCCCTGTTAAGAGTACTCTGTTGGAGATTATTGAAGAGTATGAGATTATTAAAGGTAGGGGGACATTTTTATCAATAGCAAAAGAGCATGGGATGACAGAGAGTGAGTTTTTCTCTGAATTGCATAAGTTGGTATTTTGTGGGTTAATAAAGGAGAAAATAGAAAAAATTGGTGGGATTTATAGGTATGATTATAGTCGTTTGCGTTACAAATGACTACAATCTTCAATGAAATTATAAAGGCATAATTTATTTTGAAATTTTGCATAATAATTTTATGTTCTTTCAAAAATTTGTCGTGGTTGAATATAGTCGTGTGCGGAATAGTTGAATAACCGTAGGTTATTCAACTTCCCTGCAACCGAAGGTTGCAGTGGATTTTTAAACTATACATAACATTAATGAATTTTTAAATAACTCTTATTCTTCCTTAAAATATACGGCAAAACCTTTTAGGTTTTGCCAAAAAATTAAAATAATACACTTAATCTTAAAAAATTTGCCAAAAAGTATATTTCAATTTTTAATGCACACGACTATAATGCAAAGAATTCCGCAAACGACTATACTTTTTAAGAGATAGTTTAAGAGATAGCACTCCTGATTATAACTAAAACGTTCCCATCTAATTCATCCAAATCTATTTTAGAATAGAATGGATATTTGTCTAAATTTTTTTTCAATTCTTTTCCAATATCTCCAACAAATATAAAGTTTGCATTATATTTTTCTATAACCTTAGCCAATCTTTTAACATCTATTTCCTCGCAGGTTATACCAAAATCACCGCCAATAATAACTACATCTTTAATGTGGGGTTCTGAAGGATTTTGCTTAACTCCAAAAACCTCTAAAAAATCCTTTATTGCATAATCAATTGCCTTAACATCAAGTCCGGGATTTATATTCTTGACAATATATCTATTTTTTATTTTTTCTACACTCATCCTACTGTTTATTCTGAAGTTCTTTATTTTTTCAATTATATCCTCAGTATTAATAAAATTCTCACAAACCTTTATGGCAAAGATTGAATTTTCCACAAGATGCATGCCAAAGACATTTTTATTAAACTCAACAATATAGTCGTCAAATTTATACTTCAACGGATATTTAGATATTATTTCTTTATTTGTATCTATAACAAACAAATTTTCCAAATTTAATTTTAAACCATATTCTTCTAAAATTTTCATGTTGATGTATTTTTTATCTGCATTTTTTAGGGTAGATATCTTTGCTATTAGGGCGTTTCTTTTGCCTTTTGCTATTGGGTAGTTCTCAACGATATTTGTAATGACTCCGTATCCACATGATGTTATTCCAAGTGAAACCTCAAAGATAAAGTAGTCAATATCGTCAACATTGCACTCTCTAAGGACATTTAATATTGAAGTTGGGGCTATTGAACCTTTATTGCTGTTGTGTAAAAAAACCTCATAATCATCCTTCAAAATAAAGTTTATCATTTCTGTTGTTGTTGTCTTTCCTTTAACTCCAGTAACTTCAATAAATTTTTTGTGTATGTTGCCATATTTTTCCTTCACAATTTCTGATACTGCATCATGGAATGAGATAAAATCATCTTCAATAGGACAGTGAATTGGAGCAATAATCTTATCATAGTTATCAAAGTTGATATTTTCATCCTTTTTTATGATTTTTACTTTCGAAATTATGTCTTTATAGTTTTTTGCAAAATCTTTATCTTTTTCCAACTTCCCGTATATATCCCAAACATCAACGCTGTATCCCAATTCAATATATTCTCTTGCTAAATCCAACGCCCCATGATTCACATCTACAATAAGCATATTATCCCTAAATCTTTAATTGCACAATTTTTATTATTAATTTTAAAATTTATCATAAGTGTTAGGTATAGATAAATATTCAAAAATACAAAGTTAAAATTTTAGTTAAAATTTTAAGAATAAATCAAAATAATAAAAATATAAAGACAAAATAAGAATTATTTGCCTCCTACAACTCTTGTTATTTTGTATCTTCCAACAGCTTCGATGTATTCTACTTCAGCACCAGGTTCTAAACCTTCCATATCTTCTGGAATTGGAAGTTCTATTGTTTCGTATGTTTCCAAGTCCATAATTTGGACTAAATCCCCCATCAATGCTAAAACTTGACCTTTTCTTTTGTCAATAATTGGAACTTCTACTTTTGATGCTGTAGGTCCTACGTATTCTTTTTTAATTGGTTCAAAGATACCGATTGCTGTAACTCTTGCCTTTGCTCCTCCGTGTTTTCCTGGTTTTGATACGCTTATATCTACAATTTCACATGGAACTCCATCTATCATGATGTACTGCCCCTTTTTCAATGAACCCAAGTTTACTTGCTTTGTTCCTGCCATCATATCACCCTTTGTTTAATTTTTAGTAGCTAAACAAAATTCTTAGAAAAAATTTCATTAAAATTTTACTTGTTTTGATTAATTTTTTACACTTACTAATCCACTAATAAACAAAATTATATATAAAACTTTGGTTCGCTTAAGAAAGATACAAAAAAGAATGAAACATAAATAATCAAATTACAATAAAATATAAAAATTTTGCGAATAGGCATATATTAAAATAAGGCAAAAACTATAGTCGTGTGCGAAATATATACGGCAAAACTCAGAGTTTTGCCATTATATTTATACGTTAATAAATTTCCAAATAATTGTTATGCATTCATTAAAATTTAAAATAACACATTAACCCTTAAAAATTTACCAATGCCATATTCCAAATTATACGGCAGAACCTAAAGGTTTTGCCAAAAGATATACGGCAAAATCCCTTGGATTTTGCCAAAAGACATACGGCAAAACTTTCAGTTTTGCCAAAAAACCCTTCTAACGCATACGACTATAAAATAACTAAAAAATTAATGATGGTTGGTATGGTAAAATGGAAGATAAAAAAATTATAATAGGCATAGATGAAGCTGGAAGGGGACCTGTTTTGGGGCCTATGGTGGTTGCAGGTGTTGCAGTTGAAGAAGATAAAATTAAAGAACTTGAAGATTTGGGTGTAAAGGACAGCAAACAATTAACAAAGAACCAAAGGAAAAAATTATTCCAATTAATAGGGGAGATGGGAAAAGTAAAGACAATAATAATTGAACCTGAAAAATTAGACGAATTAATGAAAACTAAGAGTTTAAATAAGATTGAGTTAAATGCATTCTCAAAGATAGCAAATGGATTTTTAAAAGAAATTGAGGGAAATTTTGAAATATACGTAGATGCATGTAGTAGTAATGCAAAGGCCTTCGCAAACCAGCTAAGGGCTAAGATGATTGATAAAAGTCCTAAAATAATAGCAGAGCATAAGGCGGATGAAAAATATCCAATTGTCTCAGCTGCATCAATCATTGCAAAAGTTACGAGGGATGAAATAATTGAAAGCTATAAGAAAGAATATGGAGAGATCGGTAGTGGCTATCCATCAGATCCAAAAACAATAAATTTCTTAAAGAAATATGTGGAGGAGTTTGGGGAACTCCCAAAAATTGCGAGAAAAAGTTGGAAGACAGCAAAGAGAATATTGGAAGAAAATAAAAAAGAAAATAAGAAAGTAAAAACACTCTTAGATTATATAAAATAAGTGAGTCATTTTTGATAGACTTTTCTAAGAAAACATTGTAGATTTGGAAGAAAATTTTAAACAATTTTTAAAATTTTTAAGAATATTGTTAGAGTACTATTTTTAACAATTGAAAGAGAAGGTGAAATGATGATGAAAAAAAAGATGCTTGTTGATGAAAGAGGGAAGAAATATCTAATAGACAAAAAATTAGAGAGGTTTGGAAACGATTTGGGTGTAGTGGATTTAAAGGGAAAAAAGGAAGGTGTTATTGTAAAATCCCATAAAGGGCATGAATTTTATTTGGTTGAGCCCACGATTTACGATATCGTTAAAAAAATGAAGAGGACAGTAACAACTTTACTTCCAAAAGATATTGGACTTATCATCACCCATTTAGGTATTCGTGAGGGGGAGACCGTTGTTGAGGCAGGTACTGGCTCTGGTGCTTTAACCATATACCTTGCCAACGCTGTTGGTAAAACTGGAAAAGTCATAACCTACGAAAAAAGACCCGAATTTGCAAAGGTTGCAAGAAAGAATTTAGAAATTGCTGGGTTAGTAAGGAAGAATCAAAAAATTATTGGGTTGGATGAAAGAGATGTAGATGAAGATGAAAATTCGGAGGAAGAAGAAGGCTTATACAATGTTATTCAAAAGATAGGGGATGTAACTAAAGGTATCGAAGAGAAGGATGTGGATGTTATTGTCTTGGATTTACCAGATCCTTGGAATGTTGTTCCACATGCAAAAAAAGCTCTAAATAAAGCAAGAGGGAGGATAGCTACTTATGTTCCATACATAGAGCAGGCAAAAAAGACGGTTGAAGCTTTGAAGGAACATGGGTTTTTTGACATCCACACTTATGAATGTCTTGTTAGAGAGATAGAAATTAGTGAAAAAGGAGTTAGGCCATCAACAAGGATGATTGGGCATACTGGATATATAACAGTTGCAAGGGTTAAGCCAGAAGAAGAAAATGAAGAATAACTCTATGTTTCCATCCTTGTTATAATGGGCTAGCTTTAAAACCAATCCGAACTTAAAACAATATAAATACCAATAAACAACTAAAATATTCCAAAAATCTCAATTTTAATTTGAAAAAATTAGTAATATTTTTTCCCAATTTTCTAATACCAAAATCCACCAACCAAATGATAATGGGAAAAGAAAAATTAAAATCTACAAAAACCCCTTTATAATCTCAAAATTCCTTCGGAATTTTTACGACTTACTCACTTCGTTCGTAAGGAGCAAGAAAAGATAATTAGAAAAATTAATAACGATATTAAAAAAGTTAAGTAGTACTGCTGGGCGAAGCGAAGCAGTGCATCCCTTTGGATGAAATCTTTTTTAAAGGTTCCATATAGAAGCAAGAAAGCAAAATTAGAAAATTTAAATTTAATATATGCTATTAAAGAACCTAATAGATACTGCTAAGTGCATTCCTTTTATGTTTGACGGGAACTACGGTTATTTAATGTTATATTATATTCCATTCTGATGTCAATGCAGGATTTATAGTCGTGTGCGCTAAAAACTTTTTGGCAAAATCCAAGGGATTTTGCCGTATAATTTGGAAATATATCGTTGGTAAATTTCTAAGGTTTAATGTATTATTTCAAATTTTAATGAATGATAACAATTATTTGGAAATTCATTAACGTATAAATAAGTTTAAAAATTAAATGATAAAACCCATAGGTTTTGCCGTATATTAATTCTGCACACAACTATATTCCACCTTTAAATTTATTGGTGGTTATAACCAATTATTAACGCGAACAACCATACATAAATGTAACATTAAGTAGAATCAAGGGAGATATTTATGTATATAACCCATCCATTAATAAAACCAAATACTATTGAGGCAAGAATTTATCAGCAAGTTATTGTAGCGAGTGCATTAAAAAAGAATACATTGTGTGTGTTGGGGACAGGATTGGGGAAGACAGCGATAGCAGCATTAACAATAGCAGGAATTTTATCAAAGAAGGATGGGAAAGTTCTCATAATTGCCCCATCAAGACCATTAGTTGAGCAACATTACAACAGCATGAGGAATTTCCTGAATATTGATGAAGATAAAATAATTGTCTTAACTGGAAAAACACCGCCAAACAAAAGAGAGGAACTTTGGAAAGAGGGGAAGATATTCATTGCTACACCGCAAATTGTGGAGAATGACTTAATTGCAGGCAGATTGAATGTGGATGATTTTGTTTTGCTCATTGCCGATGAAGCCCATCACACTACAGGAAACCACTCATATACCTTTGTAGCAAATAAATTTAAAGGGAAGGTTCACGTTTTAGGATTAACTGCATCTCCTGGTTCTGATATGGATAGAATTTTGGAGGTCTGTGAAAATTTAGGAATTGAGCATGTTGAAATAAGGACGGAGGATGATGAGGACGTAAAACCATATATTGCAAAAGTTAGGATAATCCCAAAAAGAGTTCCTCTACCAAAAGAATTTGAGGAGAGTTTAAAATTAATTAAAGATGCTTTAAAGGAGAGGTTAAAAGTTTTAAAGGAATCTGGCGTTATAAATTCAATCAATTTGACAAAAACAGAACTTATCGAACTTCAAAAGGAAATTTTTGCATTGGATGGGGACGAGAAGTATGAACTTTTAAGGATTGCGTCAGAGGCATTAAAACTCTTCCATGCATTGGAGGTTTTAGAGACTCAGGGAAGGGGAGTTTTTTTAAATTACATAGAGCGACTAAGCAACCAAAGAACAAAATCAGCAAAATCCATTGTTAATGATGAAAGAATCATAAAGGTGGTGAATAATTTAAGGCAATTAGATATAGAACACCCAAAATTTGATAAATTGGTAGAAATTGTTGAAGAAATTTTAAAGAAAAATAGGGATGAGAAGATTATAGTTTTTGCCCAATATAGGGATACAGTTGATAAGATTGTAAGGTTGTTAAATGAAAGGGGAATAAAAGCAATAAGATTCGTTGGACAATCTAATAGAGAAGGAAAAGGAATGTCCCAAAAAGAGCAAATTAAGGCATTGGAGGAATTTAAAAAGAATGGAAATGTTTTGGTTTCAACAAGTGTCTCTGAGGAAGGAATTGATATATCTGCTGTGAATTATGTGATATTCTATGAGCCAGTTCCGTCGGAGATTAGATTTATTCAGAGAAGGGGAAGGGCTGCAAGGGGGGAAGGGGGAATAGTGATAATTTTAATAGCAAAAGGCACAGTGGATGAAATCTACTATAGATCTGCAATTGCTAAGGAAAAAAACATGAAGAGAATTTTAAAAAACATGCAGAAGATATTAAATAAGAAATTGAAGGAGAGGAAAGAAACATTAGAAGAAACAAGGGAGGAACAATTAAAAGAAAAAATAGAAGAAAATATCCAAACAAAAGAAGTAAATGAAACAAAAGAAGTGAAAAAAGAAGAAAATGAAACAGAAAAAGATACCAAAAAGAGCATATATCCAGATATATTAGAACTCCTCAAAATAAAAGCAAAAGAAACAAAGGAAAAAACCCTATTAGAAAAAGTAGATGATGAGAAAGAAAAAGAAATAGAAAAGATAAAAGTAGAAGGAGCTAAAAAAATAAAGATTATTGTGGATGTTAGGGAGAGGCACGTTGGAAGGTTGTTAGCAGATAAGGCAAAAGTGGAGTTTAAGGTATTGGAAGTTGGGGATTACATAATAAGTGATAGGGTTGCAGTGGAGAGAAAGACGGCAGAGGATTTTGTAAATTCAATAATAGATAAAAGATTGTTTATGCAATTGAAGGATTTGAGAAAATATCAAAAACCAATCCTAATTGTGGAGGGTAAAAACTTTTTCCGACTGCATGAAAATGCCATAAAGGGAGCAATATTATCAATAATTTTGGACTTTGGGATTCCAATTATATTCACAGAAAATATAGAAGAGACCGTTGATATATTAATAAAATTGGCTGAAAAGGAACAAATAAAAGAGAAAAGAGGGGTTTATGTAAGATATGGAAAAACAGCAATGTCTCTAAAAGAGCAGCAGAGGTTTATAGTGGAAAGTTTGCCAGATGTTGGACCACAATTGGCAGAGAATTTATTAAAGCACTTCAAGACCGTTGAGAGAGTCTTTACAGCAAAGGAAGATGAGCTTATGGAAGTTGAAGGAATTGGTGAAAAAACAGCAAAGAAAATAAGGGAAGTTTTAACCAAGGAATATGAGGGATAAAATGAAACTTTCAATAATCTTAGGAACAAGACCAGAGATTATAAAACTCTCACCAATCATTAGGGAATTGGAAGGGAGGAATTTGGATTGGAGTCTTATCCATACTAACCAGCATTATTCGGAGAATATGGATAGGATATTTTTTCAAGAACTAAATCTACCGAACCCAAAATATAATTTAGGCGTTGGTTCTGGAACACATGGGGAGCAAACGGGAAGGATGCTTATTAAGATTGAGAAGGTTCTTTTAAAAGAGCGACCAGATGTTGTTATTGTTCAAGGGGATACGAATACTGTTTTGGCAGGAGCTTTGGCGGCATCAAAATTAAAGATAAAAGTTGCTCATGTTGAGGCTGGTTTGAGGAGTTATGATAAAAATATGCCAGAGGAAATAAATAGGGTTTTAACTGATCATATAAGCGATTACCTCTTTGCTCCAACAGAAAAGGCAAAAAATAATTTATTAAAGGAAGGAATTGAAGAAAATAGAATTTTTGTTGTTGGAAATACGATAGTAGATGCCACTTTGCAGAATTTAAAGATTGCAGAAAAAAATGAGCATATAAAGGAGTTTTTTAAGAACATCTCCAATGAAGAAGGCTATTTTTTATTGACCCTTCATAGAGCAGAGAATGTTGACAATAAAGAAAGATTAAAAAATATAATAGACGCAATAACAAAAATAACAGAAATTTATGATAAAAATATTGTTTTCCCAATCCATCCAAGAACTGAGAAGAGGTTGAAGGAGTTTAATTTATTTGATAAACTAAAAAGCAACAAAAAAATAAAAATTATTGAGCCAATCGGTTATTTGGAGTTTTTAATATTGGAGAAAAATGCAGAGTTAATTTTAACAGATAGTGGGGGAGTTCAAGAAGAATCTTGCATTTTAAAAGTCCCATGCATAACTTTGAGAGACAATACAGAAAGGCCTGAGACATTAGAAGTTGGAAGCAATATTTTAGTTGGGGATGATAAAAATAAAATTATTAACGCTGTTGAACTAATGCTAAACAAAAAAAGAGATTGGAAAAACCCATTTGGAGACGGAAAAAGTGGAAAAAGAATTGTGGAAATATTGATGAGTAAATAAAGTCAAAAAAGCCATTTTTATTTTTTCAACTCATCTTTTAAGAATTTTGGAGATGATAAGAACACTCCTTTGTGAACTTCTTCATCGTAGTATTTTGTAGGTATGTTTTTCAATTTTTCTTTTATTTTGTTTTCATCAACATCCAATGGGTCATATTTCTTTGATGCTAATGTAAAACACCAGAACCCACTTGGGTATGTTGGGATAGAGCATACGTAAGGCTTAACAATACTGAATCCAGCATCTTTTAAGTAAGTGTATATCTTTTTAATTAAGTCCAAGTTGTAGAGCGGACTCTCTGTTTGCTGTGTCATTATTCCGTCATCATTTAAGCATTTAAATACATTTTTGTAAAATTCTTTCTCAAACAATCCAACTGCTGGCCCAACTGGATCTGGACAATCAACAATAATTACATCATATTTTTCATCGCACTCTGCAACATACTTAATTCCGTCTCCAATAATTATGTTAACTTTCTCATTGTCCATCTCACAACTGAGTGATGGCATGTATTTTTTGCAGAGTTCTAATACCATCTCGTCAAGTTCAACAAAATCGACTCTTTCCACACTTTCATGTTTTACAACTTCTCTCACAGTTCCTCCGTCTCCTCCACCAATGACCAAAACTTTCTTTGGGTTTGGGTGAGTGAATAGTGCTGGGTGAGATATTAACTCATGGTAGATAAATTCATCTCTTTCGGTTGTTTGGAATGTGTTATCTAAAATTAATACCTTACCAAAATCGTAAGTATCTAAGATTTGAATCTCTTGGTATTTTGACTTTCCTGTGAAAAGAACGTCTTTAACTCTCAAAGATAAAGCAAAGTTTTTTGTGTGGTACTCAGAGAACCACAACTGACATTTCATTTCACTTTCCCTCCTCTAAGATTATTCCTCTTTTAACATCTAAAACTTCTAAGTGCTTGGGTTTTAAAAACTCCCTTATTGGTTTTAATGCATTCGCTGGCTCAACATGACTTCCACATGTAAATACATCTATTGCTGCATAACCTAACTCTGGCCATGTGTGAATGCTTATATGGCTCTCTGCTAAAACAGCAACTCCTGTAACACCTTGGGGGGAAAATTTGTGTGTTTTTATACAAATTAATGTAGCTCCGCAGGCGTTAACACTATCTACGAGCATCTTTTCTATACCTTCTTGATCATCTAAGGCCTTTGGGTCACAACCCCATAATTCTAATATGAGGTGCTTTCCCAAATATCTCACATAATCACCCCCTTTTAGTTTTTTATTGCATTTATCTCAATAATTTTTAATTATTTTTAATTTTAATGTTTAATTTATTAAGTTTTTTAATATTTATTATATTTTGGCAATAATTTTTAAAGATTTTGGGGAAAATATAGTTAATTAAGTTTAAATTTATTTATACCACAACGCCGCAGCAGCGAAAGCGCATCCTATGTTTTCAACGGTATGTTCTGTTGCAATAGATACGATTTTATCAATTTCCCATCCTCTTTCCTCAAAACCAATTTTTGCCATTTCCCTGACTGTTTTTTCTGCCTCTTTTTTGCTACATTTACCTTCATATTCCATAATTAATCCACATAATTCCTTATCTTTTGGAATTGCCACACTAATTGCTGCTGCGATTGTTTCTCCTTTGACATCACTTATTATATACCCATAAGCAGTAGGAACTAATGAGCCCATTGGGATTTTTGGGAGGGGGACGATTTCAGCTTTTGGGGGCATGATACTACTGATCCTAATTAAGTTTAAGTTTCCAATACCCGCTTTCAATAATGCATTATCAAAAGCGTTTAATGGTGTTTTACCTTCTGCACTACCCGCAACCAATGAAACAGTGTTTGGAACCCTAAAAGGAGCATGAATACAACTTAAATCTGTGTTCAGGGCAGACACCTCCGATAATTTCTTTATTATCTAATTTATGCAATGTTATAAATGATTATAATTAACCAATTTCAAATTAAATAAAGATTTCTCATATATAAACTATTCGGTGCTAAAATAGATGGGAATTTTCTGATATTTTAATTAAATTTTTGAAAATTTCTGATTTTTAAATTAAAAAATAGATAAAATAAAATCTTACAAGATTAAATAAAAAACTCTATGGGCTTTTTTGTAGATTCAAAAGTAAAATAGAAATATAATAGTAATTTTGGTTTTTATTTGTTCTATTATGTTAAATTAAATACATTTTTTAATTTTTAGTCAATAATAAACCCCTGTTCTTTGAGTAATGTTGCTACATGGTCTGCTAAAATCTTATCATTAGAAACTATGCCATAAGGATAGAGATAGACCTTATCCTCGATATTTATTCTTGGATAATTTGGTTCAAGTTTGACTTCATCCAATAGACATCTTTTTAGATAGTTTGTAGTTTTTGTTAAATTCATCAATTTCGGTGGTTTGAATGGGGCATTGTTCTTTGGTAAAATCCATTTTGTACCATAGTATGAGATATAAGATGGGTTAATTAACAAAACGGTCTCTCCATGGATCTCCAAAGCTAACGTCCAAGAGAAGACTCCCCTTGTAAAGCCCAACAATCTTCCAAGATAAGACGTCTTTGGATTTTTATAGCAGACCTTTAATGTTCTCCCAACGATTCGAGATAGTGCCTCTTTAACATGCACATTCTTTGGGTTTGTTGGTAGAGAAGTTTTTGGAACTACATTAGTTGGAATGCAATTAAGGGGTCTTATCATGTGTAAAGCACGTAATGGGTAAAAATAAACATGTTCCTTTTTATTTACCATTACTACTCCTTCTAAGGGCCCATTAAAATCGGCTTTTATGACTCTACCTCTATAAGTGTTAAATGATTTGTTTAATGTAAATTCTGCAACCATGTCCTTCCTTAATGCATATTTTGGTTTCAAAATAAAACCTCCCTAAAAATTAGAGAAATCTAAGTTTTAAATTATATTTTAATTTTGATACTTATTATTTTAATACTTCAAAGTATTTAAAAATTACACTATCCAAATAGGAAATTATCAAGATAAACATTTATTTATACACAAAGGCATAATTATCTATAAGAAATAAATTGGGTGAAATTATGGCAACATTATTAGAAGAAGGTGTTTGTGTAATTAAAGATGAAAAAACTGCTAAATGGGTGCTAGAGGAGTTAACTAAGCCATCAAAAGAACCTTTCATATCTGAAAATGTTAGGGTTAGAACAAGAAAGGCTTTAAAAGAGGGAATTGAATGGGCGGAGAAGATGCAGTTATAATCCCTTTGAAACTTCTATTGCACAAATATGGTAAAGAAAAAGTTAAAAATTTACTCAATACATTTAAATGCTCTATAAACACTGATGTGGAACATTTCCTAAAAAATTCTTCTATTTTATTTGAAGAAATAAACAAAAGCAGAACATATTTAGTTATAAAAAAAGGAACTACCGACATTTTGGGCTATTTTACTTTAACATTATCTATTTTAAAAATTGTTGAAGATGTTTCGAAGAAAACATTGAAAAAATTAGATGGCATTTTAAAAGATAAAACAGAGTTTCCTGTTTATTTAATTGGACAATTGGGAAAAAATGAAATGTTTTGGAATGAAATTACTGGAAGTTATCTATTAGAGAGTGCCATTTCCATTATTTATGACGCCTACGAAATTGTTGGTGGTAGAATAGTCTTAGTTGAGACTTTGAATAATTTTAACTAAAAACATATTTAGTTTATTTTTTAGCCAGATAGACCCATATTCTTTTATTATCAACTTTGACCCATATTCGATTATATTTTCTAAAGTTTATGGGTGTGCGTAATTCATCTTCCTTTGTGAAACATCTATCCAACCACGCACCATAATATTTTCCAAATGCTGGATAAAGTGCATCAAATGGCATATAAATATACAATCCCGAAGAATATCCTTTTGGGAGATATTTCTCATGTTCCATGTTAGAAATTGTCTTATCGGGTTTTAGATTGGGATATTTTGAAATAAAGTAATTCATAATATCTTTACTTATTTTTTCTTTATCTGATCGGGTCAAAACATTGTTAGGATTGTTATAATACAGTTTGCCATACTTGTATTTTATGTCATCATTTTCAATCCATAATTTGAAATAATGAATTTCAAATATGGGGGAAATTGTATGATTCAACATCAAATGATGAATATGTGTGTTGATATCATAAATTGGAGCATGCTGATCTAATGCATATAATGTTCCACTTATATTTACGGCACAAAACGCATGTCCGGAATCATGTTTTTCATCTATCAGTATTATGTATGGCTCATATCCCATGTCTAATAACAATCCTGCAGTTAGAACTGCATAGTCGATGCAAATTCCTTTCGATGATTCTAATGTGTCAGAAGGATACTTGACATAAGGTCCTATTCGATGCTTACCGGGGTAGTCATATTTTATATTTTCCTCTTCCCATAGTATAATATTCCATATAGATTCTGATATATCCCTACCTTTCAACTGGGAAGCCAAATGAGATATTGTCTGAAGTTCATTTTTGTTTAGAGCATTTGTTATTTCGCTTATTACATATTTATTTTTATCATTCATCCCATAGTATTCATTATTACTTTCAATTTTGTTTTCATGATTTCCTATTAATATTATTCCCAAAACTCCTACAAAAATTCCAATGCATATTAGTGATGCAAATGTGTTTATTTTACCAAATATTCTCTTTAAAACACTTTTTCTAGTTTTTCGTCTCTTATATGTCTTATAGTTTTTCCTCCTCTTGTATTTTTTATAGTTCTTCCGTTTCATATTCCCCCGTTATGACTTTGAAAAATTAAAGCTTATAGTTGTGTGCAAAATTTTTTAAAGTTATTTTACAGTAGTTCCTATCAAATCGATAAATATTTAAATTCACTGTTATAAAGATATGGTAAATTTTACAAAATAAGGGTTTCGCAAATATATTTAAATATTTGGATTAACTATGAAAAAGACCCTCAACGTAAAGAGATTATGGCATTTTTAGTAATTATTCGATTTGATTTTTTTCTAAACTCCTATGAAACTCCCCTATTATCGAAGAGGCCGTTTCTGACCTCTTGGAATTCTTCGAAATCCATAAATAAGTTATTTATTATATAAAATACCACCTTTCCGTTTTTGGAAAGGCAGGAGGTGGAATATATTCATAGTGAAGTATATTCATAATATATAACGTTTCTTTTTTAACATAAACAAATTTATTTGTTAATTCAAACATAATAGTATAAGATTGCAATATAAATATTTAATGTAGTGATTATAATTAAATATTCAAATGTATATGCGAAAGTTCTATATAAAGTTTTTAATTATTATGCTTTATCAAATTAATTTGGTGATAGAGTGATAAGTGATAACTTAAAAAGAGGAATAAACAGAGCACCAAATAGGAGTTTATTAAAAGCTTGCGGATACACAGATGAGGAGATTGATAGGCCTTTTATTGGAGTAGTTAACAGTTTTACAGAAGTTGTTCCTGGACACATACATTTAAGAAATATTGCAGAAGCAGTTAAGATGGGAATATATGCAAATGGAGGAACAGCATTTGAATTCAACACAATGGCAATATGTGATGGTATTGCAATGGGGCATGAGGGGATGAGATACTCCCTTCCTTCAAGAGAGATTATTGCCGATACAGTAGAAAGCATGGCAAAGGCACATGGGTTTGATGGTCTTGTTTTAATTCCATCATGTGACAAAATCGTTCCTGGAATGATAATGGGAGCAATAAGGACAGGACTTCCATTTATTGTTGTTACCGGAGGGCCTATGCTTCCTGGTGAGTTGAGAGGGAAAAAATATGATTTAATTAGTGTATTTGAAGGGATTGGACAGTATAGTGCAGGAAAGATAACTGAGGAGGAGTTGAAGGAAATTGAAGAATGTGCATGTCCAGGGGCTGGAAGCTGTGCAGGATTATTTACAGCCAATAGTATGGCATGTTTAACAGAGGCAATGGGGCTCTCTCTTCCATATTGTGCAACAACTCATGCAGTAGATGCCCAAAAAATAAGGATAGCAAAGAAAAGTGGAATGAGAATTGTTGATTTGGTTAGAGAAGGTATAAAACCAACAGATATATTAACAAAAGAGGCCTTTGAAAATGCAATTTTGGTTGATTTGGCATTGGGAGGTTCAACAAACACCACCTTACACATCCCAGCAATTGCAAATGAAATTGCTCCTAAGTTTATAACATTGGATGACTTTGATAGGTTAAGCGAGGAAGTTCCACACATAGCATCTTTAAGGCCTGGTGGAGAGCATTTCATGATTGACTTGCATAGGGCAGGAGGTATTCCAGCAGTGTTGAAGGTTTTGGAGGAAAAGATAAGGAAAGATTGCTTAACTGTTAGTGGAAAAACCATAAAAGAAATCATAAGTGAGGTTAAATACATCGATCACAGTGTAATAAGGCCAATAGACAATCCAGTTCATAAAACAGCAGGTTTAAGGATATTAAAAGGAAATCTTGCCCCAAATGGAGCAGTTGTTAAAATAGGAGCCGTAAATCCAAAGATGTATAAACATGAGGGGCCTGCAAAGGTATTTGATAGTGAGGAGGAAGCAATAAAGGCAATCCTTGGTGGAGAGATAGAGAGGGGGGATGTTGTAGTTATTAGGTATGAGGGACCAGCAGGCGGGCCAGGAATGAGAGAGATGCTTGCTCCAACCTCTGCTATATGTGGAATGGGATTAGATGACAGTGTCGCTTTGGTTACTGATGGAAGATTTAGTGGAGGTAGTAGAGGGCCTTGTATAGGGCACGTCTCTCCTGAGGCAATGGCAGGAGGTCCAATAGCAATTGTTGAAGATGGGGATATTATAAAAATAGACATGATAAATAAGAGATTGGACATTGAATTGTCTGATGAGGAGATAAAAGAGAGATTAGCAAAATGGAAAAAACCAGAACCAAAAGTTAAAAAAGGTTACTTAGCAAGATACGCGAGAATGGTATCATCCGCTGATGAAGGAGCAATATTGAAGTATTAGCTACTTTACAATTTAATAATCCAAATAACATCTAACATAACTCTAATTTAAATTGGAGTTTTGTTAAATTTGCTTAAAAATGATTAAGATTATGGACAGCGCTATGATTTCAGAATATTTTATTACCAAAATTTTATTTTTGGAACACCGCAAGTCGCAAACAAATAATTTATATGGCTAAAAGATATAAAAAGATATAACATGAATTTTAATTAAAGTTATTTGGGTGGTAGGATGTTCTTGGGGAACGACATGATAACCATTGAAAATGGAAGATTAAAGATAGATGGACATGATGCTGTTGAATTAGCAGAAAAATTCGGAACTCCTTTGTATGTAATGAGTGAAACGCAAATAAAAAGAAACTATGAAAAATATGTTGATGCATTTAAGATATATGAAAAAGAGACGGGCAAAGAGTTTATCGTTGCATACGCATATAAAGCAAATGCAAATTTAGCAGTAACAAAGCTCCTCTCAAAACTTGGATGTGGAGCAGATGTTGTAAGTGGAGGGGAACTCTACATAGCAAAACTCTCAGGAGTACCATCAAACAAAATTGTATTCAACGGAAACTGCAAAACAAAAGAAGAAATTATAATGGGAATTGAGACAAACATTAGAGCATTTAACGTAGATAGCATAAGCGAACTTATATTGATAAATGAAACAGCAAAGGAAATGGGAGAAGTTGCAAATGTCGCATTTAGGATAAACCCAAACGTTGACCCAAAAACACACCCAAAAATCTCAACAGGTTTAAAGAAGAACAAATTTGGTTTGGATGTTGAAAGTGGAATTGCAATGAAGGCAATAAAAATGGCATTGGAAATGGAGAATGTCAATGTTGTTGGAGTTCACTGTCACATTGGTTCCCAATTAACCGACATAAGCCCATTTGTTGAAGAAACAAGAAAAGTTATGGATTTTGTTGTTGAGTTGAAGAAGGAAGGAATTGAGATTGAGGACGTTAACTTAGGAGGAGGTTTAGGAGTTCCATACTACAAAGATAAAGAAATCCCAACACAATATGATTTAGCAGATGCAATAATCAACACAATGCTTGAATACCAAGACAAAGTAGAAATGCCAAACCTCATCTTAGAACCAGGAAGAAGTTTGGTTGCAACTGCTGGAGTTTTACTTGGAAAAGTTCACCACATAAAAGAGACACCAGTTGCAAAGTGGATTATGATAGATGCTGGAATGAATGATATGATGAGGCCTGCAATTTATGAGGCATACCATGAGATTACCCCATGCGTTATAAGGGATGGAGAGAAAGAAAAAGTCAATATTGCTGGAGGACTTTGTGAGAGTAGTGACGTTATGGGTAAGGATAGAGAATTAACTCCAATAGAGGTTGGAGATGTTGTTGCTATTTTGGATGTTGGAGCTTATGGTATAAGCATGGCAAACAACTACAACGCAAGAGGAAGACCAAGAATGGTTTTAACAAATGAGAAGGGTGTTTATTTAATTAGGGAGAGAGAAACCTACGCAGATTTAATTGCTAAGGATATTGTTCCACCACACTTGCTGTAAGATTTAATTCTAAATAAGATTTAATTCTAAAATTATTTTATTGCTTCTTAAATTATTTTTAGATTATTTTTTATATTCAATAAATCATGGCAAAAATATACCACAATTTTTATTAGGAAGAAATAATAAAAAACATTACAAGTTATTTTACATTTTGGAATTTTAAAATTTTTAGGTGATGAGATGGACATTGCTCAAATTTTGGTTGATACTGTTGTGTTGGGAAGTGTCTATGTTCTTGTAGCGGTTGGATTAACTATGACCTACGGACTTTTAAAGTTTGCAAACTTTGCCCATGCTGAGTTTATAACCTTTGGGGCATATGTTGGTCTTGTTGCAGTAACAATGTTGAATCTTGGATTAGTTGGCGGAGGAATCTTAGCTTTTATTTTAACGGGATTATTGGGAATTTTGGGTTATTTGTTAGTCTTTAAGCCCCTACAAAAGAGAGGGGCAAATAGTGTTGAGTTGATGATTGCGTCTATTGGGGTTGGTTTAATAATTAGGCATATCCTTCAACAAATTTTTGGAGCTCCAATGAAAACTTACGGAATTGTAAGGCATATTTATGAGATTGGCTCAGTTAGGATAACCAATTTAGAAATTTTAGAGATTATTTGTGCATTTGCATTTATCATTATTTTCCATATAATACTGCATAAAACAAAACTTGGTAAAGCAATGAGGGCAGTATCAAACAACCCATCACTTGCAATGGCTTCTGGGATAAATGTTGATAAGATTATTTTGTGGGTTTGGTTTATCGGTGCTGGGGCAGCGGGCTTAGGTGGAATGTTGTTTGCTGCAAACACGAGGGTAATTCCAACTTTTGGATGGGAAATTCTATTGCCTGTTTTTGCTGTTGTGGTATTGGGAGGTATTGGGAGCGTATATGGGACGTTCTTAGCAGCATTTATAATTGCATTGGCAGAGAACATTGGAGTTGTATTGTTATCTGAATTAGGGTTATCAACTGGATATAGGCCAGCAGTGGCATTTATAATACTGATATTGGTGCTTTTAATTAGACCACAAGGATTAATATCCCTAAAAACAAGAGTGGGATAAATTCAGGTTCAGATATTATCTTTATACTTTATGATTAAATTTTGATTAAATAAGTTTATTTTAATTTTTTAAAAACAAGAACGGGATAAAATGCTGCTAAAGAACTGTAGAATAATCAAAAACAACAAAATAATTGAAGGGGATATTTTAATAGATGAGGAAAATGGAAGAATAGAGAAAATTAGAAAATCAATACCATATAATGGAGAAACCATTGATTTAAAAAATAAAATTGTCATTAGCGGAGTTATTGATGCCCATGTTCATTTTAGATATGGAGAGGAAAAGAAAGAGGATTTTATCTCTGGAAGTGAGGCAGCAATAAATGGAGGAGTCTGCTTTGCCATAGATATGCCAAATAACAAGCCCCCAATAACAACAAAAGAACTTTTTTACAAAAAATACAAAGAAGGCAAAGAAAAGAGCAAAATAAACATTGAGTTTAACTTTGGGGTTACTGAAAATAACTACTTAGAAACCGTTGAGGATGCGAAAGCATACAAAATCTTTATGGTTAAATCAGTTGGAGATTTGTTTATAAGTGATTACTCAAAATTAAAGGATATTTTAAATCAAAACAAACTTTTCTGCATACATGCAGAGCATAAGGACATAATAGAGGAGAATTTAAAGAGATGTTCCTTAAACAGTTGGACAGATCATTGCAAAATAAGGGATAAAAAAAGCGAAGTTGAAGCAATTAAAGAAATTATAAAAAACCTAAAAATTATTGATAAAATTGGAAAATACAAACCACATATCCACTTTTGCCATGTTTCAACAAAAGAGGGATTATATTTAATAAAAAAAGCAAGAGAAGAGTTAAAAAATGTCAAAATTACGGTAGAGGTTACTCCACACCATCTATATTTAAATATGGATATGGCTGAAGATTTGAAAGGTTTAGGGAAATTTAACCCACCACTAAGAACAAAAGAAGATAATATAGCCCTAATTAAAGGAATTGTAAACAAAGATGTTGATATCATCGCTACTGACCATGCCCCACATATTTATGAGGAAAAAAGCAATGAGCCCAAAAACTGCCCTTCTGGGATTCCTGGAATTGAGACATTTGTGCCTTTAGTATTTAATTTAGTAAGTAAAAAACTCATCTCATTATTCGATGCTGCTAAAATGCTTTCGGAAAATCCCGCAAAGATATTTAATATTGATAATGAGATTAGAGAGGGGAATTTGGCAAATTTAACGATAGTTGATTTAGATATGGAGGGGGAGATAAGGGGAGATAACTTCAAATCAAAAGCAAAATTCACACCGTTTGAAGGTTGGAAAGTTAAAGGACTTCCAATTTATACAGTAGTTAATGGGTCTTTATATGATGCATACGGAAAAATTATTTAAACAACTTTAGAAAAAATTAATATTATAAAAATTGGAGGGATACCAATGGTAACTTTTGACAAAGAAAAAATGTTAAATCCTTCGATTATTGGAGGTATTGTTAATGGTGTTTTAGGAACATTTTGTTGCTTGGGCTATATTGTCGGGGGAGCAGTTGCATCTCATCTTTACGTAAATGCTGGAGGTAGTTTAGATTATGAGAATTGTGGTCTTGTTGGAGCAGTTAGTGGAGTTATAGGGGGAGTTATTGCGGCAATATTAAATTTCATTATAGCGACATCATTTATGTCAATGTTTGGAGGAGTTAAAGCATTTGTAATGACAGGTTCTTTGGCTATAGGGTTGATTAGTGGGGCAATATTTGGGGCAATTCTTGGAGCAGTTGGTGGAATTCTGTATGTTGTTATAAAAAATAGGTAGGGCAATTATATGTTGAAGAAATTCTATGCCACAATATTGATTTCTTTTATAATTTTTTATGCTGGAATTTTTTTAGCACCTTATACTGCATATTTAGGGGAGGGTTCGGAAGTTTTCAGATGGGTTTCATTTTTTATATATACAATTTATTCAACGATATGTCATCAACTTCCACAAAGGAGTTATTTCATCTTTGGACATAAGATGGCTGTTTGTGCAAGGTGCTTTGGTATTTATACGGGAGTTTTGATTGGGATGTTAATTTATCCTTTTATAAAAAGGTTGGAAGATTTTAAGACACCATCAAAATGGTATTTAATAATCGCATTAACTCCAATGGCGATTGATGGAACTACTCAACTCATCGGATTAAGGGAAAGTTTTAATGAATTGAGGTTTATAACTGGCTTTATTGCAGGCTTTGTTGGGGTTTTTTATATCCTTCCAGTATTCTTAAAAATATTATCAAAATCTTGAAAAAATTAGGGGGAAATTTTTTATGGGAATGGGCGGGATTTTTGTTTTATCAATTTTATCAATCTTGATTTTGGGAATAATATTTATAGCATTAATCATAGCAGGAATCTTTTTGTACTTCGGATGCAAATTGGCAAATATAGAAGATGTGTCTTTGGGAAAAGCCATTGTAGCTGTTGTTGGTGGAGGAATTTTGTCTTTTATAGTATCTTCCATATTCTCAGCAGTTCCAGTAATTGGTGGAATTTTAAGTTTTGTATTTGGAATATTGTCTTATGTTTGGGTGATAAAGGTAATTTTCAATACAAACTGGTCTAAAGCATTTTTGGCATGGCTGATGGCAATCGTTGTGGAAGTGGTTGTAATGTTTATCATTGCATTTATCATAGCATTCATATTTGGTGTTGGAATACTGTCTTTGATGCATTTATGATTTAAAAAATTTTTATTTTTGGGATATTATGCATTACGATAATAAAATTGTTGAAAGGGGAAGGGAATACTACAAAAATGGGCTCGTTAAGTTCTGCGTGAAATTTGAGGATTTTCTTTATGGAGAGGTCGTTGGTGGAGATGTTTATGATGTTAAAGTTGATTTGAGCAACTATTTTGGATCCTGCTCATGTCCATACAAATACAACTGTAAACATGCCTATGCTTTAATTGAGGCATATAAAAACAACAACTACATTGATGGAAATGAATTATTTAACTCTCTCAGCAAAAAACCAAAAGAAGAAATTTTGGAAATTTTAAAGAGCATAATTTTAAAACATAATCTTTGGGATGATTTAATTGGAAAGGAAGATAACTTAGTGGAAAAAGGCAAGGCAATCTTAAAACTTATTCCTGTTGAAAGAAAAAATATTTATACATTCAAATCTTTTTTAAGAAACCAATTTATTAAAAATGCACGTGATGACGAGCTGTTGGAGATGTTAGAGGAGATTGCAAATTTTGATTATTTTGATTATGAAGATAGGGATGTTGTTGAAATTATAGAATCTATTGTTGTGGAAATATTCGAGAGAGGAAACAAAAAAACAATAAAAAAGGCCTTAGAACTTTCAAATAAATATAAGTATGCACTATGGATTATTAGAGAGTATTTTTATGATTATTGCATAGAGGCAGGCCTAGTAGATGATTTCGCAGAAAAGTATTAAAACCTGTATGAGGATATAATGTTGTTTGGTCATCTTTTCTATTTGAATTTTAACGAACATTAAGCCAATAAATTTTTTTGCAAAACCTACACATAAAGTTTAAAATATAGTTGACTGTATAAATCTCAATATTGTTATAATTTTATTTAAAATCTATTTAAAATCTATGTGAACAAACTGAGATAAATTTTTGTAGAGTTTTTGCTCAAACTCAATAATATATCGTATACTCCATTATAACTTCATTAAGCCAGTTTTCTATAGTTGTTTGCCAATTTTCTTGTACGGATTTAGATACAACCAAATTTTTAAAAGGATGATAAATCAATTGTAAAATTCCAAATAAAGGTTAATTATCCCTTATATAATTTAATGAAGTTTTTATTCATCTGTAAGGCAAACAACTATAATTATCTTTTTGCGCAATTTTTATAATGCTAATTTTTAATTTAAAAATTTAGATCAAAAATTTATAATCACGGGGATAATCATGATAGAGAAATGTAGAATCTGTAACGGAACTGGAAAAAAAATTGTAAGATACAAGCCATGTCCTGTGTGCGAAGGAACTGGGTATGTTGAGGAGTTTAATCCAAAAGCGCACTTAAAAAATGTATCAAAAAGGGCAAAGTATGATTTAGAATTGGCAGAAGTTCCATGTGAGGAATGTAATGGAACAGGTAAAGTTCCAGTTTATGATGTCTGTGATTTTTGTGGAGGTAGTGGAAAGATAGTAAAATGTGATAAATGTGGAAGGGTTATTGGAAAGTATCCTCAAGATAAAGACAAAACACTATGTGCTAAATGTCAGCAAGAAGAGGAAGAGAGAAGAAAGAACTTAAGGAATGTTTATGAGGTTGATGAACTTTGCACATTTAGTGACATAGAAACTGGAAAGTTCTACAAGGGTATAGTAACAAGAATTGAAAGGTATGGAGTATTTATTTCATTAAATGAACAAACAAGGGGTCTTTTAAGACCAAGAGAGATGGTCGGTAAGAGATTGGAGGACTTTAACATAGGGGATGAAGTAATTGTCCAAGTAACAGATGTTAGGCCAGAGAAGAGGGAAATTGACTTTAGATATATACCAATAACCAACTACAATATAGTTAAATTAGAAAAAGAAGTTCCATTATCACCAATTAAAAACATAACAAGCAAGATCATAGAAATGAAAGATGAAGTTGTCCATATACAGGGAGAAGTTATTCAAATTGTCCAAACTCCCGGCCCTACAGTATTTACAGTAACAGATGGAACTGATGTTGCATGGGTTGCGGCAATAGAGATTGCTGGTTTAAGGGCACACCCTGAGGTCAAAGTTGGGGATGTAATTGATGTTATTGGTAGGGTATCGATAAGAGAAGGAAAACTCCAAATTGAAAGGATTAGATTGAGGAAATTAGAGGAAGATGAGGCAAGAGAAGTTAAAGAAAAGATTGAAGCAGAAATAGAGAGAAAATCAGAACCTGCAAGGGATATAGAATTCTTAGTAAAAAGTGAGGTCTTAGAAAAATTAAGACCAAGAATGGCAGATGTTGCAAAAAGAATAAGAAGGGCTATTTTGGATGGAAGACCAATTATAATAAGACACCATGCTGATACAGATGGTTATTGTGGAGGATTGGCATTAGAGAGGGCAATACTCCCAATAATACAGGAGTTTGCAATAGATGAAGATGCTCAGTGGCACTTCTTCAAAAGAAGACCATCAAAGGCACCATTTTATGAATTAGAGGACGTTACTAAGGATTTAGTATTCTCTATTGAAGATCACTTGAAATTTGGGCAGAAGTTGCCATTGATTATATTAGTTGATAATGGAAGTACTGATGAGGACATCCCAGCAATCTCTAAGGCAAAGGCCTATGGTATTGAGGTTATAGTTATAGACCACCACTTCCCAGGGGAAGTTGTTGATGGAAAAGTTGAGGTTGATGAATTCGTTGATGCCCATGTTAATCCTTACTTAGTTGGTGGAGACAGCAACCTAACAGCAGGGGTCTTATCAACCGAGATAGCAAGGATGATAAACCCAAACGTCTCAGAGAGCATTAAGCATCTTCCAGGAATTGCAGTTGTTGGAGATCATGCGAAAGGAGAAGAGGCAGAACAGTATGTAAAAATTGCACTTGAAAGGTTAAATGAACTCAGTAAAAAATATGGTAGAGGAAACACCTACGACAGAGAATACTTAGAAAAGATATCTTTGTGTATGGACTTTGAGGCATTCTACTTAAGATTCATGGATGGAAAGGGTATTGTGGATGATATATTAGGGGTTAATAATGAGGAATTTGCAAGGCATGAAAGGTTAATAGAAATATTATACGAGCAAGCAATGAAGATGGTTGATAGGCAGATGAGAGCAGTCCTCCCATCAATAAAAACAATGGAACTCGAAAATGGAATTGTATTGAATCTCTTAGATGTGGAGAAACATGCTCACAAATTTACATTCCCTGCCCCAGGAAAAACATGTGGGTTTGCTCATGACCACATGGTTCAGAAGTTTGGGGAAGATAGACCAATAATAACCCTCGCCTATGGACCTGATTTTGGGGTTGTGAGGGCTACAGATGCTGTCCATGAGAGGTATGACTTTAACTTGAACTTAATTGTTGAGCAACTTATGGAAGAAATTCCTGAGGCATCGTTGGATGGCGGAGGGCATGAATGTGCTGGAAGTTTGAAATTTGTTGAAGGATTAAGAGATAGAGTATTAAATAGATTCATAGAAATTATAAAATCTATGAAACCAAAACAACAATAACTTCTGCTATTCTCAAAAATTTATCTGTGGTATCCCGAAATTATTTCGCATCAGTAGGTAATAAAAAGAGGAATGTTAATAATAAGAATAATATGAAGGGGGCAAAACTTAACGATAAAAAGATTAGGAAAATCATTAGATGGAAAGAAAAGGGCTTTGAAACCAGCCGTATAGCTAAGAAAGTTGGAGTAACTCCCCGCAGAGTTCAGCAAATATGGAAAGAATATAAAGAGACCGGAGAAATTCCAAAGATAAAACGTAGGGGTAGAAAGCCAAAGAAAATATCGAAGGAAGAAATTGATTTAGTTCTTAAAGCAGTTGAGGAGTATAAAGGAACCAGTGCAGTGCATTTAGAGAAATACATAGAGAGTAAGCACAATATACATATTCCACACAATCGTATATATACTATATCGTATATATACTATACTGAAGGAATTCGGCCTCACCCACAAGAGAAAGAAGAAAAGAAAGAAAAAGCCAAAGCGATTCAGCGCTTCAAAACCTAACGAAATGTGGCAGATGGATTTTAAAATCGTAAATGTGGATGGAGTTAGATATAATCTCCTGTTAATAATTGATGATCACAGTAGATTCATCCTACACGCTGGAATTTACGAAGAATCTACAACCGACGTTGTTATCTCGGCTTTAGAAGAATGCTTTGAAAAGCATGGAACGCCGAAAAAGATATTAACTGACAATGGAACCCAATTCGTCCCTGCAAGGGGTGGAATCTCGAGATTTCAGAAGTTCCTAATGGAAAGGGAAATTTTGCATATAAAAACCTCAATCAGACACCCTCAAACGATAGGAAAAGTTGAAAGAATAAATAGGGAAGTTGAATATCGACTGGACAAGTTCAACAACCTGAAAGAATTCGTTGAATGGCACAACCAAATAAAACCACACCGCTCATTAAGTTTTAAAACCCCATACGAAGTATACTTCGAAAATACCAAATGTAATAAAGAGGTGATAACATGAACATGAACAACGAAATAATTTCAGGATACAACAATGAACGAGTATTGCCTGTTTGGATAAAAATTATACGGCAAAACTTTGTTTTGCCATAAAGTTTTCTAAAAGTTTCGTTTAGAGCCTACAAGGATGTATAAACCCTCCTTTTATCATTAAATCAGCAAGAGTTATTGCCACCATAGATTCCGCTACTGGAATAACTCTTGGAACTATTATTGGGTCATGCCTACCCTCAATTGCTATATCTACATTTTCAAGGGTTCTTAAATCAATTGTGTGTTGCTTTTTTGATATTGAAGGTGTTGGCTTTATGGCAATTCTAATAACAATTGGAGTCCCACAACTTATTCCTCCTAAAATCCCACCGCAGTTGTTGGTTTTTAATCTTATGTTTTTCTCATCATCAAAATAAATTTCATCATTCATTTCACTTCCAAACATCTCCGCACTCTCAAACCCTCTCCCAATTTCAACACCTTTAACTGCATTTATACTCATTAAGGATTTCGCCAACTCTCCATCCAATTTATTAAATATTGGGTTTCCCACACCTATAGGCACATTTAATGCAACTATCTCAACGACTCCCCCAACACTCTCCTGATTTTCTATTGCATTTAAAACATACTCTTCCATTTCCTTCTCATTTGATGATGGGCATCTTAACGGATTGCTTTCAATTCTTTCAATAAGATTTTTTAGGGAATCTTCATCCATATTGTTAAAGAGTTCTTCATTTTTATAATAGCTGAAATCTCCTTCAATCTTACCAATCTTTATTGCATATCCAATAATCTTAATGTTGTGAGTATAGTCCAAAAGTTTCTTTGCTATTGCTCCACCAATGACATTTCCTATGGTTGTTCTTCCACTGCTTCTCCCCCCTCCTCTATAATCTACATGCCTATATTTTAAATGGTATGTTAAATCTGCATGTCCTGGTCTTGGGGTGTCTTTTATTTTGCTGTAATCTTTAGGTCTCTGATTTTTATTATAAACTAATGCCAATATTGGAGCTCCAGTGGTTTTACCTTCAAAAATCCCAGAGAGTATCTCAACTTTATCTTCCTCTTTTCTTGGTGTTGAGAATAAACTATAACCTGGCCTTCTCCTGTTCAGTTCTTTTTGAATATCCTCTTCAGATAATGGCAAATTTGCTGGACATCCATCAACAACAGCTCCGACGGCTTTTCCGTGACTTTCTCCCCACGTAGTTACCCTAAACATGTCTCCAATGGTATTCATAACATCACCAAATGCATTAATCCTTAATTTTAGAGTATTTTTACAGTTGTTTGCGTTAGGTATTGGATATGACTATAATGAATTTTAAAATGTTATAAAGCGTTATTTAAATTTAAGAATTATTACTTAATTTTTTGGAATTTTAAATATATAAATAAATTCCAAAAATTCCACAAACAACTATTGCCTCCCAATAATATTTTTGGTTGTGTATTTATTTAACTATTAATTTAAATTAATCAATATACAATACCAAAATAAAAAAGAAAAAAATAGATAATGTAAGATGATATTAACCAGTTTATTCGACCAACAATCTTGCTTTTTCTGGTGTGTATCTCCAATCCATTGGCAATACTCCTTTTCTCTTGTAGTATTTAACCAATCTTCTGATTTTTGATTCAATTAATTGTAATCCTCTCTTTGAGTGTAAATCTTTTGGGTGCTGTTCTAAGTGGTTTCTTAAGTTGACTGCTCTTCTCATTAAGTTAAGTAAATCTTCTGGAACTTCTGGATATACACCATGTTCTTTCATTATTTGTGAGATTTTCTTTCCAGTAATTAATTTTACGTCAGGTATTCCGTAGGTATCTCTCAATATCATTCCAATCATTGCTGATTGGTATCCTTCTTTTGCTAATTTAACTACTAACTCCTCAACTTCCTCTGGTTTCAAAGTGACCCATTCAGGAACTTCTTTCCTTAAAGGCCTCTTTGAACCGGAGGAACCTCTTCTATCTGAGTGAAGTCTTGCCATATTTTCACCTCAATTTTTTTCCGACGGTTCCCAGCCCAAAGGGCCTGTTGGGTAAGAATTACTAAGATGATTTAAAATTATTATATTAATTTTTGATTAATATAATATATAACAAAAATAATAACATTCTTACCCAACAGTTTTATTGGCTTATTGTGATTGAGACGATTTCATATATATAACTTGCGGTACTTTTTATAGTCGTTTGCAGAATTCACGTTATTTATAGTCTCGGACATTAATAAGTGGAAAAAATACTTCATGGAAAATTACTGTGGTTTATATTTATTCAAAATTAAATTTTGTTGAGGTAAATAAACTTTTAGAAAACTTTATGGCAAAACAAAGTTTTGCCGTATAATTAACTACAACAAAAATTTTTAAAAGGGCAATAAATCAGGCGTAAAATTTTAAATAAAGCATTATTTATATGCTTAATTTCATTAAGATTGTAGTTATTTAATATTAAGACTATCAATTCCATTTTAAAAATTCAACGTTAAAAGGGATATGGTACTATTTTTTCTCGTTTGGATATATTATTCCTTTTTCAGTTATAATAGCTGTTATCAACTCAGGTGGAGTGCAATCAAATGCATAGTTATAAACACCAACTCCTTCTGGGATAATCCTAACTCCATCAATATATGCTACTTCTTTTTCTCCCCTCTCCTCAACAATAACATCTTCAACTTTGCTTTCAAAATCAAACGTTGAATATGGTGCTGCGACATAGAATGGGATGTTGTGGTATTTGGCGAGGATTGCAAGTGAGTATGTCCCTATCTTGTTGAATACATGATAATCACTCAAAATCCTATCTGCCCCAACAATAATTTTATCAATCATCCCCTTACTCATTAAGTAGCCAGCCATGTTGTCAGGAATTACCTTTACTGGAATGCCCTCATAACTTAACTCAAATGCTGTGAGTTTAGCCCCCTGCAATCTTGGTCTTGTTTCATCTGCTATAACTTGAATTTTTTTGTTGTTGTAATGTGCAAATCTTATAACACTCAAGGCAGTCCCATAGGCGGAACATGCTAAAGCCCCCGCATTGCAGTGGGTTAAAATTGTATCCCCATCTTCAATAAGTTTCTCCCCAATTTCCCCAATTTTTCTGCAAGTTTCTATATCCTCTTCATGTATCTTTTTTGCTTCTTCAAGGATTGATCTCCCCTTATCATAAGCATCCATAACCCTATTCAATGCCCAAAATAAGTTTACAGCAGTAGGTCTTGTGTTTTTTAATGTGTTATATGCCTTCTCAATATCCTCCCCATGAATTTCAGCAAGAGCCATCCCGTAGGCAGCAGAGATACCTATCGCTGGAGCTCCTCTAACGACCATATCCTTTATCGCAAATGCAACATCCTCATAAGTTTTGCAGGTAAAGTATTCTAATTTATGTGGGAGTTTTCTCTGGTCAATTAAGATTAATTCCTTTTTGTCATCATCCCAAATTATGGGCCTTAAATCCTTCCCTCTCATTTTTTTCACCATTTTAAACTATTTTCTTGATAATTCTTCAACTTTCTCTTTTATATTTCCACTTTCCATTATTGATGAGCCAATTAAAGCACAGTTAGTATATTTTAGAACATACATTAAATCGTCTCTTGTATAAATCCCACTTTCACTTATTTTTATCTTTTTATTTGGTATTAATGGAGCTAATTTTTCCGTGGTTTTTAAATCAATATTGAGTGTTTTTAAATCCCTATTATTTATGCCAATAATCTTTGCATTACTGTCTAATGCAATATCAATTTCTTCCTCGCTATGTGTTTCAACTAAACACTCCAAATCATTCTCATGAGCATAATCCAAGAACTCTCCAATATCTTCCCCTAAAACAGAAACCATCAACAACACTATATTTGCTCCAATGGTTTTTGCTATGTCGATCTGATAAAAATCAACAACAAAATCCTTGAAGAGTATTGGAACTTTAAATTTCCTTGCTATAATCAAATTTCTATAACTTCCATTAAAATATTTTGGCTCAGTTAGGATGGAAATTCCACAACATCCGCCCTCAACCATATCTCTTGCTATATTTTCAATATCTTCCTCTTTAATTCTTCTGATATTTCCTTTTGATGGTGATGATGGTTTAATTTCTGTAATTATTGGATTTCTTGTTTCTTTCGCTTTTTTTATACTTTTTGATAGTTTTAATTTGCTATGTTTTTCAATATACTCATCAAGTTCACGATCTTTGATAAAATTTTCCAATTCTCTCAATATATTCCTTCCTCTTTCTAATTCTATTCTTTTCCTTGTATCCTTTACAATTTTATCTAAAACATTCATGAAACTACCTCCAATAAACTTGTAGTCGATGGTTGAAAACTTAATTAAAATTATAAGGAAAATATTTCATTTGAAAATAAATGTAAATTATTTTATTTAAATACAATAATCTTCGAATACATAACAAACAACAAATTTTTATATATGATGTATAGATTATTTAAATGCTGGGCATAATATAATAATTAATAAAATTTAAGCAAAAAATAAAATTTAAGTTGTGCATAGAGGTGAGAAATATGGATAACAACAAAATAACTGTTAGTGTAATTAAGGCAGATGTCGGTGGTTTATGTGGACACACATTAGCACCAGAGGATTTATTAGAAGCTTGTGAAGGTGTGTTAGAGGAGGCAGTTGATGAATTAATAATTGACTATTATGTCACAAGATGTGGGGATGACGTAGATTTAATTATGACACACAAAATGGGAGTAGATAACGAAAAAATACACAAATTAGCATGGAACGCATTTGAAGAAGCAACTAAGATTGCAAAAGAACTTAAATTGTATGGGGCAGGACAAGATTTACTTGCAGAATGTTTCTCTGGAAATGTTAGAGGATTGGGTCCAGGATGTGCAGAAATGGAGTTCGTTGAGAGACCAAGCGAACCAATAGTCGTATTCTGCTGTGACAAAACAGACCCAGCGGCATTTAACTTGCCATTATACAAGATATTTGCTGACCCATTTAACACAGCAGGTTTAGTATTTGACCCATCAATGACAAGTGGATTTGCATTTGAAGTTCACGACGTAATAGGCAGCAAAAAAGTTATTTTAAACACCCCAGAAGAGACATACTCATTATTAGCATTGATTGGGGATGTTGAAAGATATGCAATTAAGAGAGTTTATAGAAGAAGAGATAATGAAATTGCAGCAGTTGTCAGTACTGAGAAATTAAACTACATTGCAGGGGAGTATGTTGGTAAAGACGACCCAGTTGCAGTTGTAAGGGCACAAAGTGGATTCCCAGCAGTTGGGGAAATATTAGAGCCATTTGCTAACCCACACTTTGTTGCAGGATGGATGAGAGGTAGCCACTGGGGTCCATTAATGCCTGTTGGTGAGGAAGACGCAACACCTTCAAGATTTGATGGGCCTGCAAGAATTATGGCGTTAGGATTCCAATTGGCAGATGGTATGTTAATAGGGCCAAACGACTTGTTTGCAGATAAGGGCTTCGATAAAGCAAGAGAAAAAGCTTTAGAAATGGCAGACATTATAAGAAGAATGGGGCCATTCCAACCACACAGATTACCATCAGGAATGATGGAA
The DNA here is from genome assembly GCF_000214415.1 of Methanotorris igneus Kol 5. Lineage (NCBI taxonomy): Archaea > Methanobacteriati > Methanobacteriota > Methanococci > Methanococcales > Methanocaldococcaceae > Methanotorris > Methanotorris igneus. The sequence continues at coordinate 411,903 of NC_015562.1, forward strand.
TATACAACAGTCCCAAAGGTCTTAGAAAAATTAAAAGATAGATTTGAGCCACTTGATGATGAGCCTAAAAAATTAGAAAAATGTAGGGATAGAGGAGATGTAGAATAACTTTCCTTCTTATTTTTCTAATTTATCTATCGGAAGTTATAACTATTTCAATTTGGGGTTCGTATTATAGCCAGTGACAAAACTTTATTGAATAAGTAATTTTAATACCTTTTGTCACCATGCCAGGTTTTTTACTGCTTTTCATATCTATTTTTTAGTTCATTATATTTAAGTTTTTCAATTATTTCCACCCTCCATAACATTAATATAAACCAAAAGAGGTATTTGATTAGGAGCATTAAAGATCAATTTGGTGAAAGAATGTATAACGTGAAGGATATAAATTTGGCTCCAGAAGGGGAGAAAAAAATTGAATGGGCAAAACAACACATGCCTGTTTTAGGATTAATTAGAAAAGAATTTAAAAAAGAAAAACCATTTAAAGGGATAACTATTGGAATGGCTCTGCATTTGGAAGCAAAAACTGCTGTTTTAGCGGAAACATTAATGGAAGGCGGAGCAAAGATTGCCATTACAGGATGCAACCCATTATCAACTCAAGATGATGTCGCTGCTGCATGTGCTAAGAAGGGAATGCATGTTTATGCATGGAGAGGGGAAACAACAGAGGAGTATTATGAAAATTTGAATAAAGTTCTTGACCATAATCCAGATATCATTATAGATGATGGATGTGATTTGATATTCTTATTGCACACACAAAGAACTGAACTCTTAGATAACATAATGGGTGGTTGTGAAGAAACAACAACAGGAATTATAAGACTTAAAGCAATGGAGAGAGAGGGGGCTTTAAAATTTCCAGTAATGGACGTTAATGATGCATATACAAAGTATCTATTTGATAACAGATATGGGACTGGGCAGAGTGCAATTGATGGAATCATTAGAACAACAAACTTACTAATTGCAGGGAAGACAGTTGTTGTTGCTGGTTATGGGTGGTGTGGAAAAGGAGTGGCAATGAGAGCAAAAGGAATGGGAGCAAATGTTGTAGTTACTGAAGTAAACCCAATTAGGGCATTAGAAGCAAAGATGGATGGATTTAGAGTTATGAAGATGGAAGATGCTGCTAAAATAGGAGATATATTCATAACAACAACTGGATGTAAGGATGTTATTAGAAAGGAGCACATGTTGCTTATGAAGGATGGAGCAATATTGTGCAATGCAGGACACTTCGATAATGAAATAAATAAGAGGGATTTGAGAGAATTGGCTACTTCAGTTAGAGTTGTTAGGAATAACATTGAAGAATATAAATTAGGAGACAAAAAACTCTACCTACTTGGAGAAGGAAGATTGGTTAATTTGGCATGTGCTGATGGACATCCTTGTGAAGTTATGGATATGAGTTTTGCAAATCAGGCGTTGGGGGCTAAGTATATATTGGAGAACCATGATAAATTAGAAAATAAGGTCTATCGCATCCCATACGAGCAAGATTTAAGAATAGCATCATTAAAATTAAAATCCATGGGTGTAGAAATAGATGAATTAACAGAAGAGCAGAAAAAATACTTAGAAGATTGGAGAGAAGGAACGTAAAAATGCAAACTCTTTTTTCTATTTTAATACTTTTTTTCCATATTTTAAAATTTATGTGAATCAATAATCTATTTTATAATATTTTATTGTGTATTGTATCTATTTCAGGGTGGTGATTATGGAATTTGTAATCCACGCGAAGGGCCATGAAAACGTAAGGGCTTTGCATAAAACAACATTGGAAATAACAAAAGAAACTTATTTAACTCCAAGGGGGGATTGTATTATTGGGGTTTCAGCGGACAAATCCATGCAAGATTTTCCAGAGGAATTTAAAGAAAAAATAAGGAAGAGTAAAAGGATTATCGTTGAAATTGAGGTTGAAGGCATTAAAGATGTTGTTATTGGGAGGGGGGACGAGAGATTAATCCTAAGCCATCCAACTGATATTGTTATTAGGAAGAGTGATTTTATCTGCCCACGAACTTTGATGATTAAAGCAAATAAGGGAGCAAAAGATATTAATAGGGAGATAGTAGAGAAATTAAAAAATGGGGCAAATTTAACTTTTAGAATAATTGTTGAGTAGTTTGTTATAGTCATTCTACAATTAGATGGCAGTTAACATAACTCTATGTTTAAATTAGAGTTTTTGTTAAATTTACTTAAAATTTAAAATTTGATATTGTGATTAGTGCTGTAATTCGTAGAACGACTATAAATACAAAAAATGTAAATCTTGAGCTTTACTCCAAATTTAAAACTGTTATTATAAAAGCGAGTATAGATTTGATTTTTAAAATTTTGTGAATATTACAAGATGGGGTCTGTCCAATATGGGTATTGGTGAGTAAATACCCATATTGGACTTGGGCGTCATCAGCCACACAAGAGTGTCTCTGCCCCTGTCGTGGACATAAAAACCTAACGGTTTTTAAGTTCTCGTCGCTTCGCTCCGAGATGACCCCAAGCTCCACCCATCTACGTTTTTATCTTTATAAAGTCCTATATAAATATATCGAAAACTCATAAACACACATATCCTCACAAATACTCACAAAAAACTAAACAGTTTTGAACGGCTATAAAGTGTGGTGGTTATGGAACTTCCAAAGGGTTGTCAATACTGCATTAGAGGAGAGAAGTTAGTTTTATTTGTTACTGGTTTGTGTAATCAAAACTGCTACTACTGCCCACTATCTGAAAAAAGAAAGGGTAAAGACGTGATTTATGCCAATGAAAGACAAATAACATCTATTGAAGAGGCTATAGAGGAGGCATACCTTTGTAGTAGTAAGGGTGTGGGGATAACTGGAGGAAACCCACTCCTAAGGATAAATAGGACGTGTGAATACTTGAAAGCATTAAAGAACGAGTTTGGGGAAAAATTCCATGCCCATCTCTATACAACTCCCGACTTAATAGATAGAGAGAAATTAGAAAAATTGCAAGATGCTGGATTAGATGAAATTAGGCTACATCCAACAAAAATATTCAACGAAATCGGAGCGAAGCAGAAAGCTGCATCCACTGCAACCGAAGGTTGCAGGGAAGTTGAATATGAATATTCAACTAAATCCGAAGGATTTTGTTCAAATGCTGATGAGAAATATTACAACCTCCTATTGGATAAGTTAAAACTCTGCATGGAATATATAGAAGATGTTGGAGTTGAAATCCCATCTATTCCAAACATGGAAAAGGAAATCTTAAATCTTGCATATAAGTTGGATGAAATAGGAGTTAAGTTTTTAAACATTAATGAGTTGGAGTTTTCGGAAACCACTTATGAAACCTTAATCGCAAAAGGGTTTGAGGTTAAGGATGATATATCTTCAGCTATTAAGGGTAGTGAAGAAACTGCCCTATATGTGTCTGAAAACTTTAAAGGAAACATGATAATTAATTACTGTCCATCTTCATTAAAGGACAACATCCAGTTGAGGAATAGACTCATAAACAGGGCAAAAAACGTGGCAAAAGATTATGAGGTTATAACAGATGAGGGTTTGTTGCTTAGGGGAATTATGATATTTGATAATGAAGAAGATTTGGAAGAGATAGCAGAGATTTTAAGAGATAATGAAGTTGAATTTGAAATTGTTGAAAATAAAATCTATCTAAATCCGTTTGTATTGGAGGATTTAATAGAGGAGATGAAAAGGGCAAGATATGAAATTAAATTCAGTGCATATATCTCCGAGGTGTATCCAACAGCTGATGCATTGGAAGTTGAGAGAATACCATTAGTTACTAAAAAGTTGAGGTTTAGAAGGAGAAGAAAATTATAGTCAGTGACAAAACTTTCTGAATTGAATAAGGAAGATTAGACTACCTTCCTAATGGAAGGCAGTCGTTTTTATAGCCGTTCTACAATTAAATAAAATCACTCCGTGATTTTATAGCATTTCGAGTGAAACGAGAAAATTTAAAACCTCTGGTTTTAAATCTTCGCTTCGCTCCGATTAAACGAAAATCTTCGGTTTTCGTAGCTCTTCGCTCTTTCGGAGCTCCGATTTAATAACATCTAACATAACTCTAATTTAAATTGGAGTTTTGTTAAATTTGCTTAAAAATTGAAATTTTAAGATTATGGACAGTACACTATATTCCGTAGAACGGCTATACCTTGTATCATTTTAATACCTTTTGTCACTGACTGTATCCTTCCTTAAAATTTGAAATAACCTGCACAACCCTTAAAATTTATTGCAGCTATATCCATCGAACTGAAGGTTCGAGCAACGAAAACTCCATAGGAGTTTTCACCTAAAATCCTAACGCACACGGCTGTAATTTCGTTGAGGTTTTTAGCCACTTATAACGCAAACAACTATACAAAAAACCTTTATATACCCCTAATTTAAAAATAAGCCTACAATAAATTAAATTATATATTTTTATTTTAATTTTCAGAATTTTAAATTTTTGAAGGGGGGTGGGTATAATGGAGCCACTTTCATATTATGTTGAGAGAGCTGTAGAAGTATTAAAGAATATCGAAGAGCCAGATAAAGAAACAATAGAGAACTTGAAAAACCGTGCATTTATTGGTAATGGAAATGCATTCCAAGTGGCTAAATATTATGCAAATAAATTGAATGGTTATGCAATAGAACCAACATACTATAAATCATTAAAAAAGGATGAGAGGGTTTGCGTAATCTCTGCATCTGGGAGTAAAGATTCTATAGAAATTTGTAAATACTTTGATGATGTCGTGTTGATAACATGCAATAAAGATGCTCCAGCAAAAGAGTACGCAAAAGAAACTATTGTCCTTCCATCAGTAAAAGAACCTCCATTTTATAATGTATCAACATATTCAGCAATGATTTATTGGATTGATAGACAAGATTACAAATTTAGAGAAGATGGATTTTTAAAATATTTACTTAGAAAACCAAGTATAATATTTATAGGAGATGAACTAACATATCCTATAGCATGTATGTGTGCATTAAAGGTTAGAGAGATATTTGGTAAACTTTCTGCGGGTTTAAGTGATATGGAAGCATATCACGGATGGTTTTTACATGATAACGATGATGAAGCAGTAATTTGCTTAAATACCAATTTTGATTTGGTTAATAATTACAAGATTGTCGGCACACCTTTAGAATTGTTATTGACCATATATTATAACATAGGATTTTTACAAGAGGAGCTTGAAATAAACGATTACAAATACGACATGGTATTGAAAAAGAAGGGTTGGAAAATCTAATGGGGGATAGTAATGATAAAAAAAGCGATAGTTCCTGTAGCTGGTTTTGGAACGAGGTTATTACCAATAACAAAGGCTCAGCCAAAAGAAATGCTTCCTGTTGTTGGGAAGCCAATAATTCAGTATGTTGTTGAGCATTTAATTGATGCAGGGATTAAAAATATACTAATGGTAACTGGTAAAGGAAAGCAGGCGATTGTAAATCACTTTGATAAAAATTTCGAACTTGAGGAAAGATTAAGAAGAGATGGGAAAATAAGTTTGTTAAATACTGTTAGGGAGATAGATAATTTAGCAAATATATTCTATGTGAGACAGAAAGAGCAGAAAGGGTTAGGAGATGCCATCTTATGCGGAGAGGGGTTTGTTGGAGACGAATACTTCATAGCAATGGTCGGAGATACTATATACTCTGAAAATGTAGTTAAAGACTTAATTAAAGTTCATGAAAAATATGGATGTTCAGTTATTGCATTGGAGAGAGTCCCAATGGAAGAGGTCTATAAATATGGAGTTATAAAAGGAGAAGAGATTGAAGATGGCATATACAAGATAACAGACATGGTAGAAAAGCCTCCAGTAGATAAGGCACCATCAAACTTAATAATTACTGGGGCTTATTTATTATCTCCAAAGATATTTGAGTGTCTAAAAAGAACTCCTCCAGGAAGAGGAGGGGAAATACAGATAACTGATGCTATGAAATTACTGCTGAAAGAGGAAGAAATATTAGGCGTTGAAATTAAATGCAGGAGATATGATATTGGAGATTTGTTGGGATGGTTAAAGGCAAATGTAGAGTTGGGTATTGAAAATGTAGATGGGTTTAAAGAATATCTAAAAGATTTCACAGGAAAGTTGTAGTCCATTAGAACTTTTTCATTTATTCAATCACAATAAATTTTTTAAAGAACAATAAATCATGGAAATTCCAAATAAGGTCTATTTATGCTTTTAATTTTATTGAAGTTTTTAATCATATTAGGGCAAAATAAGGTGGGATTATTAGTATAGGAGTCATTATTGGGTTATTAACAGCACTATTTTTTGGTATTGGAACATTTTTGGCAAAAATAGTATGTGAAAAAGATCCCATATTTCAGTGGATAGTGGTTAATATCGTGGGTATAATATTATGTATTGCCATCCTTGCAAAATATCATCAGAAACTGCAGGTTTTTGAGTGGAAGATATTACTATATGCAGTATCTTCAGCGATAATGATTGTATTAGGTTCTCTCCTTTTATACTATGGATTGTATAAAGGTAAGGCGAGCATAGTAGTTCCACTATCATCAATAGGCCCAGCTATAACGGTAATTTTGGCAGTAATATTTTTAAAAGAGCAACTGACAACCAATCAAATAATGGGTATATTTTTAATACTTCTTGGAATAATCCTAATCTCAATAAACCAAGGATAAAATCCTTAAAAATAAGGAATATTCCTTATAATTAATTAAATTTTAATTATAATATTTTTAATAGTTAAATAATTAATTAATGATTAAAGTTGTTGCATTAAAGCATATTTCTTTGCCCCCTGAGCCCCAATTTGCAATTTTAGAGCTTTTATTAACTCGTTCACATCCTCAATAGTTTCCGCATTTTCCAAGGCTTCCTTGAACATGTCCCTTTTTGAAGGTTCAACAAGTTCTATTAAGTATTCAACAGTGCTTACAAGTTCAATATATTTACTATCTCTTTTAAGTTGTGCTTGAACTTCATCAAGAACTTGCTTTATTTTTTCTGATACCATTACCTCACCTCCACAGACAAAATTATAAATAGTTCCAACAAAGAAATCACAATTAGTTTTTGTATTTAGTATTTTTTTATTTTTTCCAATTAGAATAAATCCATTTGAGATTTATTCTTGATAGCGGCTATTTATAAAGGATAAGTATAGTAATTTTTGATATAAATACTATTCGGAATATAGTCATTTGCAGAATTCATGCCAGCCATTCGGCCATAATAAATTACAGCCAAATTCTCAAATAAAGCATAGGCCATAATTTTAATTATGTTTTAAACCATTTATAACGCAAATAACCCTATAAAAATTACAAAAAATTGATTGGTGGTACTCATGGCAATCTTAGGACTCGTGGGGAAACCTAACGTAGGAAAATCAACTATGTTTAATGCAATGACAGAGAAAGTTGTTGATATAGCAAATTATCCTTTCACAACTATCGATCCAAATATAGGAACATCCTATGTAATAACAGACTGCCCATGTAAAGAATTGGGAGTAAAATGCAACCCACAAAATTCCAAATGCATTGATGGAAAAAGATATATTCCAGTAGAGATTATTGACGTTGCTGGGCTTGTTCCAGGAGCGCACGAAGGAAAAGGTATGGGAAATAAGTTTTTGGATGATTTGAGGCAGGCAGATGCATTTATACTTGTTGTAGATGCAAGCGGAAAAACTGACTTAGAGGGAAATCCAACAGAAAACCACGACCCAGTTGAGGATGTTAAATTTTTGCTTAATGAGATAGATATGTGGATTTATGGGATATTAACCAAAAATTGGGAGAAATTGGCGAGAAGAGCCCAGCAAGAAAAAAATATCGTCAAAGTTCTTGCAAACCAGTTGAGCGGTTTAAATATTACTGAGGATGATGTAAAAGTGGCGATAAGGGACTTAGATGAAAGCCCAATAAAATGGACGGATGAGGATTTATTAAGTTTGGCAAAAAAATTGAGAAAAATATCAAAACCAATGATAATAGCAGCAAACAAGGCAGATCATCCTGATGCAAAGGAAAATATTGAAAGGTTAAAGAAAGAATTTAAAGATTACATAGTTATTCCAACATCCGCTGAGATAGAACTTGCTTTAAGGAAAGCAGAAAAGGCAGGTTTGATAAAATATGATGGGAAAGATTTTGAAATAGTAGATGAGAACAAATTAAATGAACAGCAGAAAAATGCCTTTACCTATATAAAAGAATTCTTAAAAACCTATGGTGGAACAGGAGTTCAAGAATGCATAAATAGGGCTTATTTTGATTTGCTCGATATGATTGTTGTTTATCCAGTTGAAGATGAGAATAAGTTTTGCGATAAGAAGGGGAATATTTTGCCAGATGCGTTTTTGGTTAAAAAAGGAACTACTGCAAAAGAATTGGCATATAAAATACACACTGAGATTGGGGAGAAGTTTATTTATGCTGTTGATGCAAGGAAAAAGATGAGAATTGGGGCAGATTATGAGTTAAAGCATGGTGATATAATTAAGATTGTTTCTGCTGCATGATCATGTATATTTTTATAGTTTAATATTGTTTAAATCGAGTATTAAATAAATTGAAATGGATTATGGTTTTATTGTGTCTCAATAGCAAAGTCATGCACTGTATAACTCCGTTAAGTATATAATATTTAGTAAACATAATAATTATGTGCAAAATTTTTGCACGTTTAAGCACATATAAATTTTTGGGGTGTACTTCCCAAATTCAAACAATAAATAATATAAGCTCGATGGATTGACAGTAAATTTATTGATGATTGATGTTTGTTTAATTATATATGCAGCACTTACCTAACTTCAAATTTAAACTAATTTGCCAATAAATTTAAGTAAATTTAGGTGAAAAGATGCTTTTAGTTGTCAAAGATTTGTATCTTAAGAGAGGAGACCGAATGATATTGAAAGGATTAAACTTAGAAATTGAAGAAAATGAAATTCACGCTGTTGTGGGGCCAAATGGGGCTGGAAAGTCAACTTTATCCTACACTTTAATGGGTTGTAGTGGCTATGAGCCAGTAAAAGGGGAAATTATATTTAAGGGGATAAATATTGTCGATAAATCAATAACCGAAAGGGCAAGAATGGGAATGACTTTAGCATGGCAAGAACCAGCAAGATTTGAGGGGATTACAGTTAAACAATACTTATCCCTTGGAATGAAAGAATACGATGAGGAAAAGATATACAAAGCATTGGAATTTGTTAACCTATGCCCTGATACCTATTTAAATAGATTCGTTGATGACAGTTTAAGTGGTGGAGAAAGGAAAAGAATTGAATTAGCTTCAATTTTGTGTATGGAACCTGATTTGGCAATTTTAGATGAGCCTGATAGTGGGATTGATATTGTCTCTTTGGATGAAATAACAAAACTCTTTAAGCATTTAAAGAAAAATGGTTCATCAGTTTTAGTAATCACTCACAGAGAGGAGATTACAAACTGTGCTGATAAGGCATCATTGCTTTGCGATGGAAGGGTCATTAAAACTGGAGATCCAAAAGAGGTTGGGGAGTATTACAAAAGAGAATGTGGAAAATGTCTGGTAAAAGTACCATCAATAAAAAAAGAGGTTGAGGAAGACAATAACGAATAAACAATATTGTAAACAATATAAACAATTATAAAAAATTAAAAATTAAACAAAAATTAAATTAAAGAAAATTTTTGAATTTAGGTGAAATTATGGACAAAGACCTTAAAGAAATTTTAGAGGCGTATAAATTAACTAATGGGAATCCAGAGGAACTCATTCATGGAAAAGGACCAAGAATGATAGTTAAAGAAAATAAAATTTTGGGAGTTAAGGATGCTGAGGGGATCATATTAGATGGAAAAGTAGTAGATGGGAAAATTGTAGCAAAGATTATTGTAAAAGAGGGGTATAAGTTCGACACTCCTATGCATATGTGCTTTGGAGTTACAGAGGAGGAAGCAGAGCAGATAGTTGATGTCGAGATAATTTTGGAGGACAACAGTGAGATAACTTTAATGTCTCATTGTTCATTCCCAAGAGCAAAGAATGTAAAGCACATAATGGATGGAAAAATAACAGTTGGAAAAAATGCAAAATTTGTATATAAAGAAGTTCATTTCCATGGAGAAGAAGGGGGAGTTTTGGTAAAACCAACAGTAAAAGCAACTGTTAAAGAAGGGGGCGTTTATATATCTGAATTAACCTTAACAAAAGGTAGGATAGGGTTCTTAGAGATTAATGCCGATATAGATGTGGAGAAAAATGGTGTTGTGGACATAACAACAAAAACCTATGCAGTGAAAGATGACAAAGTTATAATCAACGAAACTGTAAAATTGAATGAAGAAGGAGGAAAATGTATAATAAAAAGTAGGGGAGCAGCGAAAGATAACTCAGAGGTCGTATTGAAATTAAAAATAGAAGGTAATGCTCCTTACTGTAAGGGACACATAGATTGTGCAGAAGTTATTAAAGGGGATGCAATAGTTGAATCTATTCCAATTGTTGTTGTTAGGGACGATAGAGCAAGAATTACACACGAGGCAGCAATTGGTAGCGTAGATAAAAAGCAAGTAGAGACTTTGATGGCGAAAGGATTGGATGAAGATGAGGCAACGGAGATTATAGTTAAAGGAATGATTGGGGAATAATTTAATTTCTTTTTTTTGAGTAACGTTAAAAAGATTTAGGGGTTGATAAAAGAGTTATAAGCGGAAAATGTTATTACTTATCCTTTTCTTTTGCATTTTTTCTTTTTTCTCTCTTATCATAGGTATCCTATAAATCCTACCACACTCTAAGCATGTTATAACGACATGTGGATAACGTCTACTCTTAACTCTAACCCTTGCATTTTTTCCATACACCAATAAAGTATTGCATTTCCTACAGATTCTTCTCTTCCATTTTTTTGGAAATCTAACTCTAACTTTCATTGCTATTCTTCTTGCTAATGATACGTACCTCTTTACTCTTTTCCAATTGCCTTTTTTTGCTTCTTCTTCTGCGAGGTTCATTAATATCTCTATCCTTTCAAGTGCTATTTTTTTTGCTCTTTTAAGCATTCTTCTATATTTCATATTTTCACACAATAATTATCATTTTTTCAAAAATTTTATTAAAAATTCTCTAAACTACAACTTCGAGTTAATTAATTAAAAAAGGACACGATATAGTCGTTTGTGGAATTTATAGTCAATGACAAAACTTTTAAAATTATAAAATTAACTAAGGAATATCTGATTGTCTCCCTAATGGGAGACAACCTTATTATTGGCATCTTCTCGGAATAATTAATTTTTTAACCATGCTAACAATTTCTTTAGCAATCTCTGATTTTTTACCCTTAATTTTTTTGATAGTATTGTCTTTACTTATAGCGATAACTTCATTATAGTCATCCCCAAAGTAATGCTTTGATAAATCGTTTGCTATTATCATATCTAAACCATATTTTTTCATCCTATCTTTTGCTTTTTTTATTAGCTCTTCTTCTTCTATCCCATATTCTGCCTTGAATCCAATTATTATCTTATCTTTAAATTCTTTTCGCAATTCTTCCAATACTTTTGGATTTCTTTTTAGTTTTATTGTCAATTCCTCATTTTCAGAACTTATTTTTTTATCTGATGTACTCTCTGGTTTGTAATCGGAGATTGCCGCACATGAGATAATAATGTCCGCGTCCTTTCCAATCTCCAAAGCCTTATTGAGCATCTCCTCTGCAGTTAAAACTTTATGCGTCTTTATATAATATGGGGGCGTTAAGCCGAGTGCGTTTATAACTTCAACATCAAAACCTTCCCTGCAGAATGCCTCTGCCAATGCAACTCCAGTTTTTCCAGAGGAGAGATTGCTTATCACCCTAACTTTATCAATAAACTCTGCAGTTCCCCCATTTAATATTAAAACTTTCTTATCCATTTTATTTCCAATTTTTTCAATAACAAATCCTACAACATCCTCTATTGATGCCACTTTTGCCTTTTCTTCCTCCATTTTTGGAGAAATGAAATAGACGTTTTCCTTTGATTTTAATTTTTCAATGTGTTCTTTTATCGCATTGAGCATATTTTCATGCATTGCTGGGACAATAAATAATGGCTTTTTTTCCAAAAACATCATTGCAGTTGTATTTACAATATTATCCGCAATGTTTAACGCTATCTTACTTATAATGTTGGCTGTTGCGGGATATATAATCATCGCATCACACTCATCATACAAAGCAACATGCTCAATGTTTCCAGTTATTTCTTCCATAACCTCATTACCGCACCCAAATGTCAGTGCATCTTTGCCAATTATTTTTTTAGTCTCTTCGGTAATGATGCAATAAACCTCAGCCCCATGCCTTATAAGTTCCCTCATCAACTTTGGTGTCTCTATCGCTGCAATTGAAGATGTAACTCCAACCACAATTTTTTTATTTTCTAAAAGTTTTGATTTTGTTCCCTTTAATTTTTTTGTTGGATGGATGTTAATCACCTTGAAATTTTTTGGCAAAATCCAAAGGATTTTGCTTTATTATAAATATTTTATCGCATAATAGGTAGTCAATGAATGCGGCTTTATAATGCCATTAATAACATCATAAAACAAAATCTCATTTTCAATTAATATCTTTAAAGCATCAAATATCTCATCCCCAACATCTTCACTTTTTATTTTTATTTTATCGCTAAATAACTTTAATATTTTTAGAATATCTTCTTTTTTATTTGGGTTTGTTCTCATGATGTGCCTAATTCTCTCTTCTTCAATATTTATCCAATTTTTTATAGTTTCTTTAACAGAGACGCCTAACTGTTTATTTGATTTTAATAATTCAATCTCATAAGGTAAAGAGATATAATTTATTGCATAATTTATTTCTTCTTCATTGAATTTTTCTTCTTTTAATATTTTTTCAATAGTTTCTTTTTCTAACCAGTCAATTAAATAATATTCTGATGCTTTTGCCAGGGATGAGTTGTTGTGAATCTCATTTATGAATAAAGAGTCAGAAGTTAAGCAAATAACGTGGCATAAATGTCTAACTTTTGTTAAATGAACAAATAAATTAAAGAGCTCATTTAATAGTGACTTGCTACCATTAAAGTAAATACTTTTTAATTTTTGTAGTTCATCAATTATCAATATTGGCCTTTTTCCTTCTTCAACAACTGCATTTATATCTTCATTTATCTTTGCAAAAACATTATTTAAAGAGACGTTATTAAAATCGAAGTTTTCCTCGACTCCAAACTTGAATATTTTTAAGTCTATTTCTAATTTATTATATAGATATTTTTTATCCCCCTTTTCAAAAAATATATTCAAAAACTCTTCCTTTGTTGGAGTTGCGTATTTTCTTAAATCATAATAAAAGAAAACCAAATCATCCCTATCTTTAAATTCTTCTATTACTTTAAGCATTACTGTTGATTTCCCTGATGATTTAGGTCCATAGACAAATAAAATAGAATTTGGGATTAATTGGCAGTAAGTTTTTAAATAATTCAGTTCTCTTTCTCTATCATAAAATTTAATTTGCATTTCAACCACCAAAAATTACAATTTGACTCGCATAAAAACCGCCAAATACTTTATTTAAGTTTAAATCCAGCTCTAATTTTTATTTTTTTATCATTCTCTTACAATAAGGACACATCATCTTTTTTCCAACATATTTAAACTCTTTATTACAAAATGGGCATTTGTAGGTTTTTGTTTTTAATGCATCTAAATCTATTGTAACATATTTGCTTATGTCCAACTCTTCAATATTATTTAGCATGATATCCCTACGTGCCTATTTTATTGGACTCAAAGATGCCTTTGAAACTTTCATCAAAAATCAAAGATTTTTGCAGCCAAACCTTTAATGGTTTGGTTTCATCCAGACTGATAGAATGCCTCCACTTCTTCGGTATTCTCCCAGATTAATTATTGTTTTATTATAGTTGTTTGCTAATTTTTTGCACGGATTTAGATGCAACCAAATTATACGGCAAAACTTTGTTTTGCCATTTATTTTTTAAAAGGACGATAAATCAATTGTAAAATTCCAAATAAAGGTTAATTACTTCTATAATTTAATGAAGTTTTCATTCATTTATAAGGCATACAACTATATTTTACTATTCATGATTTAGGTTCCTATTTTAATTGGCTCAGAGATATCTTTTATGATTCTAATTGCTGAGTATGCGGCAAGTGCAGATGTTTTAGGGTTTTCTTCACATGGAACATTTTCAATAAGTACCTTCAATGTCCCTATAGAACTTTTAACAAAAATCTCATGGTTGTTTGTTTTTGCATTTGGGTCTGCTACTATTATAACCTTTGCTGGAAATTCTGATGCTATGGAGAGCATAACGGACACATTTATGTTTGATGGGAATTGCTTTATTGCATCAAATACATCTCCTTCAAAAACAACCGTAGGTTCTTTTATAGCATCAGCATCAATTCCTTTATCTTTTAATGCTTCCTTTAAACCCTCAACAGGTTTTGTTGTTTTTAATACAACTTCCTCAATTTTTCCAAATGTAAGGGACTTGATAGCATCAATTCCAGCAATAGCACCAGATGGTAAGTATATCTTTCTACCCTTATCTTTTGCAAGATTGTAGAGTTTTAAAAATAACTCCTTATCCACAAAAGCACCTACACTCATAACTAAGACATCTTTGTTGTTGGATAATGCCTTTGTAGCAACCTCTTCAACAGCTTTAATTGATGCTGCCTCAACGACCAAATCAATATCCTTTTTAACTAACTCATCTATGCTATCGCAAACATCCGCATTTGTAATCTTGCTTAATTTTTCTGCTTTGTGTCTATTTTTGTCATAATATGCTACTACCTTTGCATTACTTACTTTTTTTCTTGCGATGGCTTTTGAAATGAATGTGGCTATTGCTCCGCAACCTACAATACCTATTTTTAACATCATATCACTACGTTTATTTTTAATACTTTGTAAATTAAATTATGAGCTATTAAATTATGGACTGAGGACTAAATTAAATTTTTGATAATAATATTGATAATAAATTTTTGATAATTTTGATAATTGGTAATTTATAGTAAAATAATTATGGTAAACAATACAAAAATATGTATCATTTAATGACAAAAAATAATGATGATAAATTAAATTCATTAACACACTATAATATCTATTCTTTCTGTTTTATAGTTGCCTTACCTTTTTCAGCGTTTGGTGTTTTAACTAACATTTTTGCTGGAGGTTTTATTAATATTATGTTCCCTATTGATGTAATTAAACTGTATGGCAGAACTATTTTTTTATCAACATCCCCAACCAAATCTCTTAAACATCCATTTGATACATCAGATACTACAATTCCACTAATTGCAGATTTTTCTGTATCAAGGATAGCATCATATACTTTACCCACGTATCTTGCAGTCGTTGTGTATATTTGCTTATCTAATATATCGCTGATTTTAATAGCCATTAATAATCCCTCCAAATTTAGAACTATGGGCTTCAAAAATATAAAAACATAAACTTACAAAACTAACGAATCTTTTTATTTTTATGAGAGTAATAATATTTAAATGCAACGCTTTCATGAGTTGTTTGCATTAGATATTAGATATACCTCGAGAAATTTCATGAAGTTTTGGGTATTATTTTAAATTTAAGTAAGGTCGTATCTACTTTGAAATTTTATAAAATTTTATGTATGATGTATAAATAAATACAAAAATTTCACAAACATTGTTGCATTAGAGAGGTAATATAACCAATTTCAAAAAAATTTTGTATCATATTGCATTATATTAAAATTCTGCAGACAAGCATAATTCTCTAATTATAATTCTCTAATTTGGGTGTGAAAATATGGATATGTTAAATCTTGCCAAAAAAATCGTTGATAATATTGATAAAGGCGTTAAACCATTAATTGGATGGGAAAAATCTGATGAAATTGTTAAAATTGGTGCAGATGGAACTCCAACAAAAAGGATAGACTTAATTGCCGAGAACATTGCCTCAAATACAATAGAAAAACATTGTGGTGCAATATTAATAAGTGAGGAAATTGGAGTTAGTGTTATTGGGCATGATTTGGAGTATATCATTATTTTGGATCCAATAGACGGAACATACAACGCATTGAAAGACATCCCTATTTATTCAACATCTGTGGCAATAGGTAGAATAAGTGAGGAGTTAAAAAAGAAACTAAGTAATATGCAGAAGAAAGAAATAGCAAAATTCATAAAAAACCATACCATTAATGATTTGGAAGTTGGAGTTGTTAAAAATCTTTACACTGGGGATTTGTACTATGCAAAAAAAGGAGAGGGAGCATATTTATTAAAAAGTGGTGAAAAGGAGGAAAAGAGAATAACTGTCTCATCTATAAACAACCTAAAAGATGCATCTATAGGACTTTTTGTTTATGGATTGTCAAATAACATATTAGATTTCATTAAAGATAGGAAGGTTAGGAGGATTAGATTATTTGGTTCAATTGCTTTGGAGATGTGTTATGTTGCAAGGGGGGCATTAGATGCATTTATAAATATAAATGAAAACACTCGATTATGTGATATTGCAGGAGGGTATGTTATAGTTAAAGAGGCAGGTGGAGAAATAACTGATAAAAATGGAAAAGAACTTAATTTAAGATTAGATGTGAATGAAAGGACATCTTTAATTTGCTCAAATAAATTAATCCATAAAAAATTGGTAGGAATTTTTGGAAATAAATGGGCAATAAAACCAACAAAATTTGGTATAATAACGAGGAGGGATAAGGAGAGAGCTATTAAGTTAGGTATTAAAATTGTAAACTACCTAAATTCTAAGGGTATAAAATGTGCTGTAGAACCCCATTTGAAGAGAAGATTAACAAACATTGATGTCGAAGAAATAAATCCCAAAGACCCAAAATCCCTTTCCTCAATTTCACATGTAGTGTCCATTGGGGGAGATGGAACAGTTTTGAGAACATTGAAGTTGATAGATGGTAATGAAATTCCATTAATAAGTATAAATATGGGAACTGTTGGATTTTTAACGGAATTTGATGAGAAAGAGGCATTTAAAATCATCGACGATGTTATAAAGGGAGAATATGAAATCGAAAAACGAACAAGATTGGGGGGAAAAATCAAATTTAAGAATGGAAAAGAACTCAAAATATCTGGTGCTTTAAATGAGATAGTTTTAATTACCAAAAATCCCGCAAAGATGTTACACTTTGAAGTTTTTGTAAATGGAGACTTTGTAGAGGATGTTAGAGCAGATGGAATAATAATATCAACCCCGACTGGCTCAACTGCCTATTCTCTAAGTGCTGGAGGCCCTATTATAGAACCATTGGTGGATGGATTTGTTATAGTCCCAATATGCCCATTTAAGTTGTCATCAAGGCCTATTGTCGTGAATGGAAATTCCGAGATTAGGATAAAATTAGTTTCCCCTGGAAAACCTGCATTGGTTGTAGTGGATGGTGATGTTGAGGCTAAAATAGATGTTGGGGATGAAATAATATTAAAAAAATCAGATTCATATGCATATTTTGTCAAAGGAAGTAATTTCTACAATAAATTAAAAAAATTGTATTACTAATGTGGTATTTATAACTTAATTAGAATATTAATCTTTATTTGCTAAAAATATAAAAAACTATTTTTTATTTATATATAATTCGAACAGAAAAATTTATATAAGATAAATGTAAATAACTAATTTGGGTTGTGAGTGAATGGTATTATTACATTGCTTTTATTAAAGCATTAACCTATAGAATTCCTCAATTTTTGTATCTGAGCCTTATTTTGGCTATAATGTTGGAATTCTGTTTTATCATGGGCTATTTTAATTCAAAGGCTGGAATATAATTTTAATCCAAATAGTATCGTTTCATAATTTCCTTAATAATCGTAACAATCTATATGGGTTTTAGCTCATCAATTTAACACTATAGAGCAAAAATCGGATGTTTCTTTATTTTCCGATGTATTTCATAAATTATGAATTTTGACAATCTGGAGGGGAGTATATTGAGTGTGTGTTGATTAGAATGGTATTGATAATTTTCTACATTTTGGAATTAATTTTAAGAGTTAACGGGAGGTGGGAGTTCATGACAAATTTACACACAGAAACATTAAATGAACTTTGGGACACAAACAAGGAAGTTTATGAGATATTGAGGAATAGTGACAGTGTAGAAACTGCAAGAAAAAAACTCTATGATTATTTAATCAACCTTGAAAAGAAAATATACTACGGAGAAATAAATGTGCATCCATTGGAAAGAATAAACATGAAGGAGTGCATAAAAGTATTTAAAAACATATTAGCACCAAAAAATGAGGAATTGAGTGGTTTTAGTGCTTTGAGGTTGTTGTGGTTACTTGCAAATGAAAAGTTTTCGGAGATTGACGTTGAGGTAAGTGAGGGTTTCATAGAGGAATTTAAGCATTTATTTAAAGGAATAATTGGCAACTCTGGAATATATGATGGTAAAGAAGAGCCAATATTCTTAAAGTTGAGGGGAAGAGAAGCAGCAATAGTAAGGTCAGATGAGCTTGATAAACTCGCAGAGTATGCAAAGAAATTTATGGATAGGTATCCTTCTGGGTTATTAGAGGACGTAAAGAAAAAGAGAGAAGAAAATAAAAAAAGAATATTAGAATACTTTGGGGGTGATGAGGACGATTGGAATGATTGGAAGTGGCACCTTAAACATATTATAAAAGATAGTAAAACCCTTAGCGATTTAGTGAATTTGACGGAAGAGGAGATAAAAGCCATAGACCTTGCAGTAGAAAATCACATACCTTTTGGAGTAACTCCATACTATGCCTCATTGATGGACAAGGACGCAAGTAGGAAATACGACCATGCTATTAGAGCCCAAGTAATTCCTCCGTTAGATTATGTTGAAAAGATGATAGAGGCAAAAAACAATAGAAAGAATTTAGATTTTATGGGGGAAAGTGATACATCACCAATTGACTTGGTAACAAGAAGGTACCCAATGATTGCAATAGTAAAACCATACAACACATGTGCTCAAATTTGCGTTTATTGCCAGAGAAATTGGGAAATAAAAGAGGTTCTTGCAAAAGATGCACTTGCTCCAAAAAGTAAACTTGAGGAAGCAATAGATTGGTTCAGAAACCATGAATCAATAAAAGAAGTTCTTATAACCGGTGGAGATCCATTCATCCTTAACGACAAGTTTTTAGATAAAATATTGTCAGAATTTGCAGAGATGAAGCATATTGAGAGAATAAGGTTTGGAACAAGAATACCTGTTGTGTTACCACAGAGAGTAACTGACGATCTTGCGGAGATTCTCGAACAATACCACGAACCAGGTAGAAGAGAAATTGTTGTCTCAACACACGTTGAGCATGTTTATGAAGTAACTGAAGATTTAATGAATGCTGTCCAAAAGATAAGGAAGAAAGGTATTTGTGTATATAACCAAGAGGTATTCACAACAGAAAATAGTAGAAGATTTGAAACCGTTGCATTGAGAAGACTATTGAGGTTAATTGGAATAGAGCCATACTACACCTTCAACACAAAAGGAAAAGAAGAAACAAGAAAATATAGAGTTCCGATAGCAAGGTTGTTGCAAGAGCAAAAAGAAGAGGCAAGATTAACTCCAGGTGTAGAAAGAACAGATAAGCCAATATTTAATGTGCCAAGGTTAGGAAAGGTTAATTTAAATGCATGGCAAGACCATGAGGTAATAATGATAATGCCAAATGGTAGTAGAGTTTATGAATTCCACCCATGGGAAAAGAACATATCCCTCGCAAATACTTACATCTACACAGATGTGCCAATTTATGACTACTTGAAAGAATTGGAGAGAAGAGGGGAAAACTTAGAGGATTACAAAACTATTTGGTACTACTTCTAAATTCATGTTTAACTTAGTTTTTTATATTTTCATTACTATTTTGCACTGATTATAATAAATTAATGTTTATGAAAATTGACTTTTTAAATTAATTTAAATCAATTATTACCATCGAAATTCTGTCCAAGATACTTATCCAATAGCGGTAAAATTTTCCTCAATAATGATTTCTCACTAAATTGTGATAACTCTATTTTTGTATTAATAATTAAATAAAGAGGAATATTCCCTTTTGAAATGGATATTATATAAACATACCCATCTTTATCTTTGATACTAACCTTCACTATATCTTTTTTCATGAAGTTTTTTATGTATTGGTAGATTCCACTATATTTTGCTGCTAATTCCTCAGAATCGGCAAGAGTTGATGCAATTGGCAGCCCTTCTTCATTGGCAATAGTAATATCCAAGATATCATGTTCAAAAGCTATTTCGAGTAAGTCGTATTCTTTTGAGGCTTTTTTTTGTTCTGGAGCTATGTATGATTTTAGCTCTTTTAAACCCTCAATTATTTCTTCTTCTTCTTTGGCACGCTCCTCACGAATTTTGGATTTATTTAAGTTTTCAAATGTTTTCCATATTAGTATAACCCCCAAAAATCCTGATATTAAGGAGATTATGAATAAAATGTATCCCTCCATAGTAACACCTACTCAATTTTAATGACTATTTTTGAATCAAATTCATAATGGTACGCTTTTAAAGTATTATTAATTTTGTTTTCTATCTCTTTAGCATTTATATCCTTTTTTATAATTCCAAGTAATTTTTTTGTTTTTACGACTACTTCCCCCTCACACACAATTTTGCCATCATAATCACAATTAAGCCTTATATTTACGTCAACGTCCCTTACCCCATCCAATTCCTTAATGCTATTGTAAATCCTTTCTTTAATTTTGTATCTTAATTCTTCAAGTTCTGATTCTGAAGGAAAGGTTAATTCTCTTACCATATTTTCAACCCAATTTTCATCTGGAGGTTTTATATTTAAACGCTTTAACAACTCTTCACGAGAAAGATTTTCAAGTTCTGTATTTATATTTTCTTTCCTATCCTCATTTTGTTTTGATGATATTGGGGTTTCTCCAACATTTCCAAAATCTATTTTTTCTTCATTTTTAGTTACTTTTTCATATTTACTTTCTTCATATTTCTCTTTTTTCTTTTCATTTTCATCTTTCAATAATAAAGCCTTGGGATAAGCCTCTAAAATTATATCTACCTTAGTCGGTGAGTATTCATATACGTCAATAATTGCGTTTTCATCATCCAACAACTTTTTTAAATATGGACATGCATCAATACCCAAAAGCACACCTTTACTACATTCATAAATCCCAACTATCGGCTCATTATCTTTAAAGATAATATACCCCCTTTCATACTCGCTATCAACTTTCCTAAATACATCTACTAATGTGTAACCTTTTTTGAGGTAGTTTTTAAAATCTTTATTTACGTTCATTTTTATTAATTTTCCATCTGGGATATTCAATGCAATATGCAAGAATTCTACATCTTCTTTGTGTTCACTTATGGGTTTATTAAGAATTTCGTCACGTTTTTCTTCTTTTTCTTTGAATATATTTTTAGGGTCTGAGATAAAGATTTCTGGTTCTAACTCCTGCATCAAATTCAATTTTTCATCATCATATTCAAAAATTTCAACTAAATACCCACTATTCATTAACTTTTCAATTGATTCTTTAGCATCATGCCCAAAAAGTTCTTTGTCATAAGTGTAGTAGTAGCCAATGATTTTCCCATTTTTTATGAATATATACCCCTCTTCAAAGTTCCCATTCTTCTTTACAGAGATACGTAAATAACCTTTAAAATCCTGACTTAGAGTGTTAATGGCCTTATTGAAGTCGTTTTCTGTTCCTACAAACTTTCCTTCCACTACTCTTATCATAATGACCCCCACCAAAAATAAAAAAAGTTTTTTAAATTTATTTATTTTTTATGTCAAAAGAACTATAAAAATTTAGTCATTCTTTATGGCCACAACAAAATTATTATGCAAAATTTCAAATAAGTTTTAATTTCATTGAGAATTGTATCGGCTATATTAATGTTTTTGGTATATCATAGATGCTATTAAACCAGCAAATGCCCCAGCACCAAATCCATTATCAATATTAACAATTGCTAACCCTGGAGAACAAGAGTGGAGCATTGTAAGGATAGGAGTTATCTTTACTCCATAACCCACTGATGTTGGCACTCCAATAACAGGAACATCAACGAGAGATGTTACAAGAGAGGGTAAAGCCCCTTCCATACCTGCAACAACAATAATACAACAAACATCTTCTTCAATCATTTTTTTTAATGGTTTAAATAACCTATGGACTCCAGCAATCCCTACATCGTAGGATTTTATAACCTCACATCCCATAATCTCTGCTGTCTCTTTCGCCTCCTCTGCAACAGGTATGTCCGATGTTCCCGCTGCTAAAATGCCAATCTTTCCAATTTTTTCTATTTTATGTCCTTTTTTTATTAATGCAAAGGTTCTTGCAGTTTCATTTATCCTCAAATTAAAATTCTCCAAATCATATTTTTCCAATTCTTTTTTTAATGCATCAATATCTCTAACACGGGTAGCGAATGCAACGTTGTTCTTCTCTGCTAAACACACCATAATTTCTGCTAAATCTTTGATATTTTTACTCTCACCATATATTGCCTCTGGTATCCCTGTTCTATGCTTTCTATTTACATCTAATTTGCAAAATTCTCCTAACTCTTCAAAATAACTCAATTTCAATCTTTTTTCAGCTTCATCAATGTCAATTTCCCCATTTTTTAACTTTATCAAAATGTCTCTCATACAATTCACCGAATAATAATGTAAGTATTTAGCTAATATTAAGTTGTAAGTGATATTTTATATCTTTTTCCAAATTACACCTCTTTCTTCAAGGAATTTAATGTATCTTCTTTTATCATCCCCTCTCAAACCTTTCCAATCAAAGGCAGCATAATCAAACTCCTGCTTGTTAATCATCTGCTCAAGAACCCTATCAGATACTGACGCATATTTTGGAACTATATAACCAACATAATAACCATTTAAAGCCAAATTTGTAAATCTTGGGGCATAATGCCCCCCGCCAAACCCAATAATCTTATCTCCCTCTGCATATTCAGTATTCTTAATTTGGTCAATTGTATCCACTATACTCTTTGCAATAATCTCTCCTGCCTCTTTTATAACCCATTCTCTCTCAGAACTCCCAATCTCTACAAATACTGCTGGAGCGTTTAAATCTGAAGGTCCATGATGAACAACTTCAAAAGAAACATCGAAGATGCCTATTTTTTCTTTATATTGGTTGTTATATTTGAATATATTCCTTAATAAGAGGGTATTTAAAATAGGGTCGCATGGGCAGATTTCTTCTTTATTTCCGCCAAAACTATTATCTTCTGTTAAATTTCCTGGTGTGTGGACGGTTAATGTTGGTTTCCCACTTTCACTTCTATGCTTCGATAAAAAAATATATGCCTCTACCTTTGGTAAATCATCTTGTGTAATTTGAATTAGCTCCTTATCAATTTCAAAAACATCGAATCCATAATTTTCAATGCAGTTTTTTATATTTTGACTTGCCAAATCCTTTTTTGAAGAGATTAATAAATATTCCAAAGTAGTCCCTCCTTATGTTTATTAGCCGTTTTGCGTTATATAGTCGTTCTACGAAATATAGTACTGTTCATAATCTTAAAATTTCAATTTTTAAGTAATATTTTTTGTTATTATACATTCTTTCAACCTAAAAAGTTTTATTATTAACTATAAATTCAGATACTTGAATTATATACTACTCTTCAATAAAAAAATAATGACAATTATAGTTGTGTGCGTTGGAAGTTGAATATATGGGCAAAACCTAAAAGGTTTTGCCGTTCAAAACTGTTTAGTTTTTTGTGAGTATTTGTGAGTATATATATGTTTATGAGTTTTCGATATATTTATATAGAACTTTATAAAGATAAAAAGATAGATGGGTGGAGCTTGGGGTCATCTCGGAGCGAAGCGACGAGAACTATAGTTGTGTGCGTTGTAGTTTGGAAATATGCTGCTGATGAATTTTTAACGGCTGTAAGCCGTTTCAAATTTTAAGGTGGCTTATTACTATTTGAAATTTATTAAGGTATGAATAAGTTTAAAAAATTCCGCACACAACTATAAAAACCGTTAGGTTTTTATGTCCACGACAGGGGCAGAGACACTCTTGTGTGGCTGATGACGCCCAAGTCCAATATGGGTATTTACTCACCAATACTCATATTGGACAGACCCCATAATTTGCTTTTGATGATTTTTAAGATCTCCTCATGCGATTCATTAATACTCTTGTTTGTTGTATCAATAACAATAAAACCTTCTTTTTTTGCAAGTTTCAAATACTTGTTTTGAACCTTTTTTAAGAATTCTTCCTTCTCAAAAATTTCCTTTTCTTTTCCCAACCTTTTCATTCCCTCTTCAACATCAACAGTTAGCAACACAACAATATCTGGTTTCTTTGCAAATCTATTTATCTGCAAAATAAAATCTTCATCAACACCTTGGGATGTTTGGTAAGCAATGGATGAGTAAAGATACCTATCACAAACAACATGAGACTCTTTTAGCTTCTCCTCAATTAATTTTACATGCTCAACTCTATCAGCAGCAAACAACAATGCAAGAGTTTCTTTTTCACATTTTTTTTTCCCTTTTAAAATTTCTCTTATTAATCTCCCAATCTGCCCCTCTGTTGGTTCACAAGTATAGAATGCATTTAACTTTTTTGTCAACAACTTTGCCTGTGTTGTTTTTCCACTTCCATCTATACCCTCAAACACAATAAACATCCTCTTAAACATCTTCTCACCAAAAATTATATATTGCAGTAGTTAAATTATAATGATTAATCATTACAATTTAACAATTATGGTGGGATTATGCTCGATAATGTTGTTCTCATCGTTGCTTCAGCAGGGATTTTGTTGGCATCTATAAGATTGTGGAACGAGGAGGATAGAAAAAACATCCTCTATGCAAGATTGCACATTGCTGGTGTTATTGATATAGCATGTATAATCATCATGCTGATGATGAACCAGCCACTGTTGGCATTGGTTTATTTGATACTATGCCCATTTGCAGCCCACGCTATTGCTAATGCAAATTATTATGATAAATACAACAAAGAATAAAAATGTTGTGCGTATGAAAAGTTTTTAAATTTAATAATCTTATTCCAAAAGAAAAAATGAAAATTTACTTTTTTAGAGATTTAGAAATTAAATGATTTTTATTTTTTGGATTCTTTTATAGTTGTGTGCGTTAGAAGTTGAATATAGCAATAAATTTTGTGGGGCATTAAGCATTAATTTCAAAATTTAATTTAAAAGGAGATAAATAAGTATGAAAAATTCGCACAATTGTGGTCATATTCGTAGATACTGTACCCAAATTAAAATTAAAAAATTAAAATTTAATTAAGTTTGGATTATGATTAGAGACAATGTTTTTTACCTTTTTGGTTGTCGCTAAGAAAGCACTGCCCTTTAGGGCAGTGATGAATTAGGGGATGTGGGTGAGGCAAGCATAAGTTATATATAATCGAAATTTTAGTATATCATTTATTGCCCTCAGTCCACGTTATTAATGGGTGGGATTCGGGCGAAATCAAAAAAGATTTCGCTATCCGAAGCTAACGCTTCGGTTTCAAAAATCCCATCGCTGGGGGCGTTGTGTTGAGAGAAGGTATCCCCGAATCTCCTAAATGGAGATAGGGGTAGTGGCTTTGGCGGAGCCGGGGAGGGTGAGGTTTTTAACCTCCGCTCTCCCGAAACTCCGCCCTTTAAGGGCGGAGAACCGTCATAGTAACGGTGGTAATTTAAACTTTTTTTGCTTTTTAGTTGAATTTATTATTTTAATCATCTCTGCAAGTAAATTGGTGATCTTTTTTTCAGAAATTGGTGATAACACCTCATTTAATATAATTTCAAATTTTCTCGCTTCCACACCTGAGCATTCTGAGATATAATCCAAATCTATTTTTTCCCCTTTAAGATAAACTCCACAAACTCCGCAACATCCCACCACCTCATTGTCTATCATTATGGGCAACATATACTTACCAAATTTGGACCCACAAGATGTCACAATTATGGGTGGTAACTTATCTTCCTTAACTATAATTATATTCCTTGAAGCAAAATCTTCAGCAATTAGACGTTCATCGCTATTTAAAAATTTTTTTACCAATTCGTATGATACTTGATTTGCTTTTTGGCATATCTTATTACAATCTGTGCCTTTTATAATTGAACATATGGGATTGCATACATATGATGGGTAAATCATATTTCCCTCGGTATCATATGTTGTTATATTAAGCCCATATTCTTTCGCAATTCCAGAGAAAACTATTATATTTTCAATTGCGATCTTCTTTATTAGTTTTTCATAATTATCCATTTTTTCACCCTATATTGTGTAAAAAACAAAGATTTACTATAGTTTGTTATAATTATTTAACTATTGAAATTTATATAGATTTTGTGCTATTTTCGTATCATGTTTAAATATTATTTGTAAATATTCGCACAAAAAGATATATATACATTTAAATGCAAACTTTTAAAATGGAGGTGGATTTATGCTCCTAAAATCCGAGAAAGACTTTGATAACAATTTTGTAAATGAAATTATAGAAACTGGAAGAACCATTCTTGGGGAGGGGCATGTTGCTTCTTTTAAAGCATGTTATCAATGTGGAACATGCACTGGAAGTTGTCCAAGTGGTAGAATAACTGCCTTTAAAACAAGAAAGTTAATAAAATATGCCCAATTTGGGATGAGGAAGTTTGCTGTAGAAAGTGAGGATTTATGGATGTGCACAACATGCTATGAATGCTATGAAAGATGCCCAAGGGAAGTAAAAATCACAGATATAATCAAAGTGATTAGGAATATTGCAGCAAGGGAGGGGAGAATGGCAAAAGCCCATAGAATGACTGCATTGTATGTATTTAAAACCGGGCATGCTGTTCCAATTAATGAAGAAACAAGAAAAGCAAGGAAATCAATAGGGTTAAGTGAAGTTCCCCCAACAACGCACAAATATCCTGAAGTGTTGGAGGTTATAAGGGGGATTATGAAGGATATGAAATTTTGCGATATTGTGGGAATATGCACTGAGAGTATGGAATTAAAACCTGTTGAATGGAAAGATATGTCTGAATAGGTGGTTTTATGGAATTTGCTTTTTTCTTGGGATGTATTGCACCAAATAGATATCCAGGAATCGAGGCAGCAACAGTTAAGGCATTAAAAATGCTTGGCATAGAAGTAGTTGATATGGAGGGGGCGAGTTGTTGCCCAGCTCCAGGGGTTTTTGGATCCTTTGACTTAAAAACATGGCTTGCATTGGCGGCAAGGAATTTGTGCGTTGCAGAAGAGATGGGCATGGATATAATAACAATATGTAACGGATGCTATGGTTCATTGTTTGAGGCGAATCACATCCTTCAAGAAAACAAAGAAGCAAGGGACATGGTAAATAAAGTTTTATCAAAATATGGGCTGGAATATAAAGGAACTGTTAAAGTTAGACATCTTCCAGAAGTTCTCTACTATGATTTAGGTGTTGATGCAATAGCAGAGAGCGTAAAAAAGCCCCTCAATATAAATGTTGCAGTTCATTATGGTTGCCACTACTTAAAACCAACCGATATAAAACATTTGGAAGGTTCCGAAAGACCGAAGTCATTGGATGAACTTGTTGAAGCACTTGGGGCTAAGTCAATACCTTATAGGGATAAAAATATGTGCTGTGGAGCAGGAGGGGGTGTTAGAGCAAGAAACCTCGATGTTGCATTAGAAATGACCGACAACAAATTAAGAAATATGAAAGAGGCAGGAGCAGATTGTGTTACAGAAGTTTGCCCATTTTGCCACCTTCAATTTGATAGAGGGCAAATTGAAATAAAGGAGAAATTTGGTAAAGAATACAACATACCAGTAATCCACTATTCACAACTATTGGGATTGGCTATGGGCATGTCGCCAAAGGATGTTGCTTTGGACTTACATTTTATATCAACTGAACCATTAATCAAAAAACTTGGATTATAAAAAGGTGATAAAATGAAAAATGAGGTTTTCTTTGGAGAAGGAATGAAAACAGTCAAAGAGAAGTATCCAGATTTGTATGAGGCAATTGTTAAATTAAATGAGGCAGCATTTACTGGAAAAGTTTTAGATTACAAAACTCAGAAGTTAATTGCAATAGGAATTGTTGCCTCAAAATGTGATGAGGTTGCAACAGAAAGACAGATGAGAAGTGGAATGAAAGAACTCGGCATTACAAAAGAAGAGATTGCAGATGTCTTAAGAGTTGTTCTATTAACAAGTGGAATGCCTGCATTTACAAAAGCAATGAAAATTTTGGAAAAATTGTAATGGCATATGCCTCAATTAAATTATTTAGTTTTGAAAGGGGAGAGCTATGAATTATTTCTGTGGAATAAACAGAATGAAAGAAGGAACAGACTTTGAAAAAAAGCACACTCCATTCATAGAATGCCCAGAAGTTGTTAAAGCAGATGAATATTTTGAGGTTAAAGTAACAACTGGAATCCCACATCCTATGGAAGATGGACATTTTATCCAATGGATTGAGCTGTTTATGTCTGATATTTATTTGGCAAGAGTTGATTTTACCCAATTCATGAAACCAGAAATAGTATTTGTTGTAAAAGCCCCTTCAAAAGGGCATGATAAGTTCACTCTTAAAGCCCTTATGAGATGCAATTTACACGGCATTTGGGAATATGAAAAAGAAGTTAAGGTTGAATAAAATAATGAATAAAATAACAAAGGAGGGATAGAGAATGGATAAGTACCAATGTATGTGTGGGTGGATATACGATCCAGAAGTTGGAGAACCTTCTCAAAACATAAAGCCGGGTACACCATTTGAAGCCCTTCCAGATACTTTTACATGTCCGCAGTGTGGATTAGGGAAAAATGCATTTAGAAAAATTTAGGGGGAGGGAGGTTGATAACAACAAACCACCCCTTATATGAAGCATTGAAGGACATTCAAGATTTTAAATTAAGATTGGTGGAGTTTTTTAAGGATAAAAAAGTATTTCCAATAAAAAGTAAGGTGGAACTTGCCAACGCATTACCATGTGGATTGTCATTACCATGTGGAGAGATAGAAGCTGGAGAATTGGTAAAATTGTTAAATGAAGATGATTTCCCAATAAAAGACGCTGAAGATTTGGCTGTGAAATTGGCAAATAAATGCTTAATTGAGAAGGAAAATAAATAAGAGAATCAAAACTTTGCAATTTTAATTTATAATTTTTGCTATTACTTAAAGATGGTGGTAAAATGTTAATTGAAGTCTTTACATCACCAATGTGTCCGCATTGTCCAGCAGCAAAGAAAGTTGTTGAAGATGTTGTGGGTAAATTGAGTTGTGATGATATTGAAGTAAAGTATATTGATGTAACGGAAGACCCTGGTAGCGTAGATAAATACAGTATTATGGCTGTTCCAACTATTGTGGTTGATGGTGAAGTCGCATTTGTTGGAGCTCCTTCCAAGGAACAATTTGAAAATTATCTAAGAGAAAAGTTGAATAGGTGAATCATGGATGATTAAAGAAAATATCTTAGATGCTTTAAATAAACAAATAAACAGAGAATTTTATTCCGCATATCTCTACTTATCTATGTCAGCTTATGCAGAATCTATTGGATTGAAGGGTTTTGCTCAATGGCTTAAAGTCCAAAGCCAAGAAGAATTGGATCACGCAATGAAGATATATGATTATGTCATAGAAAGAGGGGGAAAAGTAAAACTATACTCCATAGAAGAACCAAAGAGCGAGTGGTCATCAATTATTGAAGTATTTGAAGATGGATATAAACATGAAGTATCCATAACTCAATCAATAAATGATATCATGGATCTTGCAATGTCTGAAAAGGATTATGCAACAGTAAATATGCTTCAATGGTTTGTAACTGAACAAGTTGAAGAAGAAGCGTCCTTTTCAGAAATTTTGGATAAATTAAAGCTAATTGGAGATGATAAAAGAGGTTTATTCATGCTTGATAAAGAACTTGGACAGAGAACTTACTCTCCTTAACTACAAAAGATTTAGGTGGAAATATGACATGGTGGAAATGTTCTAACTGCGGATATTTATTTGAGGCAGATACAATCCCTGAAAAATGTCCAAACTGTGGTGAAAAATGTACTTTTTATGATGTGACATGCTATACACCAGAATGTGGATGCCAAGGTTACGATCCAAAATTGGTTGCAAGAAAAGATCCACGTATCCTCTAATAACTTAAGTTATCCTTGAATAGATTATCTAAACTACGAATACGAGTAAATACTAGTTAATTAAAAAATATTAAAAAAAATAAAAAACCCGGGAGGGGGCAAAATGTGTGAAGAAACAATTTGTTGCATTGAAGGAGGTAGAATGCCTTTAATAGGTGAAAAATTTCCAGAAGTTGAAGTAAAAACTACACACGGAGTTATTAAACTGCCTGATCACTATAAAGGTAAGTGGTTTGTTCTATTTAGCCACCCAGCAGATTTTACACCAGTTTGTACAACAGAGTTTGTAGGATTCCAAAAAAGATACAAGGAATTTAAAGAACTCAATACTGAACTAATTGGTTTGAGTATAGACCAAGTTTTCAGCCATTTAAAATGGATTGAATGGATAAAAGAAAAATTAAATGTGGAGATTGAGTTCCCTGTTATAGCAGATGATAGAGGGATATTAGCAGAGCAATTGGGAATGATAAGCCCATATAAAGGAAATAACACTGTGAGGGCAGTATTTGTTGTTGATGATAAGGGAATCATAAGGGCAATAATATACTACCCACAAGAAGTTGGAAGAAATCTTGACGAAATCGTGAGGTTAGTTAAAGCACTTCAAACATCAGATAAAAAAGGAATGGCTATGCCTGCAAATTGGCCAAATAACGATATACTTGGAGATAAAGTTATAATTCCACCAGCATCAACTATTGAAGAAATAAAACAAAGAAAAGAAGCTTGTAAAAAAGGAGAAATTGAATGTCTCGACTGGTGGCTATGTTATAAAAAATTGGAATAATCCAAACATTAATTTTTATAATTCATTAACTTTTTTGGTGAATAGAAATGGTTGAAATTAAATTATCCTGCAAATTGGATAATAGTTGTGAAAAACCAAGGTATAGGAAGTATAGGTGTAGGGTTTGCGGTTGGACATATGACCCATTAAAAGGGGATCCAAGCCAAAATATCCCACCAAAAACACCATTTGAAGAACTTCCAGATACTTGGGTTTGTCCAATTTGTAGAGGAAAAATTGGAAAAGAATCATTTGAACCCTTGGATGAATGGGTAGAATTTGATTGAAGGAGGGGATTTTATGAAAACGGCCTTTTTAGTATTTAGCTATGAAAAAAATGGAAAACCAAACATGCCTATAATGTTCCATACACTTTTATTTGCAAATGAGATGAAGGAAAAAGGAGATGAAGTAAAAATTATACTCGAAGGAGAAGGTGTAAATTGGGCAAAAGATTTGCTCAATGAAGATCATCCACTTAAAAATCATTTTGAAAAATTAAAAGATGATTTTGTTGTTTGTGAAGCATGTGCAAGCATGTTTGGAGTTAAAGAGAAAATTGAAGGAAAATTAAAGTTAGATAATGATTTATTTGGACATGTAAGCCTAAAAAAGTATTTGGATGATGGATATCAAATAATTGAATTATAAATGAAGAATTTAAAGTTTATTTAAAAATTTAAAAGTGGTATCTATGGTAGTAGAAATAAAAAAGGATATTTTCTGGGTTGGTGTGGTGGACTGGGAAATTAGGGACTTTCATGGTTATATAACCTCAAACGGTTCCACATACAACTCCTATTTAATAAAAGATGAAAAAAACGTTTTGATTGATACCGCTAAGGGTTACATGTTTGATGAATTAATCAGAGGAATTAGCAGAATTATTAATCCAGAGGACATTGACTATGTCGTTGTAAATCATGTAGAAACTGATCACAGCGGTTGTGTAGATAAAATAGTTGAACTTAGTGGAGCAACAGTAATTACGAATGAGAAGGGGAAAGAACATTTATCTTTACATTATGATACAAAGGATTGGGATTTTATTATTGTAGATAGCGGAGATGAAATTTCCATTGGAAAAAGAACTTTAAAATTTATAAAAACGCCTATGCTCCACTGGCCAGATAATATGGTGACGTACTGTAAAGAGGAAAAGATTTTATTCTCGAATGATGCATTTGGACAACACTTAGCAAGTTCTGAAAGATTTGATTATGAAGTTGGGGACGAGATCCTTGAGTATGCAAAGGAGTATTTTGCAAATATATTAATGCCTTATAAGATGCTTATTCCTAATGCAATAAATTCCTTAAAAGATTTAGAGATAGAGCTTATATGTCCATCTCATGGTGTTATATGGAAGGAGAAAAAAGATGAAATCATAAAAAAGTATCTTGATTGGGCAAATGATAAAATAGAAAACAAAGCGGTCATTGTTTATGATACAATGTATAACTCAACCAAAAAGATTGCCCATGCTATTGCTGATGGTTTAATGGAAAATGGTGTTAAAGTAGCGATATACAAAATTTCTGAAACTCCTATGAATACCATCATTAGAGAAATTTTAGATGCAAAATACGTTCTTATCGGCTCTCCAACATTAAATCAAAATGTTTTACCTAATATTGCAAAATTTTTAGCTTATATAGAGGGATTAAAGCCAACCAATAAAATAGGAGTCGCTTTTGGCTCCTATGGTTGGATGGAAATGGCAACTGAAAAGATAAAGGAGGTGTTTAGGAAGTTGAATTTTGAAATCGTTGATGATGAATGCTTAAAGGTCAAATTTGTCCCAAAAGAAGAAGATCTAAAAAAATGTTATGAGTTTGGCCTTAAATTGGGGAGTTCATAATTTTTAATGCAATGAGAGTAATAAAGAATGTTGTATGTCCATTTTGTGGGAAAAAACAGCGAGATATTAGAAAGAATACTTAAAGCCGTTAAAAAAATTAAACCCGGGTACTCCACACCCTAACACAAAAACGTGCTGAGAGTGAGGGGGAACCTTTTCTGGCTTCTCACACTTTTAATTAAAAAATTTAAAAATTTAAAATTTAATTTGATAATTTAGTGATAATACTTTTGATTTTGTTGTTATTTTTGCTTTGTTTGAAATTTAAAGAATTTTAACTGCTATTTTATTTGGAGGGATAAAATGAAGGAATTAAAATTAAAAATAGAAGGAATGAGTTGTGGCATGTGTGTAAATACTATAAAAAGACTTTTGTCAGAGTTAGATGGAATTATAAATGTTGATATAAACTTAGAAGAAGGAATTGGTATTATAAAATATGATGAAGAAAAAATAAATGAGGATGAAATATTAAAAAATGAAGCATTTGAATTATATCCTGCAAAAAAGATTGAATAAAATTTTTATTTTTTATTTTAAGGGATAGTTATGAAAGTTAAAATAAAAATATCTGGCATGAGATGTGCTACATGTGCAAATAGTATTGAAAAAGTCTTAAATAAAATGGAAGGTGTTGATAAAGCGGTTGTTAATTTATTAGACGAGAGTGCAACAGTTGAATTTAATCCAGAAAAGGTTTCTTTAGAAGATATTGAAAATAAGATAGAGAGTATTGGATTTAAAGTAGTAAAAAATAGGGAAAGGGTTAGAATAAAAATAAAAGGCATGACGTGTGCCGTATGCGCTAAAACTATTGAGAAATTCTTAAATAAAATGGAAGGTGTTGAGGCGGAGGTAAATCTTCCAGATGAGAGTGTAGAGGTAGTTTTTGACCCAAATGTCGCTAATATTGAGGAAATAATAAAAAGAATAGAAACTTTGGGTTATGAGGTTGTAGGTGTTGGAGAGGAGGTTGATTTGGAAAAAGAGGGGAAGGAAAAAGAAATTAAAGATATGTTCAATAGGTTGGTGGTAGGGGCTGTTTTCTCAATAATACTGTTTTTGATGATGTATCTTAATGTTCCTTACAAAAGTTATATTATGTTTTTAATTTCAATTCCTCCATTAATCTATGTTGCATCACCAATTTTTAAGGCGGGATTTCATTCTTTAAAAAATAAAACCTTAAATATGGATGTTATGTATTCTATGGGTATTGGTATAGCATATATCTCAAGTTTAATCTCAACTATTGGTTTATTGCCAAAAGAATTCATGTTCTATGAAACTGCAATAATGCTATCTACATTTTTGACATTGGGGAGGTATTTAGAGGCAAGAGCAAAGAGTAAAACCTCTGAAGCAATAAAAAAACTTATTAAATTGGGAGCAAAAACTGCAAGGGTTTTGAGAGATGGGAAGGAAGTTGAGATCCCTATTGATGAGGTAATGGTTGGGGATGTTGTGATTGTAAAGCCGGGAGAGAAGATTCCTGTTGATGGGGTTGTTTTGGAGGGAGAAAGTTATGTTGATGAGTCGATGATTACTGGTGAGCCAATACCTAATTTAAAAAAAGAAAATGATAAGGTAATTGGAGGGACAATAAATAAAAATGGAGTTTTAAAGATAAAAGCTGAAAGAGTAGGGAAAGATACACTTTTATCCCAAATCATTAGGTTGGTTAAAGAGGCGCAGGCATCAAAACCAGAAATACAGAGTTTAGCAGACAAAGTTGTTTCCTACTTTATACCAGTTGTTTTGGCAATTGCCACATTGTCTTTCATATATTGGTATTTCACGGAGGGTCTTTTATTTGCCACTACGGTGTTTATATCTGTTTTGGTAATCGCGTGTCCATGTGCATTAGGATTAGCGACACCTACTGCAGTAACTGTTGCAATTGGAAGGGGGGCAGAGCTCGGAATATTAATAAAGAATAGCAAGGTTTTTGATTTGTCTGAAAAATTGAGATTTGTAGTGTTTGATAAAACCGGAACCTTAACCATTGGAAAACCAGCAGTTAGGTATATAAAAACCGATATGGATCTGAGAGAATTTTTGTCCATTGTTGGAGCTTTAGAGAAAAATTCAGAGCATCCTTTAGCCAATGCAATAGTTAAAAAAGCAGAGGAATTAAATGTAGGGTTAAAAAAGGCTGAAAAATTTGACACAATAACTGGGAGGGGGATAGTTGGAATTGTTGATGGAAAAGAGGTTCTAATAGGCAATAAAAATTTAATCAAGGAAAAACTAAAAGAGTTAAAATATGAAAAAGAAATAGAAAAATTGGAAAAAGAGGGAATGACCGTTATAGTTGTTGCAATAAATAAAGAAGTTGTTGGGATAATTGCCATATCTGATAAAATAAAAAGGTATGCAAAGGAAACCATAGATATGCTAAAGGATATGGGCATTGAGGTTTATATGATAACCGGAGATGCCAAAAAGACGGCAGAAATCATAGGAAAACAGTTGGGAATTGAAAATATATTTGCAGAGGTTTTACCAAATCAAAAGGCTGAAATCGTTAAAGAACTTAAAAAGAAGGGGGTTGTTTCATTTGTTGGTGATGGGATAAATGATGCTCCTGCTTTGTCAGTTTCCGATATTGGAATTGCAATAGGGAGTGGAACGGATATTGCCATTGAGAGTGGGGATATAGTTTTGGTGAAGGATGATTTAAGGTATGTAGTTGGAGCAATAAAATTAAGCAGGAGGGCAATGAAACAGATAAAATGGAATCTATTCTGGGCATTTGCATACAACACCTCTTTAATCCCAATTGCTGCAGGTTTGTTATATCCTTACGGAATATTCTTTAAACCAGAACTTGCAGGTTTTGCAATGGCAATGAGTTCTGTAACAGTCGTTAGCTTATCTCTATTGCTAAAAAAATACACTCCAATAAAAAATACCGAAATAAGAAATTAAAAAAATAACAAGTAAGGTGGAATAATGAAGGTCTTTGGGATAAGCGGGAGTCCAAGATTGCAGGGAACTCATTTTGCGGTAAATTATGCCTTAGAATATTTGAAAGAGAAGGGGGTAGAGGTGAGATATTTCTCAGTTAGTAGAAAAACTATCAATTTTTGCATCCATTGCGATTACTGCGTAAAAAAGAAAGAGGGATGCATATATAAAGATGACATGGAAGAGGTTTATGAAAACCTTATCTGGGCTGATGGGGTAATAATAGGAACTCCAGTTTATCAAGGAAATGTATCCGGACAGTTAAAAACATTGATGGATAGATGTAGGGCAATATTAGCAAAGAATCCTAAAGTTTTAAAAGATAAGATAGGAATGGGCATTGCTATTGGTGGAGATAGAAACGGAGGGCAAGAAATAGCTTTAAGAACTATACATGATTTCTACATAATAAATGAGATGATTCCTGTGGGAGGGGGTTCTTTTGGAGCAAACTTAGGAGCTACATTTTGGTCTAAAGATAAAGGAAAGAAGGGCATTGAAGAGGATGAAGAGGGATTGAGAGTTTTGAGGAAAACACTTAATAGGTTTTATGAAGTTTTGAAAAATAGATAAAAAATGGATAAAAATTTATTCTTAATGCATTTTTGGAAGTTCTCTAGGGAGTATGTTTTTTTGCATCATTTCCTTGATAATTTCAACAAGTGCACCTACATAAGCTTGCTTCCCTCTTTCACAATTTTTCGGGAAAGGTAGGCATCTAACAGCATTTAAGTTAAAATTAGGTGTCTTATCTCTTTCTTTTAAAATTTCTAATGCCTCTATGGCTGAGATAATACTCCAAGAGCACACATTTTCATGGACTGCAATTATGAAGTGAGGATTAAATTGGGCAATCTGACTAGCTAATCTTTGAATTAATTCCTCCTTTTCCTTTTCATACACTTCTAGGCCACACAATTTTTTTGCCTTCCTACCAGGTTCGTTGTATAGGTCAATAAGGTAACAGCCTAAAAGCATAAAACACTGAAGGGAATTAGGAATCTTTCTACCATAAGCTTTCTCAAAAGCTTCCTTAGTTGCAGAATATAACTTAGAGTTAGCACAATAAAAGAAAGTACTTTTAGGAGGAGATTCTCCAATGAAGAGAACTTTTACTTTTATATTTTGTCTTGTTGGGTTGTATTTCTCTCTTATTTCTTCATAGTTCATTCTCTAACACCCTCTTAAATCTTTAAGGCTATCTGCATGTTTTGACCGAAATGTTTTTAAAGTTTTCTTTGTGAGTATTTGACAGGCTGAAATTTACTGAAATTAATTACAAACAAATTTAAGAGTTTATGTGTTTTAAAAATTTTCTGTTTATTTTAAGTTGAAATATATATATACTTTATTATTTTTATATACTTTATTATTTTATATTATTTTATTGAGTTTAATGAGATGAACTTAACTATGTTAAGAAAGTGCTTTACTATTCTATTGGCTATTCTTCTTTTAGCATCTCCAGTTAGTGCATTCTTTTCTTTTGATTTTTCAATATCTCAAAATAGGGCAGTTGCAGGAGCAACGATTGCAGCTGAGACAATTGCAGATGCGATGGTTAGTAATTACATAGAAGAGAATCATCCAGAATATTCAGATGCCTATACTGTTGTTTCTCTGATATTTGACCCAACGGGAAAGATAATTGGTAAGTTATCTTCAAAAGGGCTAAAGTATGCTGATAATTTATATAGATACTTAAAAAAAGCAGATAATGGCAAAGGACTTGTAAATCCAGATGTCGCTAATAAAATATTTGATAAGGATTTAATTGAAAAATTGGCGGAGAAAGAAAATAAGGGATATGGCCCAAAAACAGTTGCAAAGAATACGGTTAAATTGTTAGAGGAAGGTATTAAACCAGAGAATATTAACAAATTGTTTAAAGATGCAGTTGAAAATGATAAAAAAGTTGGTTGGATAGATAATAGAATAGAAACTCTTGAGGAAAATGAAGTGGATATAGATACAATAAACGATTTTATGGAAAAAAGTTCAAATCCTTATGATGATTTGAGGCATCTAAATTGTAAGGTAGCAACATTAGTGGCATTAGGGATTAGTAAAGATAACCTAAATAAAATCATAAAAAACTCAAAAAATATCAAAGATATATACAACTGCAAAGAAGATCTTAAAAAACTAAAAAAGATGGGAATTACCAAGGAAAACTTAAATAAAATTATTGAAAATCTAAAGGACATTAAAGATATAACAAAAATAAGAAAAACCATAGGAGATTTAAAAAGAAGAAAAATAAGTAAAGAGTCGATAAATAAACTAATAGAAAATGGTTATGATTTAGAGAAAGTAAAAGAGATAATTAAAGAGTTAAGAAATAAAGGAGTTCCTTCTAAGATAATAGATGGTTTGATTAAGAAAGAATATTCTTTAAAAGAAATATCTGCATTCAATAAATTTAAATAAAATCACTGTAGTTCCCATCAAACATATAAATATGTATATTGTATCAAAATTCTTTAAATGTTAGGTTTTGTTTTTTTATTTTAATTTAAGAAGGTAGCTGAAGTTAATTCATGTTCATAATAATTATTAAGAAGATGGTTCTAATACCATTAGAAGTGTAAAATTAAAAATTATTACCTATCATTTACTTTAAAACAAAATCAGCAGGAATGCTTTAAAATTTATCCAAAACATTAACAACTTCTCCAACAACAATAACTCCAGGGGGCTTTATGTCATGTTCTTTTGCTTTTTCAACAATATTGCCTAAAGTACCTTTTACTACTTTCTGTTTTTCTGTTGTTCCGTCTGTTATTATAGCTACTGGTGTGTTCTCATTTCTTTTTGGGTTTTTTAATAATTCTTTTACGTGTTTTTCAAGGTTCGTTATACCCATAAGGATTATTATGGTGTCTGCATTTAACTCACTCAACTTAACCTGTTGGTGTTCTTTATCCTCTGCCTCATGTCCAGTAACTACTGTAAATGATGTTGCTACCTTTCTA
The DNA here is from genome assembly GCF_000214415.1 of Methanotorris igneus Kol 5. Taxonomy (NCBI): domain Archaea; kingdom Methanobacteriati; phylum Methanobacteriota; class Methanococci; order Methanococcales; family Methanocaldococcaceae; genus Methanotorris; species Methanotorris igneus. The sequence goes on from NC_015562.1 coordinate 450,815, forward strand.
TGAGTAACTGGGATTCCAGCAACTTCTGGAACTGCTATCGCTGATGTTATGCCAGGAATTACCTCATAAGGTATATCATGTTTTTTTAATTCTAAAATCTCTTCTCCTCCCCTTCCAAAAACAAATGGATCCCCACCTTTTAATCTAACAACAATTTTTCCTTCTTTTGCTTTTTCTACAAGTATCTTATTAATTTCTTCCTGTTTATGAGAGTGTTTTCCTTTTCTCTTACCAACGTATATCAACTCAGCACTTTCTTTTGCGTACTTCAAAAGTCCCTTTCCAACTAAATCATCATAAACTATAACATCTGCGTTTTGTATTGCCTTTAGGCCCTTTAAAGTTATTAGTTCCTCATCTCCTGGTCCCGCACCGACAAGAATAACCTTCATATATCCACCTTCATTTTTAATTTTAAACACGATTAAAATATTTTTGAGTTTATAATATTTATATTGTCCCATTATAGTCGTATGCGGAATTATACGGCAAAACCCCCAGGGTTTTGCCATTAATTTTTTAACTCATTTATATACCAATAAATTTCAAATAGCAGTATCTTTTCTTAAAATTTGAAAATAAACTTATATAATCCTTAAAAATTTAATTGTAGTTATATTCCAAATCTAACGCACACGACTATATTCTTGTTTTGATTATTAACTGTTCTGAAATTATGTTTTAGATCCATCTTTAAACTTAATTAAATGGTTATGAAATGTCACAAATTTAAATTTTAGGTAAAATATGTCCTCTGCAAATCTTATTTTGTTTTATAAGTGTTTGTTACCCATACACAAAAAAGAGTTCAAATAATATAATTTAATATTTTGTATCTAAAAATTAATGTCTGGAATTCCTATTGTTGTTAATTTTGCATATTTTACGTCATTCAAACTTTTTAACTTTTCAGTTAGTTCAATTATCCTTTCCTTTGAACCTTTAACGACAATAACTCTCAAAAGTTCATCATTTACAATAGATTGAAAAGAAACTAAAACAACATCTTTATAATTTTTTTCAATTTCTAATATCTGCTTATATACTTTTGGGTGATATATTAGAGTTATATCTCCTGCTTTTGATTCTATTCTGTGAAGCCAGTTGTATTTTTTTACATAATCCACCAAAGCTTCCCTAATAACTTCAGATCTTGATTTGTTTAGTTCTTTTGTGATACCTTCCAATTCTTTTAAAAGGTCTCTTTGAATAGTCATAGTTATTCTTTCCATCATGAAAAACCACCAATTAATAATACCTCTACTACTAACAACAAACGATTGATAATAATTAAATAACCAAAAGTATTAAGACATGCGCTCTTATTTTTAGTATTATCCCATATAAAAATATTGTTATTAAATATCATTTGGACTATTCCTAATGTGATGGTATTAATATTATAAAATTTTGTCATCTAAAATATTACCAAACAAATAGAAAGTATTATATATGATGACATTAATTATATTGTGGTGGGAGGGGCTTTACACAAAGCCACATATACCATAGGAACCACTCCTACACTATAGCCATATTGCGGAGTTGTTGTCTCTATTTACACTGCTTCCATAGGCTCACCGATGACATATATTTTTTTATTTTTTTATTATTTTTTTAGTAGAAATTATTAACTTATCATCTATATAAGTATTTTTATTTTACTATCCGTAAATAAATGAAAAATTTTATATACCAAAAATCATACTATTCTTAAAAAGTTATTATATATTTATTACAAATTTTTATAAAATGTTCAATTAATAATAAAATTTAAGGTGTTGTTATGGTAATATATGAAGATAGAATAGATTTGTATGATGAAAGAGGGAAATTGTTGGAGGAAAATGTACCATTGGAAGCGATAAGTCCAATGATCAATCCGACAATTGAGAAAATAATCAATGATGTTAAGAGATCTGTTGCTGTAAACCTCTCTGGGATTCAGAATGCATTAAAAACTGGAGCAGTTGGAGGTAAAGCATGTTTTTGTCCAGGGAGAGAAATTGATTTGCCAATAGTAGAAAATGCTGAAATTATTGCAGAAAAAGTAAAAAAATTAGTTCAAATTCAGGATGGGGATGATACAAACGTCAAATTAATCAACAAAGGAAATCAAATGCTAGTTCAACTCCCTTCAAAAAGATTGAAGATGGCTGCAGATTATACAGTATCCACCTTAGTCACAGGAGCAGCAGTAATCCAAGCAATAATCGATACATTTGATGTAAATATGTTTGACGCCCCTGTTGTTAAAACAGCAGTTTTGGGAAGGTATCCGCAGACGGTTGATTTCCATGGAGCAAACATTGCAGCATTGCTTGGACCACCAGTTATGCTTGAAGGATTGGGCTATGGGTTGAGGAACATCATGGCAAACCACATTGTAGCAATTACAAGGAAAAAGACACTGAATGCAGTTGCTTTGTCATCAATTTTAGAACAAACAGCAATGTTTGAAACAGGTGATGCAGTAGGGGCATTTGAGAGATTGCACTTACTTGGTTTGGCATTCCAAGGATTGAACGCAAATAACCTTGTTTATGAAATTGTCAAGGAAAATGGTAAAAATGGAACAGTAGGGACTGTTGTTGCATCAGTAGTTGAAAGGGCTTTGGAAGATAAAGTAATTAGGCCAATGAAAACAATGCCTTCAGGATTTACTGTTTATGAGCCAGTAGATTGGGCATTGTGGAATGCCTACGCAGCAGCAGGGCTTGTAGCAGCAGTAATGGTAAACATTGGGGCTTCAAGAGCCGCACAGGGAGTGGCTTCAACCGTTCTTTATTACAATGACATCCTTGAATATGAAACAGGATTGCCAGGAGTTGACTTTGGTAGAGCAGAGGGAACTGGAGTTGGATTCAGTTTCTTCAGCCACTCCATCTATGGTGGAGGAGGACCAGGAACATTCCACGGAAATCATGTTGTTACAAGACACAGTAAAGGGTTTGCTATCCCATGTGCCGCTGCTGCAATGTGTTTAGATGCAGGAACCCAGATGTTCTCTGTTGAAAGAACATCAGCATTGGTGGGGACAGTTTATAGTGCTATTGATTACTTAAGAGAGCCATTGAAGCATGTTGCAATAGGGGCAAGAGAAGTTAAAGACAAAATTTAAGAAATATATCAATTCACTTTTTATAATTTTTAAAATGGTGAAATTATGGAAGAAAATGGAATCGAAGTTGTTGACATCAAAATCTTCCCACACAGATACCTAAAACCTGAAACTTCTGAAAAAGTATTGAATGCCATCTATGATTTGGGTGATGATATAATTAGGGTTATTGTTCACGGCCCTTCTTTGCCAAAGTATGTTTACTATGGCCCTGCAAGAGGAATGCCAGTAAACCACTCAGATAGGAAAGTTATCAAAATTAAAGGCGAGGAAGTAGAGCTAACTGTTAAAGTTGGAGAGATTATTGTTACTGTTCCTTTTGAAAAGGCAATGGAAATAGAGAAAAAATTACATAAAATTTGCAAAGAGAACTTTCCTTATGGATATGACATTTATGTTGGGGCATTTACAAAAGTAAGACCAACAGTAACTGACTATCTAAAATATGGAGAGAGATTTGTCAATGAAGTGGATAAAAGGTTAATTGGAATTACTGACCCAAGAAGTAAATTTGAATCTGCTGTCAAAATAATTCCAAAAGAAGAAAAAGAAGATGAGGAAAAAAGCAGTAAAGAGGAGTAATATGTCAGTAAATCAAAAAGCACTTAACTTAATGAGGTGATTTTATGGCATACAAGCCTCAATTTTACCCAGGAGAAACATTAATAGCAGAAAATAGAAGAAAGCACATGAATCCAAATTACGAGTTAAAGAAGCTGAGAGAAATTTCAGATGACGATTTAGTTAGGGTTTTAGGACATAGAAACCCAGGAGAAAGCTACAAAACTGTTCACCCACCATTAGAAGAAATGGACTTTGAAGAGGATGTTATAAAAGAAATTGTAGAGCCAATTCCAGGGGCAAAAGAAGGTATTAGAGTTAGATACATCCAATTTGCCGATTCAATGTATAACGCTCCAGCTCAACCTTATGACAGAGCAAGGACATACATGTGGAGATTTAGAGGGGTTGATACTGGAACTCTATCAGGAAGGCAGGTTATTGAGATTAGGGAACTTGACTTGGAGAGAATTTCAAAATGGCTTGTTGAAACAGAAATTTTTGACCCTGCAACATGTGGTATGAGAGGTGCAACAGTTCACGGACACTCATTGAGATTAGACGAGAATGGTCTTATGTTTGATGGATTGCAGAGATACATCTACGATGAAAAAACAGGACATGTTATTTATGTAAAAGACCAAGTTGGAAGACCGTTAGATGAGCCTGTAGATGTTGGAGAACCCCTCCCACAAGAATATTTGGCAAAAATTACCACAATTTACAGAAAAGACAACATTGGAATGAGAGAAGACAAAGAGGCATTAGAAGTTGTTGAGATAATTCATATCGCAAGGACTGAGGGTGGATTTGGGTTAAATGTATTTAAAAAGGATTTAAAAAGAAGATTGGGTGAAAAGTAATGGATGCTGAAAAGAAACTATTCCTAAAAGCATTGAGGGAGAAATTTGAAGAGGATCCAAAAGAAAAATACACAAAGTTCTACGTATTTGGAGGATGGAAGCAATCAGCAAGAAAAAGAGAATTCTACGAATATGCACAAAAAATAGCAAAGGAAAGAGGAATTCCTGGATATAATCCAGACATTGGAGTCCCATTAGGGCAGAGAAAATTAATGACCTACAAAATATCTGGAACTGATGCATTTGTAGAGGGGGATGATTTACACTTCTGCAACAACGCTGCAATTCAGCAACTTGTTGATGATATTAAAAGAACTGTTATCGTTGGTATGGATACTGCGCATGCAGTTTTAGAGAAGAGGTTAGGGGTAGAAGTTACGCCTGAAACAATCAACGAATACATGGAAACCATCAACCACGCATTGCCTGGAGGGGCAGTTGTCCAAGAGCACATGGTTGAAGTTCATCCGGGATTAGTTTGGGATTGTTATGCAAAGATATTCACTGGAAATGATGAATTAGCAGATGAGATTGATAAGAGGTTTTTAATCGATATAAATAAAGAGTTTCCAGAAGAACAGGCAGAAATGCTAAAGAGGTACATTGGAAATAGGACATACCAAGTAAGTAGGGTTCCAACACTCGTTGTTAGATGTTGTGATGGAGCAACAGTTGCAAGATGGTCTGCAATGCAAATTGGTATGTCATTCATTACAGCATACAAACTCTGTGCTGGGGAGGCAGCAATTGCTGACTTCTCCTACGCTGCAAAACACGCTGATGTTATCCAAATGGGTACTTTACTGCCTGCAAGAAGAGCAAGAGGTCCAAACGAACCTGGTGGAGTTCCATTTGGTATATTTGCAGATATTATCCAAACTTCAAGGGTAAGTAATGACCCAGCAGAGATAACCTTAGAGGTTATTGGAGCAGCGGCAACATTCTACGATCAAGTTTGGTTAGGAAGTTATATGTCAGGAGGAGTAGGATTTACCCAATATGCAAGTGCAACATATACAGATGATATCTTAGATGATTTTGTGTACTATGGATTGGATTATGTTGAGAAAAAATATGGTTTATGTGGAACAAAACCAACAATGGATGTTGTGAGGGATATTGCAACAGAAGTAACGTTATATGGTTTAGAGCAGTATGATGAATACCCTGCATTGTTGGAAGATCACTTTGGAGGTTCTCAAAGAGCAGCAGTTACCGCTGCAGCAGCAGGATGTTCAGTTGCATTTGCAACAGGAAATTCAAACGCTGGAATTAATGGATGGTATTTAAGCCAAATCTTACATAAGGAATACCACAGCAGATTAGGATTCTATGGATATGATTTGCAAGATCAATGTGGTGCTGCTAATTCATTATCAATTAGGAGCGATGAAGGTCTGTTGCATGAGGCAAGGGGGCCCAACTATCCAAACTATGCAATGAACGTCGGACACCAACCAGAATATGCAGGAATTGCTCAGGCACCACACGCGGCAAGGGGAGATGCTTTCTGTTTCAACCCATTAATTAAGGTAGCGTTTGCAGATAAGCATCTTGTCTTTGACTTCAAATGGCCAAGAAAATGCATAGCAAAAGGAGCATTGAGGGAGTTTGAGCCAGCAGGAGAGAGGGATTTAATTATTCCTGCCCATTAAAATAATTTTCTTTAAAATAGTTTTTAATTTTTTGGATTATTTATTATTTAGGTAATCAATGATTTTTTCGAATTTATTAGTAAGTTCTAGATTTTCCTATAATTTTCTTTTTACCTTATTAATTTTACTGTTCATGCTCAATCCATCCAAAATACTTTTCAATTATATACCATGCTCCCTGCGGAGGGATTAAACCGATTTCAGTAATAATTGCATCGATGTATTGGGAGGGAGTAACATCAAAAGCAGGATTTCTTATTTTTATTTTTTTATATTTTCCCTCAAATTCAACGACTTCCTCTGGATTTCTCTCTTCAATTTCTATTAATTCTCCAACAATTGTTTTTGGATGGAACTTGTAGGTTTCAGCAGCGGTTAAAAATGGAATTCTTGCTTCATGTGCTATTAAGGCAATTTGGGATGTTCCTATTTTATTGACAAGGCATCCATTGGCAGTTATTGCATCTGCCCCCACAACAACAATATCTACTTCTTTTATAAAATATCTAACCGCAGAATCTACTATTAATGTTACATCAATCCCCTCATCGCAGAGTGCTTTTGCTGTTAAATAACCTTGATTTCTTGGCCTTGTTTCAGTGCAGAAAACTTTAATATCTTTCCCCTCATGATACGCTGTTTTTATAACTTCAATTGCCGCCTCTGAATTGCAGTGCGTTAAGATTGTGTATCCATCTCTTATTCTCTTAGCCCCAATCTTACCAATATTTTTTGTGGCATTTTTTGAGGAGATTATAAATTCTTCTGCCTTTTTTATAACTGATTCTTTTGGGTTTTCATCCTTTAATCCATTTAAAACATATTTAACTGCATTTGGTAATGATACGGCAGTAGGTCTTGCAGACCTCAATAACTCCCCAGCTTCAAGGATTTTCTTTTTAAATTCTTCATCATCCAAATGCATTATAGTTTCTGCATATTCCTTTAACGCATTTGCCGCTGCTCTTGCTATCCTCCCCGCTCCCCTAACTTCCATGTTTTTTATTTTTTCGTAAGTTTCTTTTATGATATCCATTTTCTTCACCAATTAAAATTTAAAAAAATCTATTTATTTATCAATTTTGCCATTTGAAACTGTTTAATTTTTCATTGACGAATGTAGACATTAATGTATTTTCGTTTTCGAAATTTTTATATATGAGTTAATATACATATAAATATAAGGATGATGCCTCTGATGAAGGTGGATACTGGAGACCTAAGGAGGCGGACTTTATCAGAGTTCTAAATCTTATGGGCGGAGTTGGGGTCCCCGCGACAGGGATAGAGACCGATGATATGTTCCCGATGAACCCAGAGGGAACTGAGGCTGATGACATCCAAGTCCAACGTGGACATTATGTCTATGATTGTTCACGTTGGACAGACCCCATTAATTTTACAATATCTTTTGAACTTATTACACCAACAATTTTATCATCAAGTTCAGAACGGACATACAAATGATGGATGTTGTTTTCTATCATAACTTCTACTGCTTTTTCGAGTGGTGCTTCAGGACTTATTGCAATGATTTTTGAGTTCATTATATCTTCAGCTTTTAAAGTATCTAAGTTCTCATGATAGTGTTTCAATATGTCAGTATCGGTAATAATTCCCCAAAATGCTTGGTTATCTGAAACTACAACTGATGAAATGTCATTTTCAGCCATTTTTTTGACAATGTCGGATATTTTATCATTTAAAGATACTTCAACAATTCCCCTCTTCATTATGTCTCTAACTAAGTATTTAGAAAGCATTCTTCCCACCTCACAATAAATTAAAGGACATAACTATTTTTTTTTCACAATACTATATATAACTTCCTAATTAAAATAAAAAAAGAGTTGTTATTAAAGAGAATTAATATTGTTGTGATTTTTATATTAAAACTCAACTTCTATCCCTAAAATATCTCTCTTACCTTTCAAAATATCTTCTGCTATCATTGCACTCCCTACTGCCCCACTCTCTCCGCTCAAGACGAAAATATTTCCATCAACATATTCTTTAATCATCTTTGGAATGTTTATTGGGTGTTTTAATGTTCCTATGGAACCTGCCAAAACAACATTTTTGCTCTTATTTAAAAACATTAGTGAATTTATCTCCATAGCCACGCTTAATACTAATGAATCTACTGCCAACTTACAGTTTTTGTCGTTGAAATAGTTGTTTATTATTGCCATCTTTGTATCTTCAACCCCTTTATATAATTTTGCTATCTTTACAGCCCCTGCTTTTGAGAATGCCTCATTTGCGGTGATTTCTCCACTATCTATTTTTCTAATCAACTCCAAATCTAATGGACCATGCAACATACCTATTGCCCCAATGCAGGCATCAAAACCTCCAAAAATTTTCCCATCTTTTATAAGCAAGGTTACGGTGTTTGATGAAATATCAGAGAGTATAAAATCCTCAAATCCAAAGGTTTTGTATGCATTATAGGCAATGGATATTTTTTCTGGCGAGGCAATGTGAGAATACAATGCCCTAAACCTCTCATCCATGCATTCTATTCCCCTATGCAAGCCAGGAATAACAACTGCTGGAATATTTGCATTTTTTATTTCATCATAAACCTTAGTTCCTCCCCCAACCTTCTCTCCAACACCTTCAATATTCACAACTCCCCTATTTTTCACTTTTTCTATTGGCAGGATTTTGTTTATACCATCACCCATTGAGTATGTAACTGCCATTAAATCAATATCCTCTAAATCAACGTGTTTTTTCAATTCTTCAATGTATGATTTGTTTTTGAGCTCTGTTCTCCTTAATTTAAAAATAATCTTCTCATTCCCATCTTTTATACATGTTGTAATTCCAGAGGTTCCATGGTCAATTCCTACTGTTATCATGTTTCCACCAACTGATGTAATTCAATTTGATGAACATAACTTTTATATATTTCATGTAATTCAATTAACTTTGGTGATAATGTTAGTGTTTTATTATAACGGCAAAACTTTGTTTTGCCATTAACATTCCAAATAATAGTTAATTGTCCCTTATAATTTAATGGGGATTTAGTGCATTTGTAAGGCGAACAACTAATAGTCAAAGATAAAATTCTTGGCATAATTTTTGGTGATAGGATGAGGATATTTTATATCTCACTCTTTATTATCTCACTGATGTTGGTTTTATTCATTATCTTGCCTGTAATAAATATGCTCTTAAATCCAGGGGATGTTAAAGGAGCGTTGATGGACAAGGAAGTTATTGATTCATTACTTGTAAGTTTATATGCTGCATCAACAGCAACCATTATAGCGTTATTTTTTGGTATCCCACTCGGCTATCTATTGGCGAGGTATGATTTTAGAGGGAAGGACTTTGTTGAGGCAATTGTGGATTTGCCAATGGCAATACCTCATTCTGTTGTGGGGATTATGATTTTATCTTTCTTTTATAATAATCCTATAGGCATCTTTAATAATTTTGGGGCGTATATTGTTGATAATTTCTGGGGAATTGTGGTTGTTATGTTATTTGTTGGTGTGCCTTTTATGGTGAATAGTGCAAGAGACGGATTTTTGATGGTTGATGAAGAACTTGAGCATGTTTCGAGGACATTGGGAGCATCTCAAATGAGGACATTCTTTAATATATCTCTCCCTCTAATATACAACAACATTATATCTGGAAGCATATTAACATTTGCGAGAGGGATTAGTGAGGTCGGAGCAATCTTAATAGTTGCATATTTCCCAAAAACAATGCCGGTTTTGATATTGGAAAGATTTAATAATTTTGGATTAAGTGCTTCAAAACCTATTGCAGTGATTATGATTTTAGTTAGTATTATGATTTTTGCATTACTTAGATTAGTTAGGAAAAGAAAATGATTTTAAAAGCAAAATTTAGGAGAAAAAGTAAATTACCAAAAATTTGGTGAAAAAATTTATTAAATATGCTTAGGGTAGTTAGGAGGGAAAGATATTGCTAAGAATAGAGAATTTATCAAAAATTTGGAAGGAATTTCAATTAAAAAATATAAATTTGGAAATTAACAAAGAATACTGCATTATCTTAGGGCCAAGTGGTGCTGGAAAATCAGTCCTATTAAAATGCATAGCCGGGATTTTGAAGGTTGATAGTGGGAAGATATACTTTAATGGGGAGGACATAACAAATCTCCCCCCTGAAAAGAGGAATTTTGGTTATGTTCCTCAAAACTATGCTTTATTTCCAAACATGAATGTCTATAAAAATATTGCCTATGGTCTGAGGATTAGGGGTTATCCAAAACCAAAAATAGATAAAAAAGTTGAAGAAATTGCCGAGTTTTTAAATATAAAACATCTCCTAAACAGAAAACCCACAACATTAAGTGGAGGAGAGCAGCAGAGGGTTGCATTAGCAAGGGCATTAGTCTTAGAACCAAATTTACTTTTACTTGACGAACCAACATCTGCACTTGATATGAACAATAAAGAAAAAATCATTGGTGAATTAAAGAGGGTTGGAGAAATTCTCCCAATAATTCACATAACTCACGATTTCGTTGAGGCAAAAACACTTGGAGAAAAAATAGCAATCTTCATGGATGGAAAGCTTGTGGAAGTTGGGGATAGGGAGATATTTAAAAAACCAAAAAACGAAAGAGTTGCTAAATTTTTGGGTTATAATATTGTTAAAATAAATGGAGAAAAGTTCGCAATAGCTCCGGAAGATGTTGTAATTTGTAGGGGAAGTAAGGGGAAAATAGTCAATATCATAGATTGTGGGTTTTATAAAAAAGTTATGGTTGATTTTGAGGGAAATATTTTAAGATGTATTTTAAAAGAAGATAAAGAAGATATTGATTTAAATAATTTAAATATAGGGGATAGGGTTGGTGTTAAATTTGAAAATAAAATATATTTAGTTGGAAAATAGAAAAGTAAGAATTTTGGAGTTTATGTTCTAAATCTATCAGCAATTTTTTTGACATTTTCTGATATTTCAGTAGCTTTTTCAATAACTCTACTAATCTCATCGCACCCCTGTTTTGCTCTTCTGCACTTGCTGTCAATTCCTCAGGCTTACAACATTGAGGAAATGGATAAAGTTTATATTTATATTAATAAATATTTAAATATGTGATGGAATATTAAGGTCCCAAGGCAAAAAGTATATAAACTAATAATGTTAATAATAATGTTAACATTGTTAAGTAAATGCTATGTAAATAAATTGGGCAAAATCAAAGATTTAGTTGAATAACTACGTTATTCAACTTCCCTGCAACCGAAGGTTGCAGTGGACGCTGCTCGAACCTTCGGTTCGATGACAAATTAAATGGCAAAACAAGGTTTTGCCATATAACGCACGAAACATAGCCATACATTTTTTCTAAAATTTGTAATTTATTTGCTAATTCTAAACACAACACACATTTTTTGAATTCCAATTATGTATTGAATTCTGTCTTAAACACCTAAATAGGAGGGATATTTTTGATAGATATAAAACAATTAAAAAGGTATGCTAATCCATCTTATTTAACAATAAGAGAGGACAAAATTTTAGTTTGTAATAAAAGAGAGGCGAGATTATCAAGAGAAAAAATGAACAAGATAGAGGAAGAATTTGGCATTCCTGTGATATATTCAAGAACTTACGAAGAAGTTTCAAAAAAAGTTGGGAGATTCATAATTAGAAACAAAATAATAAACCCAAGAGACATTATTGTAGTTGGGTTAAGTGGAGGAAAGGATAGCTTAATGTTACTACACTTGTTAGAGCCATACAGGAGGAAGTACGGGATAGATATTCATGCAATTACAGTTGATTTAAACGTAGATGGGATTAGGCCTTGGAGTGAGGATAGGGAGGGAATGAAACTCATAAAAGACCACTGCAAAAAATTAAATATCCCACACAAGGTTTTGAAATGTGATAAGAACGTTGTTGAGTTATCAAGAATATTATCAGAAAATGACAATGGGATTGAATATTCCCCATGCTTCTCTTGCTCAATTATAAGGAGGCACTTATTAACAAAGTATGCAGATAGTTTAAAAGAAAAAGAAGGGAGAGACGTCAAAATTGCATTTGGGCATACTTTAGAGGACAACTCAGATACCGTATTGGCAAATATTCTTAAAGGGTGTGCTATAAAGGCACTTAAACCAATAAAACAATTCTATGAGAACGTCGTTGATTATAAGTACTTTAAAATAACCTTAAAACCATGCACCATTATCAGGCCCCTCCTCCCAGTTTCTGAAAAGAGCATTATAAAAGCACTTAATGAATGTGGCATTGAATACTATAGAGACAAAGATGAATGTCCTTACAGTAGGAACAGAGGAGATAATATTAGAAGAAGGGCGCATGAAGTCCTCAGCCTCCTTGAAAAAGAAGTTAAGAATGTTAGGGAAATGGTTGTAAGTGCTGCAATAAAATCAGAAAACAAAATGAAAAAGAGTGAAGAAAAAGAAAACGAAGTAATTGACGAATAAATAAAAAAATAGAACAAAAAATAGAATAAATAAAAAATAACAACAAAAATCAAAAATAAAATACGAGGTAGAGCAGAATGAAATGCAGTAAATGTGGAAAAGAAGCAATATACCACCAAAAATACTCTGGCTTATATTTATGCAAAGAATGTTTTATAAAGGATGTTGAGAGAAAAGTTAGGAAGGTTCTTGGCAGAAATATTATAAGAAACAATATGAAGATAGGCGTTGGGTTGAGTGGAGGAAAGGATAGTGTGGTTATGACATACATACTAAATAAATTCTTTAAGCCAATTCCAAATTCAGAAATTATTGTATTTTTTGTGGATGAGGGTATAAAGGGATTTAGAAAAGTAGCGAGAAAATTTGTCGTGGAGTTTTGTGAGGAATATGGTATAAAATATAAAATCATCCCACTTGAGGAGGAAATTGGAGTTAGTCTTGATGATATTGTGAAAATTGCAAGAGAAAAAAACCTAACTTTAAACCCATGTTCCTTTTGTGGTGTAATGAGGAGGAAATTATTAAATAGGGTGGCATTGAAAGAGGGATGTAATTATTTAGCCATAGGACACAACTTGGATGACATGGCTCAAGCAGTAATGATGAACTATATAGATGGAGCCATAGAAAAACTTGTTAGATTAGGTAAAGATGTGGAACATCCGCTTTTGGTGAAGAGGATAAGACCTCTAAAATATGTCCCAGAGGAAGAAGTTCAATTGTATGCTGATTTAGTTGGACTAAAGTATCAAAAAGAACCCTGCCCATACTCATCAATCTCATATAGGGCAGAGATAAGTGAGATTATAGATAAACTTGAAGACAGTCATCCAGGAACAATGCATTCAATTGTAAGTGGTTTTGAAAAATTAATTAAGCACTTGGGTATTAAAATGGAAGTAAAAACCTGTAAGATTTGCGGAGAACCAGCATCAGGGGATATCTGCAAGGTTTGCTTATGGATGGAAAAGTTGGGACTTAAAGCATAGTCCTCACTATAAATAGTTAAAATGAAAAATTAAACGATATTTATGCTTTATTTGAGAATTAATCAATCTTATCTTTCTCAAAATATTTTTATTACTCCCAAATACATGCAAAAATCAGCAAATGACTGTAAATTTCCCTTACATAAAGTAATAAAGGTGAATCTATGGATAAAGTAGTAGTTACAATAGATGAGTTAAAAAAGATGATAAGGAACAATGAAGAGGATAAAATAGACGAAATAGATATTGTCACAGCAGCAACATGCGGTATAATGTCTGGAACAATGGCAATCTTTTACATCCCAATGAATGACAGGTTTAGAAAAGCAGAGAAAGTATATTTAAATGGTATTAGAGGTTTCCCAGGACCATGTCCAAACGAATACCTTGGTAGTGTGGATGTGGTTGTTTTTGGAACTGAACATAATGGTGACTATGGAGGAGGATTTTTGTTTAAGGATTTAGTGAAAGGAAAAGAGGTTGAGGTAAAGGTTGAATGTGATGGAAAAATATATGAGAGAGAAATAACTCTCGACGAAATCCCAACTGCAAGAATGATTGGAACAAGAATGGCATTTAAAAATTATGTTGCAGTTACAAACTTTGGAGATGAACCAATAAAAACAATATTCCATAGAAAGTTTTTGAGAAAAGGAGAGGCATCATTCTCAGGTTGTGGAGAAATAAACCCATTACAAAATATGCACGTGGATGAGAAGGAACTTGTTGGTAAGAAAATTTTGTTGAATGGAGCTGAAGGTGTTATATTAGGATTTGGGACAAGATACTCTAAGGAAAAACCAAACATCATGATATCTGCAGATATGCACAATATGGATGCTTACTATTTGGGTGGCTTTATAACCTCAACAGGGCCAGAGGTATTTAACACTATAGCAATTCCAATAGAGGTGAATGAGAAGCATAAGGAGTATTTAAAGAAACTTGATGAAGATATTGATTTGCCATTAACGAATGTCATTGGTAGGAAAATTGTGGATGTTGGGAAATATTCAGAGGTTTGGAAAGATGTTGATTTAAGACCACATATTAATGTATATAGGTGTAGAAATTGTGATTTTTGCATTGTTGAAGAGTTATGTCCAACAAAAGCAGTAAGAAGGGTGGAGTATTTAGGTGGGAGAAGGTTGCCTAATGAAGATTGTTTCGGATGTGGAGTTTGTGCAACAAGCTGTCCGTATGGAATATACCAAATGAAACTTGGTAGTATATTGGGCATTCCAATAACATGTAGGCAATCTGATAGAGAGAGGGCATTAAAACTTGCTGAAGAATTAAAAGAGAGAATTATTAAAGGGGAATTCAAGATTTAACTTTTAAATACTTATTGTAAATATTCATTCATTAATGAATTCAAAAGGAGAGATGTTCATGCTTTATGTTGTGGGAATAGGACCGGGAGGAGAAGAACATCTTACAAAAAAGGCAGAAGAGATTTTAAAGAACGTTGATTTAATAGTTTGCTATAAGGGGTACAAAAAATTTGTAGAGAGGTTTAACAAGCCAATATACACAACTGGAATGAAAAAAGAGATTGAGAGGGTAGAATATGCATTAAGAGAAAGCAAAGATAAAGATGTTGCTTTGGTTTCAAGCGGTGATGCTACAATTTACGGTTTGGCATCTCTTGCTTATGAGTTAAATGAAAAGAAAAATTACAATGTTGAAATAGAAGTAATTCCCGGCATAACCTCTGCAAGTTCATGCTCTGCAATCTTAGGGGCTCCACTTAACCATGACTTTGTTGTTTTAAGTTTGAGTGATTTATTAACTCCATTGGACATTATTTTAAAGAGGGTTAGATGTGCATTAGAGGGGGATTTTGTAATTGCAATCTACAACCCAATGAGCAAATCAAGAAAAGAACCGTTTTTAAAAACCATAGAAATTGTTAAGAGATATGCAGAAAAGAATAATACAAACTATATTATTGGAATTGTCAAAAATGCAGGTAGGAAGAATGAAGAATATAAGATAATAACAATCAACGAGCTAATTAACAATTTAGAAAAATACATGGAATTTATTGACATGAATACAACTTTAATAATTGGAAATTCGAATACAAAAATAATAGATGGAAAGATGGTTACCCCAAGGGGATATTTGAATAAATATAAGATAGAGTAATGCATTTCCATACTACCATTATAGTTGTTTGCCAATTTTATACGGCAAAACTTTGTTTTGCCATTTATTTTTTTAAAAGAACAATAAACCAACATAAAATTCCAAATAAAGGCTAAAGAAGTAAGGGGTCTGTCCAATATGGGTATTGGTGAGTAAATACCCATATTGAACTTGGGCGTCATCAGCCACACGAGAGTGTCTCTGCCCCTGTCGTGGACATAAAAACCTAACGGTTTTTAAGTTCTCGTCGCTTCGCTCCGAGATGACCCCAGAGCCACCCATCTATATTCTTATCTTTATAAAGTCTTATATAAATATATCGAAAACTCATAAACATATATATACTCACAAATACCCACAAAAAACTAAACAGTTTTGAACGGCAAACAACTATATTTGCGATTATCTTAGTATTATTTACCATAAATTACACTCATCAAAAAATAAAAAATTATCTTAAACAATTTGGTGAAAAAATGGAACTACAAGAAATCAGAAGAGAACTTAATGATTATTTCTTAGAAAGAAGGGAAGAAATCGATATTGCTTTAACTGCGTTAATTGCAAATGAACACTGCATTTTCTTAGGAAATCCAGGAGTTGCTAAATCGCAATTGATTAGGGCAATTGCATCCCATATAAATGCCAATTACTTCGAAAAGCTTATAACGAGGTTTTCAACAGAGGATGAGTTATTTGGCCCATTAAGCATTAAAGAACTCAAGGAAAACGATAGATTCGTTAGGAAGACAGAGAATTATTTGCCAAATGCTGAAATTGCCTTCTTAGATGAGATTTTTAAGGCAAATAGTAGTATATTAAATGCATTATTATCAATAATGAATGAGAGAATTTACCACAATGGAGATGTTATCCAAAAAGTGCCCTTGATAAGTTTGTTCGGAGCATCTAATGAACTACCAGAGGAAAACGAGTTATTAGCATTTTACGATAGGTTTTTGTTTAGGAAGAAAGTAGATAGAATAAAATCTATGCTAAATCTTGAAAAATTAATTGATTTAAATGAGAATTATAAACCAAAAACAACAATGGACATAGATGAAATAAAAAAATTGAGAGAAAAGATAGAGAAGGTTGATATATCTAACATAAAGAGATATCTAATAGACATTAAAATGACGTTGGAGAATGAAGGCATCTATATTTCTGATAGAAGATTTAAGAAATCAGTTAAAGCAGTTAAGGCTTATGCTTTTTTAAATGGGAAGGATAATGCAGATGAGAATGATTTAGATATTTTAAGGCATATATACTGGGATGAGCCGAATGAGTTTTATAAGGTGTCAATAACCATTTTCAAAATCTCAAATCACTTCTCTGGCTTTGCTCTGGAGCAGAGGGAAATTTTAGATGCTCTAATGGGAGAATTAAAGAAGATAAACAAAGATAGGCTACCACTTGGAGGCATTGAATACAGAAAAGTTCTTGAAATTCTTGGAAAGATAAATAGCATTGCCATAACTTTAAAAGATGTTAAAAGAAAGGCAGAAGAGAATGGGAAACCATCTGAATTCGTGGAGGAGGTTTTAAAGGAAGCAGAAGGGCTAAAAAATTATGTAGAAGGTCTTTTGAAAAATTAAATCCTTAAAAAGATACCAAATTTTAAAATTAACTTCTTATGTGGGGGAAAAACATGGAAAAAAGCATTAATGACATTAAAACCAAATATTTTTCTCTTGGTATTGCCCTTGGAATGACAATCGTGATTGCTTCATATGTTTTATTAAATTATGGATTTGAAAAGTGGGACGAATATCCTTTGAACTATAGTAGGGTTTCAGAATTTAAGATATACGACGATACCTTAGAAATTAACAATATCTCCTACGGAAAAAATGTCCTAAGAATGAACAACTTCATAAAGCCAATCTTAGGAGAGGGGTCTGTCCAACGTGAACAATCATAGACAAATGTCCACGTTGGACTTGGATGTCATCAGCCTCAGTTCCCTCTGGGTTCATCGGGAACATATCATCGGTCTCCATCCCTGTCACGGGGACCCCAGCTCCGCCCATAGGTTTAACACTCAGTAAAGTCCGCCTCCTTAGGTCTCCAGTATCCACCTTCATCAGAGGCATCATCCTTATATTTACATGTATATAAACTCATATATAAAAATTTCGAAAACGAAAATACATTAATGTCCACATTCGTCAATGAAAAATTAAACAGTTTCAAACGGCAAAATTATATGGGGTTGATATTACTGTTGTAGGTCATTATCCAAGAATAACATTGACTTATGTTGTTAAAAGACCAATAACAAAAGATAACATTAAAATTATAAAAAATCATTTGGAAAATAATGGTTATAAGTATAGCAAAACTTACCATCCAACATTCTCAAATAAATATCTCCTTGTGTTTAAGAAAAATAATACCAGTCTTTACATAACCTATTATGAAGAAAGCAATAGAATCGAATTTTGTGAGGAATATTCCCTAATCAGAAAGTAATTTTGGTGTAAGTTATGAAAAATGTCATCGTTCATGATGCCTACGACAAGAAGGCATTTGAAAGTTTCCTAAAAAATAACAGATACCTAAAGGCACTTTTGAGAAATTATAGCCAGTTCAGTCCATTACATGAAAAATTGGCAGAGGATACATTTTATGCTTTTTTTAAGTATGTTGTTGAATTTAATGAAGTTGTTGAGGAGGAATTTAAAATAAACAAAATCATCCTTGAAAGTGGAATGAAGTCAATTGAATATGAGAAGACAAAGTTAATGACTGAATTGGATGAAGTTAATGCAGGAATGGCAACCAATATGTTCCTTGAGAGGTTTTTTGAGAACATTAAATCATTAAAACTCCAAAATGTCTATAAAGAACTTGCTGAAAGAGCTAAAAATAAAGAAAAAGGAAATAGTGAAGGCATAAGTTTAGATAGCGAAGGTGAAAATGCAGAACTTGATGAATTCGTGTCAAAAATAAAAGATGTTGCCAAAAATTCATTAAAAGAAATCTCTGAGGACATTGAAGATACGATAAATGGGATGAATGCAGTGTCTTCTTGGGGTAGTGGAAAGGGAAATAAAAATGCCTTAAATCCAGAAGAGAGAATAAAATTGGCATCAAAAATCTTGGAAAATAAAAACTTGCACAAAATCATTAAAAAACTTGGAAAATTAAAATTCATAGCGATAAATGAATACAAATCAAAGATAAAGCATTACAGTGGGGAGATTTATTCGATAAAAATAGGGGATGACTTGAAGCATTTATTACCAAAAGAACTTGTTAATTTTTCTGATGAAGTTTTATACCTTGATTTTTTAAGGAAATTTGTGGATAAAAAACTCCTAACCTATGATTTGGATAATGAGGTTAAAAAGAATAAAGGCCCAATTATTGTTTTATTAGACCACAGCGGTTCTATGTTTGGGGAGAGGGAAATTTGGGGGAAAGCCGTAGCTTTATCAATAATAGAGATAGCAAAAAGGGAAAAGAGGAAATTTGGTTATATTGCATTTGATGATGATGTGAGGTTTAAGAGGATATTTGAAGATATTTCCATTGATGACATTTTGGAGTTGGCATCATTGTATTATGGGGGAGGGACAAATTTTGAACTACCATTAGAATGTGCAATGGAGATGATAGAGGAAGGTTTTGATAACGCAGATGTTGTATTGATCACCGATGGATATGCAGAAGTTAGTGATGAATTCTTAAAAAAATTGGATGATTTTAAAAAAGATAAAAAATTAAAATTGATATCCATCTTTATTGAGACGTATCCAACTGAAACAATAAAGAAAATTTCAGACGAGTTTGTAAAGGTTTTTGATTTGACTGATGAAGAGGCTAAAAAAGTATTTAGAAAGCTGTAAAATGTTTTTGTGGATTTATGTACTATAAATACTAAATACTAAAGTTTCTCAAAAATTAAATGAATAGTAAAGTATTTACTAAGAAATTTTGAAAGTGGGAAAATGATAGTTTATGGTCCAGTCCCATCAAGAAGATTGGGTTTATCATTAGGGATAGATCCAATTTATTATACATGCACCTTTGATTGCATCTACTGCCAACTTGGAAGAACAAGGTATTTAGTTAGTTCTCCAAAAGAGATTCCAAAAGAAATATTAGAAAAGTTTCCAACGGATGAGGATATTTACAATGAGGTTAAAAAGATAGTTGATAATTGTAGAGGTATTGATTACATCACCTTTGCTGGAAGTGGAGAACCAACACTCTCTCCATATTTAAAAGATGCAATTGAAAGATTGAAAGAATTTAACATCCCAATTTGCGTTATAACCAACTCATCATTGTTAAAATATAAAAAGGTTAGAAACGCATTAAAAGAAACAGATTTGGTTTCTGCAACATTGACCTCAACAAACCAGGAAACGTTTGAAAAAATCCATAGAACAAAAATAAAACTTAAAGATGTTGTTGATGGCTTGATTAAATTTAGAAGAGTGGCAAAAGAAACCATTTTAAATATCGAATTGATGGTATTGGAAGGAATAAACGATGATAATGAAGTCATATACAAACTCAAAGAAATAATTGATAAAATAAACCCAAATAATATTGAAATAAACACACCAATAAGACCACCATGCGAGAAATATGCAAAAAAAGTTAGTTATGGAAGGCTAAAAGAAATTAAAGAAATACTTGGAGAAAAAGCATACATAATAGAAACATGTAAAAAGAAGTATAAAGAATCATTAAACTCTAACTTCCTTGAAAGAATCTCCTCAATATTAAAAATAAGACCATGCACTGTTGAAGATTTAGCTAATGTCTTAGGATTGCATGTTTCAGAGGTTGGAAAGTATTTATATGCATTAAAAAATAGTGAAAATTTAGAATGCACTGAAATTGATGGGAAAAAATACTACTTCATCAAAATCAAATAAACTCTTTTAATTTTTCATATAACTCTTTTACTGCCTTTGATGCCTTTCCATTACCATCACAAAGCAAAATTTTATTTGCAATTAATTTTGGCACTTCAAAATCGTAAGGAATTGAATGGAAGATTTTAAATGGATAATCTATGCTGTTCATGCCTTTTTTGTTTTCAACAATTAAATAATCTATTCCAAAAAATCTCAATGTTTCAATTAATCTTAAACAATCATTAACACTTGATTTTGTTGGCTCCACTATGCACAATGCCAAATCAATATCTTTAACCGTGGCAAACAATGGACATCCAACACCAGGAGGGCCGTCAATAATTTCCAATTCAGATTTATATTGTTTAGCATGTCTCTTTATGTGCTCTATAATTTTTCCACTTCCACTTTCTCCAGGTTCCAACTCTCCCCATATCAATGGGAAGCCACAATTTCCTTCATAAATGTAGCCACTCTCATGGTTAATTGGTTCGATTGCATTATATTCACATATCAATTCACAAGCCCCACATCCTTCACATAGTATTGGATTTATTTTATATTCCTCAATAGCACCAAATTTACAAATATCTTGGCATTTTCCACAAAATGTGCAGTTTTCATTTATTTTATACAAGTCACGATAAATCACTTCTATTAACTTCTTATCTTTAACATCAAACATTAAATTGAAATTTGGTGCATCGACATCACAATCCAATGCAATTATATTTAGCTCTCTTGAGAAGAGTTTTGCTAAGGATGTTGAGATGGATGATTTTCCTACCCCACCTTTTCCTGAAACAATACCTATTTTCATCTTATCCCCAAATAATCCAATTTGCTATCTCTTCAATATCTTTCTTCAAATCACTATACTTCAAAAAACCCTCTCCTTTGCAGTAGGTTTCAACAATCCTTTTATCATAAGGAATTTTAAAATCATACTCAACATTTAAATTGTTGATTCCATATCTATTTAAAACAATCTTGTATGGGATTTTTAACTTTTCAATAATTTTTATTATCCTTTTTGCATCTGAAATTCCAAATGGTGTTGGTTCTGTAACTACAAGAACCTTATCTGAGTTAATTAATGCCCTTACAACATTACAATGTATCCCAGCGGCAGTGTCTATAATATTAATTTCACAATTTTTTGATAGAGCATATTTCTTTGTTTCATCTACAATTTTACTTGTTTTAGTTATCCCAATGTTTGATTTTCCAACGATTAAATAACTACCATCAAATTTCTTTTCATAAATTTTCCCAATGCTTTTTTTCTTAAATTTTATGTTTGTTTTTATGCCACATGCCTTACATCCACTACATAACTCCTCAATAAATATGAGTTTATCATTTATTTTTAGCAATGCACCTTCCTTACAAACGTTGTTGTAATTATAACTTATCCCTTCTCTTATGTCAGGAATTTCAATGAAAACCTCCTTTGCAAATTTTAAATCCTCACTAACTAAATATTCCAAATTTGGTGTCTCAACATCACAATCAACTAATGCAGTTGAATAATTTTCCATAAAATAAAAAAATAGATTTGCTGATAAAGTAGATTTCCCAGTACCTCCCTTTCCACCAGTTATAGCCACTATCATGCTTTCACTCAAATTTCTCTAATTTTCCCTCTAAGAATAATTTAACGCACTCATCAATTGATGATGTATTGCATTTATAGACATCAATACCCAATTTTTTAAACACATCGTATGCCTTTGGTCCTATATTCTGTACTATTAAAATATCTACATTGTAATTTCCAACAATGGATGCTGCAGTTGTCCCTACTCCATGCATTCCTCCACGAGCAGTATTTTCTACTATCTCTTTATTTTTTATTTTACCATCTTCAATTTCTACAATAACAAATTCCTCACATCTTCCAAAGTGTGGAGAAATTTTTCCATTTTCTGTCGGTATTGCTATTTTCATAATATCCCTATTGAAACAATATTTTTAGATAAAATACACTTATGTGGTAAATTATATAAAGTTTACTCAATATTGGAGGTTGTCGAAAAATTATTTCATCAATGAATTTAAATATTACTCTCTAATACTAATAACTCTCATTAGTGTTAAAATATTATGAACGATTGCTACTGCTAAAGTAGCTCTACATCTACTTTCAGGTAGTTTTTCATTTAGAGTTAATCTAAATTTAGTTTTTAGCCCTCCAAATATCGCTTCTATTACCCCTCTAATTTTATACAGTTTCTTATCAAACAATTTTTTAACTTTCTTTCTGATTTTAGAAATACCGTAATCCCATTTAAACTCTTTTGTTTTAACTATTGGAATGAGGTCTATGGATAACAACTCTCTAAGTAAATCTTCATCATCGTAACCACCATCCAACAATATTATCGCACCTTTCACAAAATCTAAAGATTTTATCATTTTTAGTAAGTTTTTACTGTCTGAACTATATCCATTATCCCATTTTACCATAACAATCGAAATTAATCCATAATCTTTATAATAGCAAGCTAATACGTGCATTTTGTCAAAAACCCGATACTTTACCTTTTTTATTTCATTATTCACAACTCTGATTCTTTCACAATACACTCTTAATAAATGGACTCCAGTGGAATCAGCTATGTAAATTATAACCGATGATTTTAACGAATTAGCAATAATTAAGTGTAATCCAACGATTATTTTAGTTAAATCGCTTATTTTAATCCTCTGAAAAGCTTTTCCGTATGTGGAGCTATCTATATGCTTTTTATGTAAATAATCGGAAAGAGTTTCTAAATCTCTTAAACTAATTCTAAAAATGTGTTTTATTATTAGAGTAGCTATATATTCATTGTAACTTATAGCTAAAGGCCTTCCTACTTTGCGTTTTTCTTTATATGGAAGTAAAATATTTATAATAAATGAAACAAAATCATAAGTGTACTTAATATTGAATATCTTAAACCTCTTATCGTAGGCTTTCCAGTATCCTTTTCTTTTGGTTTTTCTGCCGCTCATAATTATTATTACTATTATTTATAGTATTCGTATTTTTCGACAACCTCTCAATATTGTTCTACATATTCAAATATATAACATTTAAACATTTAAATATATTTTAAAAACATTGAAATTAATTGATATATCGAAAGGTTTAAATATTGGTTAGAAAAATGTCTATTTGGGTGGTAGTTATGATAATAAGAGTGTTTGGAACTGGATGTCCAAAATGCAATCAAACATACGAGAATGTTAAAAAGGCAGTTGAAGAACTTGGCATAGATGCAGAGATAGTTAAAGTTACTGACATAAACGAGATTTCTGAATGGATATTTGTTGCTCCAGGGGTTGCATTTGATGATGAGATAGTTTTTGAAGGAAAAGTTCCTACTGTTGAAGAAATTAAAAAAGAACTGAAAGATTATTTGGGGGGATAAAATGAAAGTAGCAATTATCGCATGCCAAAAAATGGTTGAAATGGGATGTCCTGGAAAAGAGGCATGTGTATCTTGCTTTAAAGCAATAAATGAAAAAAGTGGAGCATTTGAGAGATACAAGGATGTTGAGTTAGTTGCGTTTACAACATGCGGGGGATGTCCAGGAAAGAGATTCCCAATGAGAATTAAAATGCTAAAAAATGCATGCAATGCCGAGGCAATCCACATAGCGAATTGCTCTTTATTAGAACCAAAATGCCCATATATAAACTTTGAAGAAATAGCAAAGAAATTGATGGAAGAATTGGAAGTTCCTATTGTATTTGGAACACACACATTAGTTAAAAAAGGAGAAGTTGTTTGCACATGTGGAGACAAGAAAGAATAAATGTTAAATTTTCTTTTTTAATTTTTTCTTGTTTTTCTTTTCTTTTTCCTTTTCTTTTAATTTTTGCTCCATTATCCATTTGTAAATAATGCCCTTATAACCTACTTCTTTAAATCCCTCAAGTACCTTCTCCCAGTTTTCTTTTTCTCTATAAAGGCAAATGGCTTTTTGAATCTTTTTTTCTCTGTATGTGTATGGTACATAAACTTTTTCCATTGTTAATGGGTTTATCCCACTATAATACATTGTTGTTGATAATGTCATAGGTGTTGGTGTGAAGACCTGAACTTGTCTTGAATAGCATTTATATTCATGTATAAACTCTGCAAGTTTAATCATGTCCTTTATCCTGCAATTTGGATGGGCAATTAACCAGTATGGAAGGACTTCTTTTGTCCCTCCAACTTCCTCTGCAATTTTCCTATATTCTTCCAAAAACCTTTTGAACAAATTTCCATCTGGTTTTTGTATTGCTTGGCAAGTGTTTTTGGATATATGCTCTGGAGCAACCTTCAATCTCCCAGAGGCGTGGTATTTGCAAATATCTTCCAAATACTTCCTCCCATATTCCTTATCATACATCACCAAATCATACCTAATTCCAGAACGTACGTAAACTCTAACATCATCTCCAACTAAATCCCTTATTTTTTTGAGTAAATCAATTACAGGTTTGTGGGATAAGTTTAAATTCTCACACGGCTCAGGATATAGGCAGTTTTTTGGACATTTGTGGGCAATTCCCTTTTTACAACCCATTTTATACATGTTTGCGGTTGGAGCTCCGACATCTTGAATAACTCCCTTGAAATCCTCATGGTTGAGGAGTCTCTTTATCTCATTCAATATTGATTTCTCACTCCTGCTTTGAATTACCTTACCTTGATGGTACAATATTGAGCAAAATGAACACCCTCCAAAGCAACCCCTATGCGTCACAACAGAAAATTGAACAGGCACTATTGCAGGAATGTGGCATTTGTATGATGGATGGGGCTTTCTTTCAAATGGAAGTTCATAGATTTCATCAATTTCCTTTTCAGTTAAGTAAGTTGGTGGAAATTGGACAACATATTGGTTTCCATGCCTTTGGATAGTCACTTTATCCATAGTCATTAATTTTCTGTGCATTTCGGCATATTTTATCTTATCATTTTTGACATCCTCATAACTTGGTAGTTCAACGATATCATATTTTTCTTTTAATTCTTCCACTTTTTTTCTATTACACCTAATAACCGTCCCATTTACTTCTAAATCTCTAATATTTTCTCCGCTTTCTAATGCTTTTGTTATTGCCAATATGCTCTTTTCTCCCATTCCATACATTAGGATATCTGCCTTCGCATCCAATAAAATACTCCTCCTCACTTCATTATCCCAATAATCGTAGTGGGCAAATCTCCTTAAAGATGCTTCAATTCCCCCCAAAGCTACGGGAACTCCTTTAAATGCCCTCTTGATTAAATTTGTATATACTATTGTTGCCCTATCTGGTCTTTTTCTTATTCCCTCTGGAGAACATGCATCAAAGTCCCTAACCCTTTTTTGGGGGGTGTAGTGAGCAAGCATACTATCCAAGTTCCCAGCAGTAACTGCAAAGAAGTAGTTTGGTTTCCCAAGTTTTTTTATATCATCCAAATTCCTCCAATCTGGCTGGGATATGATTCCAACTCTATAGCCATGCTTTTCCAAATACCTTCCAACAACAGATGCTCCAAATAAAGGGTGGTCTATATAAACATCTCCAGTGACAATAATAACATCAAGTTCTTCCCATCCTCTTTCATCCATCTCTTCCTTACTCATTGGTAAAAACATAAAAATCACTCTTTAAATTTTTGTTTTATAAGCTATAAAAAAGGTTGCATATAGTTGTTCGCGAAATTATACGGCAAAACCTTGTTTTGCCATCAATTTTTTTGAAAGGAGAATAAATCAGGTGTTTAATTTTAGGAAATGGATTATTCTACCCTTAAATTTATTAGCGGTTATAACCAATTATTAATGCGAACAACTATAATACCCACCGTAAATTCCCAACTTTGAAAAAACAAAAATTTTTGTCTTATATACTTTTGCTGTATTCACTTTACCTTCAATACCTCACTCAAATTATATGTGAGCAAAACACACATTATTATATATAATTTTCTATTTGAAATTAGAAGAATTATTTATATACTTCAAAAATAATGTTGAATATGACTCACATGAGATGAGAGTATGCCAGAGCATATACTGTCAGGGATAAAAGCACTTGTAGCAATGAAGATGAGAAAGGAGGGAAAATTACAAAAAGAGATTGCAGAGTACTTAAATATGGACAGGTCAATAGTTTCCCACTACCTTCACGGTAGATATCCTTCAGATAGGGTTATGAAAGTCTCAGAAGTGATAGTAGAACTTCCAGTAGAGTATGGAGCAAGGATAATCCACTCTCTAAGTAACGACAAGTATATTGCAAAGAAACTCATAAAAGTTATCTACAATGCCAAGATAAAAATTGAAAAGGATAAATGCCTTGCCTGTGGAGCATGCCTCGGCTGTGAGGCAATATCAATAGAAGGTATTGAAGTAAAAATTAATGAGAATCGTTGTGTTTTATGTGGAGAATGCATAAGCAAATGTCCTATGAATGCTTTAAAATTTGTGGAGGAATGAACATGCAAATAAAAGAAGAATACAACGGAACCATAACAATATCAAGAGAGGGTGTAGAAAAGAGAGTTTTAACATGGAGTGACCACATCTGTGTTGGTTGTGGAATTTGCCACGATATCTGTCCAACAAAAGCAATTACAATGGGACCTTTAGGGGCTATTGCTAAAGGAGACATTGACGCTCCAAAATTAGACATTGACGGGAATGTTTGTGTTCTCTGTGGAATGTGTGCATGTGCATGTCCATTCAACGCTATTGATTTGAAAATCAACGATAAATCAATAAAAGAACTTCCACAATATCCAAAAATATTAAGAAATATAACATTGAGCCAAGAAACTTGTGTATTATGTGGACAGTGTGAAATTGTCTGTCCTCAAGGTGCTATAGAGGTAGAGAGGGAGTTACCACCAAGAAAGAACTTGGTTCTTGGAGAAATCAGCATAAACAAAGATAAGTGTGTTCTTTGTGGAATTTGTGCTGAATACTGTCCAGCAGATGCAATTGACTTAATTCCAAACGACATGAACTCATTAAGCCCAAAACCAATAAAGGATATTGTTGTTGATACAGATGCATGTGTATTCTGTAAAGTTTGTGAAAAAGCATGTCCACATGATGCAATAGAGGTTATCTGTTACAAGTGTCCATTGGCTAAGAGAATTGAAAAACCAAAATTATACACAGATATCAAAGGAAAAACAACAATTGATAAAGATTTATGTGTTACATGTGGATGGTGTGAAAATATTTGTCCAGTAAATGCAATTAAAGTTGAGAAGCCATTTGAAGGAGAACTCATTATTGATGAAAAAGCATGTAACGCATGTGGTGCTTGTGTTGCAATCTGCCCATGTAATGCATTGACATTCCCAAAACCAGCAGACAAAGCACAAAAAGTGCCAAGATTGGCAGTTAACCAAGATTTATGTGTCCTCTGTGGAGCTTGTGCAAAGTCATGTCCAGTTAGTGCAATAACAGTTAAGAGAACAAAGATTAACATGACAGAAACAAAAGCAACCGCATGGAAGAAAGCATTTGAAAAATTATTGGCAAAATAAGGATAATCAAAATTACATAAATTTGAGGTGATTAAATGTATAAGTTAGTGGTATATCCGGAAAAATGCCACGGTTGTGGGAACTGTGTTGTATCATGCCCTGTAAACGCAAAAGATCCAAACACATGGGGAGGAAAAGGACCGGAAACTGATGAAGTTGTTATAAGAGTAGAGAATGGAGTTGTAACTATAGTAAATGGCGACTTATGCGGTGGATGCGGTGCATGTATTGAGGCTTGTCCAGTTGATGCAATAAAGTTGGTCATTGAAAAATAATTGTGGGATCTATAAGATGATTGAGATGATAATTGATTTAGATTAAGGTGATAAGATGAAAAAATTCTATTTAAATACTGGAAGAACTATTTGGCAAGGGGAGGCAATAGAAGCAGGAAAAAACTTAGATTTATATGTTAAAGCAGCTGCAGTTTGTTACATAAATGAAGATGAAATGAAAGATTTAGGGCTTAAAGAAGGAGACAAGATAAAAGTAAAATCAGAGTATGGTGAAGTTGTTGTATTTGCAAAAAAGGCAAGAGAGCCGATGCCAAAAGGAATGGTCTATATACCAATGGGACCTTGGGCTAACAAAATAGTATGTCCAGAAACGGATAGTACCGCAATGCCATCACTTAAAGGGCCAGTATTAGTAGAAATTGAAAAGACTGATGAGGAATTTTTAGACATGCCAAAATTAATGAGAACATACTTAGAATAACTTAGAATAAACTATTAAAAAATTGAGCAATACCTAAACGAGTTGATAAACCAAATAATCAAAAAAATTAAAAAGAAGGTGGTTAAATGGAATACATTATAAAAAATGGGATTGTTTACGACCCCTTGAATGGAATAAATGGAGAAAAAATGGACATTTGTGTTAAAGATGGGAAAATAGTTGAGGATGTTTCAAGTGGTGCAAAAGTTATTGATGCACGTGGAAAAGTTGTAATGCCAGGTGGAATTGATTCTCACACCCACGTTGCTGGACCAAAGGTTAATATTGGTAGAATGTTTAGGCCAGAAGATAGTAAAAAAGAAATCTACGCAAAAAAAGGATTAAGAACTGGGACAGGATTTTCAGTTCCATCAACATACAAAACTGGTTACCAATACTCAGAGATGGGATACACAACTGTTATTGAGGCAGCAATGCCTCCATTAATAGCAAGACACGTACATGAAGAATTTATGGAAACACCACAAGTAGATAAAGCTGCAATGCCATTATTTGGAAACAACTGGTTTGTCTTTGAATATTTAAAAGAAGGGGATCTTAAAAAATGTGCTGCTTACGTAGCATGGCTTTTGAGAGCAGCAAGAGGTTTTGCAATAAAGATAGTTAACCCAGGTGGAACAGAAGCATGGGGTTGGGGTAAAAACGTCCACAGCATTGATGACCCAGTTCCATACTTTGACATAACACCAAGAGAAATCGTTAGAGGTCTTGCAGAAGTTAACGAAATGCTTGGATTACCTCACTCAATCCACGTTCACCCAAACAACTTAGGACACCCAGGAAACTGGGAAACAACACTTGCAACAATGGACTGTGTCAAAGGCATCAAAGCAAAACCAAGATATGGGGAAAGGGAAACTGTATACTACAACACACACACTCAGTTCCACTCATATGGAGGAACCTCATGGAAGGACTTTGAAAGTAAAGGTGTTGAGATTGCTGAGTATGTGAACAAGCACGACCACCTTGTAATTGATGTTGGACAAGTTACACTTGATGAAACAACAACAATGACCGCAGATGGGCCAATGGAATACGACTTGCACATGACAAATGGTTTGAAATGGGCAAACTGTGATGTTGAGCTTGAGACAGGTTCAGGGGTTGTCCCATTCATCTACTCCCCAAAAGGACCTGTCTACGCTGTCCAATGGGCAATTGGTTTGGATTTATTCTTAAACACAGACACAGACAAAGTATTATTAACAACTGACCATCCAAATGCAGGGCCATTCACAAGATATCCAAGAGTTATTGCATGGTTAATGAGCAAAAAATACAGAGATGAATGGTTATACAACAAAGTCCACAAGTGGGCAATACAAAGAAGCCATGTAGCAGATAATGATAAGGAATATGACTTATATGAAATAGCAAAAGTCACAAGAGCAAACCAAGCAAAAGTTTTAGGTTTAAGCAAAGAGAAAGGACACCTTGGTGTTGGAGCAGATGCGGACATTGCTATTTATGACATAAACCCAGAAGAAAAAGATGGTAAGAAAATAGAGAAAGCATTCAGATATGCTTCATATGTATTGAAGAAAGGAGAAGTTGTTGTTAAAGATGGAGAAGTTGTTAAAGAAATCTATGGAGACACAATATACGTAGATGTTAGAGTAGATGAATCCTTAGAGCAAGAAATTATGAAGGACTTAAGAGAGAAATTCACAAGATACTACTCAATCAACTTAGACAACTACCCAGTCCAAGATGCTTATGCAAACAGCTGGAAAGTTATCAAAATTGATGCAACAGACATAAACTAAACTCTGCTCAATAATAATTTTTAAATTTTCCAATTAAATTTTTCAAAATTAAAAGATTGAAATGGTGAGAATGATGAAGGAGTTGATCCTTACCTTAAAAGAGGATATCATTGTTCCAGTAGAGATGGATGCTGTCATTCCAGAAAAGATAGAAAACATGACATTGGATGAAATAAAGAACATTGAATTGCCACAAGGAAACAAAAAAGTTTTATTAAAAGATTTATTTGATGTTGAGTTAAATGAGGATGCTGATGTATCAAGAATAATCATCAAAAACTCCACCATTAAGTTGAAAAGAATTGGAGAAAAGATGACAACAGGGGAAATTATTGTTGAAGGAGACGCTGGAATGTATGTTGGCTGTGAGATGAAAGGGGGAAAAATCATTGTTAATGGTAATGCTGACAGCTGGGCTGGACAAAACATGAAAGGTGGAGAGCTAATTATTAAAGGAAATGCAAAAGATTACGTTGGTTCTGCATACAGAGGAGATTGGAGAGGTATGAGTGGAGGAAAAATCATTGTTGAAGGAAATGTTGGAAACGAGATTGGGGAATACATGAGAGGGGGAGTTATTCACGTAAAAGGAAACGCTGGTTTAATGGCGGGAATCCACCAAGAAGGAGGAATTATAATTATAGAGGGGGATGTTGACGCAAGAGTTGGTGGAGAGATGAAAAAAGGAGCAATCGTTGTTTATGGAAAAGTTGAAGAGCTCCTCCCATCATTCAAATTTGAGGGAGTTGTTGAGGATCCAGTCATAAAACTATCTAAAAAGGACGAAGGAACACCAATTAAAGGTAAATTCTACAAGTTTAGCGGGGATTATGTATACAACAAACCAAAAGGACAGTTATATATCTCCGTTGAAAGCAATCCTGACTTAATTTAAACTAAAATCCTCTTTTTTATAAATTTTATATTTTGATTATATATATTTATAATTTAAATTTATAAATAATTCTTGCTAAATAAAATTATGCATGACTCGTATTCTAATTTTAACTAAATAGTTATTTTTCTTTTTCTCTAACTTTCTATCCAAATAACCCTAAAAATTGATTAATTAAAAACAAAAACCTATAATATTTAATACACGCCCTAAAAAATAAATTTAAGTTATTCGTCTGGAATTTTTGCCCTAATGAAGTGGCTTTTATCTTTTTTAAAACTTATTGTTGCATCTATACCAATTTTTGTTGTTGTTTTGTATTCGAGGTTTGATGACGGGTCTAATGATGAACCTTTTGCCCCCCTAATGATAATTATATCTTCATCCCCTTGAACCCTTGTAGCAATTGCAAATTCGACATCATTAATATCGTAAATATCTATATCCTCATCTACAACAACCACGTGCTTTAAACTTGGGTGAGAAGACAATGCCGCTAATATAGCGTTTTTCCCATCCCCTTCTGTCTTTTTCTCAATTTGCACAACTGCATGAAGCCAGCAGCATCCCCCTTCAGTTAAAACAACATTCTTCACTGTTGGAACGACATTTCTTACACCTTTAAAAATCCTCGGCTCTTGTGGCATCCCCATTAATAACCTATGCTCTTTTCCTCCTGGTAATAGAGCATGGAAGATAGGTTTTTCTTTTCTTTTTAGGGAAGTTATTTTTATCACTGGCTGCTTTCTAACAATATCATAAGTTCCAGTTATATCTACAAAAGGACCTTCATCCTCCATGTCTTTTGTTATTTTTCCCTCAATGATGAATTCTCCCTCTGGAACTAACAATCCATTATCGCACTCCATAACCTTCAACGGCTCTCCCATCAACGCAGATGCAAATCTCAACTCATCAAATGTTATATCTGCGGATGTACTTGCTGCTAAAAGAACAGCAGGATGCACACCTATAACAATTGCCACATCCATTTCGTCCTTCTCTTTCATATTTTTTGTATATAAGTAGTGGAGATGCCTTTGCTCTACCATCCTAATGACTAAATGCTCATCTTTTACTAAAATCCTATGAATTGATGCATTATAGCCAAAATCTTCATCTTTAACAATAACAACACCAGAAGTTATGTATGGTCCAGCATCTTTTTCGTAGTATGTTGGTATTGGGTACTCTTTTAATTTATCCAAATCATCCTCAACATACTTGTTTTTTAATGACTTATCAACAACCAACTTTCCTTCTTTCTCATTGTCCATTGCCTTTAAAATGTGCATCATCAAATCTTCTTTCTTTATCCCCAAAGATTTGGCCAACACTTCTCTATTGCAGAGGTTACCTATAACTTCGTATCCATCAACATCTTTTATATAAACTGGTTGTCCATCGTATTTCTTTAATATCCTTGAAACTCCAAATTTCTTTGATGCCTTTTCAACAACAATTGGATTTATTTCATTTATTAATTCCCTAAGCATTTTTCCACCTATTAAAAATATATGTTGAAATATTGCACGTTGGAGTTAAAAATATATATACCTTCTCAACTAATTTTAAGTTTGTATTATTTACAGAAATCGATGAAATTGGGTTCAATATTCGATTTCAAAATATTAAAATATTTAACCTAATTACTCATTGTAAAATGGGGATACAATGCACAAAGAACAACTAATGGAATTACATCAATTTTTTGTTCACGTCGTTAGGGAATTACTTGATGACAATGATAATTGTGATTCAGAGTATTTAAGGATTTATGAGAAGTTAGATATAAAACCCCATTATATCCACAAACTAAAAGTTGAACAAAGAGCGGCAATTTTTCTACTCTCTGCAAGCATTGCAGAAATTCTATCTAAAAATGGCGAAAAAGTGCCTGAAAATTTAGCCAGGAGATTGGCAGAAAATGCCTTTAAATATTTGAATAATAAAAGAACCAAAAGCAATAAGGGCAAAAAATTACGAAACTCTAAACGAAACTTTTAAAAAATTAAGCAAAACCTGTCGGTTTTGCAGCTCGAAGCTTCGCTTCGATTTCATCAAAGGGATGCACTACCTCGCTTCGCTCGGTAGTGCCTCTTAGCTTTTTATAAGAAAACTCTAAAAGAAACTCTAAACGAAACTTTTAAAAAAGTTTTCATAAAAAAGAACTTAAGAATAATTTTATTTAAAATTAAATATTCCCAATATTTATAATAAATTTAAATAAATAAATGTTTAATTGTTTTTTAATGTTTTAAAAATTTAGGAGGTAGAGTATGTTTGATCCAAAGAAGTTTATTGAGGAAAGTATAAAAGAAATAAGAGAACAAATTGGAAACAGAAAGGCAATTATTGCACTAAGTGGAGGAGTAGACAGTTCAGTTGCAGCAGTATTAACCCACAAAGCAATCGGAGATAGACTTTTGGCAGTTTTTGTTGATACTGGATTGATGAGAAAAGGAGAACCGGAAGAGGTAACAAAAATTTTCAGAGACCAGTTAGGGTTGAATTTCAAATGTATTGATGCAAAAGATAGGTTCCTAAATGCATTAAAAGGAGTTACAGACCCAGAAGAAAAAAGAAAGATTATTGGAAGAGTATTTATTGAAGTGTTTGAGGAAGTTGCAAGGGAGAATGGGGAGGAAGTTTTAGTTCAAGGAACCATAGCACCAGATTGGATTGAGAGTGAAGGGAAAATAAAAACCCACCACAACATTGCACTGCCTGGAGGAATGGTTTTAGAGGTCGTAGAGCCGTTGAGAGATTTGTATAAGGATGAAGTCAGGTTGGTAGCAAAAGAGTTAGGATTACCAGATAAAATTGTCCATAGGCAACCTTTCCCAGGGCCAGGTTTAGCAGTTAGAATTTTGGGAGAAATTACAGAAGAAAAATTAAACATCTGTAGAGAGGCAAATGCTATTGTTGAGGAGGAAATAGAGAAAGCAGGATTGGATAAGGAATTATGGCAATATTTCGCTGCAGTTTTAGATACAAAAGCAACAGGAGTTAAGGGAGATATTAGGGATTACAATTGGATTGTTGCTTTAAGATTCGTTAAATCCATTGATGCAATGACTGCCCATGTTCCAGAACTTCCATGGGATGTTTTGAAGAGAATAAGCAAAAGAATAACATCAGAAATTCCAAATGTAGCGAGAGTTGTGTTAGACATAACAGACAAACCACCAGCAACCATAGAATTCGAATGAAACTTTTTAAAAATCCTCTCTTATATTTATTGAGTGTGGTGCATAATTGATACATCTAAATTTATATTTTAGCATCTTTATTTAACTCTTCGATATACTTCCTTATTTCTTCAACCTTCTCCTTCATTATATCTTCTTTTTCTGCTTCCAAATTCAACCTTAAAAGTGGTTCAGTATTGGAAGGTCTAATGTTAAACCAAAAATCTTTACAATAAATTGATATACCGTCAATCTCTTCAATTTTGCAGTTTTTGTATCTTTCTTTTATCTTTTCCATAATGTATTTTTGGTCTTTTACTTTAAAGTTAATCTCTCCACTATGGAAGTATTTTTTGTATTCCTTTGCTATTTCTGAGAGTTTTTTACCTTCTTCTTCCATTGCCTTTAGTATGTAATTTAATGCTAACAATGGGCTTTCGAAATAACCAATCTCCTTAAAGTAGAAGTGATTACTCAACTCTCCAGCAAAGACGGCATCAATTTCATGCATAAGTTTTTTTATGAAGTAGTGTCCTACTCTACACTTAACACCCTCGCCCCCAAATTTCTCAATGGTTTCGAGAACTATCTTACTACACCTCAAATCATATATTATTTTTGTATTTTCATATTCCTTTAAAATTTCCTTTGCAATAATTGCTGTTAAAATATCTCCCTGCAAAACATTACCTTCTTCATCTATAATACCAATCCTATCTCCATCTCCATCAAAAATAATTCCTAAATCAGAATTATTTTCTTTAACTGCTTTAATTATATCCTTTAGGCATTCCATTTTTAATGTATCTGGTTGGTGGGCAGGGAAAGTTCCGTCAGGATAGTCATTTATGAAAACTTTATCCTCAAACAACTCGTTTAATATTTCTTTTTCAGCAATAGTTGTTGCACCATTTGCAAAATCAACAGTTATTTTTTTATCTGATTTTTCACATCTCTTTAAGAAAAACTTCTTATAACTCTCAATAATATCAACTTTTAATTTTTCCAAATCAATATCCTCAATTTCCTTAGTAGTTTCTTCATTTAGCTCGTAATTTTTAAATATTGGTTTAATTTTTTCGATTGGTGATAGTGGAATTGCATCTTTATCGCACATCTTAAATCCAGTGTATTGGGGAGGGTTGTGGGAAGCAGTTAAAATAATCCCCAAATCATAATTATCTTTTGTTCCAAAATACATTAGAGGTGTTGAGATAACTCCTGCATACCTCACTCTACACCCCTCTTCCAAAAGTCCATAAATAAATGGTTTAACCAATGCCTTCGAGCCCATTCTTACATCAATTCCAACTAAAATTTCTTTGCCGTTGTATTCTCTGCCAATACTCCTCCCTAAAGAATATGCAAACTTCTCATTTAACTCTTTGTCATAAATTCCCCTTATATCATATGCTTTAAATACCAAAATTAACCCCTCCGAATATTTGAAAGAAATAACTCTAAATTCAATTTTAAGGGACTGTATTAATTAACATTATGTATTTGATGCATATATAACATTAACATTTAACTCATGAAGGTGATAACTTGTTCATTGGGATAGACGATACAGACAGCCCAAATAAATACTGCACAACATACATAGCAACATTACTGGTTGAAAAGTTCAAAGAAATGGGGTATAATGTTGAAATGCCAAAATTGATAAGAATGAATCCAACGGTTAAATATAAAACAAGGGGAAACGGTGGAGTATCTATAAGGATAATTGAAGACAAAAAATTAAGCGATAATGAGAAAAGGGAAATAAAAGATATTGTTATTGAATATGTGGAAAATTATGCAGATTTTGAATATGAAACAACAAACCCTGGAATTGTTTTTTTGGATGAAGAGAATT
The DNA here is from genome assembly GCF_000214415.1 of Methanotorris igneus Kol 5. Classification (NCBI taxonomy): domain Archaea; kingdom Methanobacteriati; phylum Methanobacteriota; class Methanococci; order Methanococcales; family Methanocaldococcaceae; genus Methanotorris; species Methanotorris igneus. Next base: position 487,482 of record NC_015562.1, read on the forward strand.
ATGCAAAAAACAAAGATTTACTAAATAGTTATTACAAAAAGGTTCTTTATGATATCGTATCAATAGATTATGTTGAAAGTATTTTGAAAAAAATCAATGCTGAGTATATTAAATACAAAAAGGGATATGGCATAATAGGAGCATTAGGAGCGATATCATCAAATCCTCCCTACACTTATGAACTCTTGGCATATAGAAAGAGAGAAAATTGGGGAAAAGAGAGATTTGTGGATGAAAAATCAGTATTTGAAATGGATGAGAAAACATTTCCCTTTACCTTTAACAATGTAGATTATGATGAAGGCAAATCAATAATAGCCCCACACACAAAATGTCCAGTCCTTTATGGAATAAGAGGAATAGATAAGGACATCCTAATAGAAGCAATGAAAATGATAAAGAGCGAGGAGATAGACAGGTATATGATATTCAAAACCAATCAAGGAACTGATGTGCATTTGAGATATATGAAAATAAAGGATATCTACCCAAACACTGGTGTAATTGTTTATGGAAAGGTTGTCAAAGAACCAAAAAACTTACCTGGAGGACATGTAGTGTTTAGAGTAAGTGATGGTACGGGAGAAATTGACTGCATTGCCTATGAACCAACCAAAAAATTCAGAAACATTGTTAGGAAGTTGATAGTTGGGGATTTAGTTGGAGTTTATGGGACTGTTAGAGAAAAACCATTTGAAATAAATATAGAAAAATTAAAAATAATTAAACTGGCTAAAAAATACACAAAAGACAAAAAATGTGAATGTGGAGGAACTTTAAAGGCAAAAGGAAAAAAAGGAGGCTATAAATGCAGAAAATGTGGGAAAGTTATAAAATATGATGAGATAAAGTTGATTGAAGTTGAGAGAGACATTACAGAGGGCTTTTATGAAGTTCCACCATCTGCAAGAAGGCATTTAAGCAAGCCAATTTTGTTATTCTAATTGAAACCTTTTAAAAAGGTTTCATCCAAATAGGGTAGGATAGGGTTGTGTGCGAATTTTTTAATGATATATTTAAACCAATAATTAATTTTAAATTAGCGTTTAGCCATGAACTAAAATTTTATTATAATGTACCATACTTCACTTCGCTCAGCATTCTCTCGGAAAAGTTTGAACTCTGCAAAATGATATTCAAGATGACATTGAACCATTTTTATCCCAAAATGAAATCTTTTAAAAGAAACTTTTAGAAAAAGTTTGGTTTCATCAAAACAGACTATCTAATCCTAAATTTCATTTATTTGGTTTTGAATGAATTTTTTAGTTTTACCAAAATAAATAAAACAAGTGATCTGCATGCTGAAGAATATTTTAAAGGGAGAAATTGAGAAGAAAACGATAACCCAACTTTATGGCCCTCCTGGAGCAGGAAAGACAAACATCTGCATAATATCATCAATAAACACAATAAAAAAAGGAAAAAAAGTAGTTTATATTGATACTGAGGGAAGTTTATCCTTAGAAAGGATAAAACAAATTTGCCCCAATGATTTTGAGGATATTTTAAAGAATATGATAATATATGAACCCTATGATTTTGAAGAGCAAACTGAGGTCATTGAGAAAAAAGTCCCACTATTAAATAATGTTGGTTTAATTGTTGTTGATGGTATTGCATCTTTGTATAGGTTAGAGTTGAGTGATGATGTAAATAAAAACGCAAGGTTAAATAGAATTTTGGGTAGGCAAATCTTAAATCTACTTAAAGTAGCAAAAAAGAATGATTTAGCAATACTAATAACCAACCAAATTAGAGATACATTAGATGGATTTGAGGCAACTGGAGGAAGGATTTTAGAGTATTGGAGCAAGACCATTGTAAGAATTGAAAAATACGAGCAATACAGGGAGGCAATATTGGAAAAGCATAGATATGCAAAGGAAGGTGAAAAAGTTAGGTTTAAAATTGTTGATAGGGGAATTGAAATTATTGATTAAGATTAACAATTATAGTCGTGTGCGTTAGAATTTGAGATATAACTGCAATAAATTTTTTAAGGGCTATACAAGTTATTTCAAATTTTAAAAAAGAATAACCTACTATTTGAAATTAATGGCAAAACCCATAGGTTTTGCCGTATATTATAGTCAGTGACAAAACTCTCTAAATTGAATAAGTAGTTGTTAATAAAGGTATTGAGATTATCGACTAAAAGAGGGAAATCATGGAAACATTGTTAGATAAAAAACCAGGAGTTTATGTGGTTAAGGATATCTTAGGGGGTCATGGATGTAAGCAGAGGTTTTATGAGTTAGGTATTTGCCCAGGAAAGAGAATAACGCTGATAAATTCTGGAGATTGTGGGCCTATATTGGTTAGAGTTGGAAATACTAAAATAGCACTTGGTAGGGGGATGGCAAGTAAGATAGTTGTGGAGTAAAATGTGCAAACAATACACTTTCATAAAAGTGTTATTAAAATTTAACTAAATTGTATCAACTACTATGCATATTTATATAATGTATTTATACATATTTTTGCACATATGTGAATGTAGGTTTTGGTGATTGATTATGTTACTGTTTAAATTATTCGTTGAAAAAGATAATGTTGGGAAGGCAATAAACGCACTGACTGAGGGAGGTATTACAGGGTTTTTCCTTCATGAATGCAAAGGTATATCACCAAAAAAATTCAAAGTAATATTAGAAAATTTGGATGAGGTTGTGGAAGCCATTAGAGAATTGAACGATGCTATAATTATCAAAACTGTTATAGATAAAAAGAAGGCAAAAATTTTGGAGGATATAATTGAAGAAAAACTGGCAAACGAAAGATACACAATAATAAAAATACCAATAAACAAAATAAAAATTAACACCTGCAAAAAAAGGTAAGAGGAGGTATCATGAAAGTTCTTGTTTATCTATTCATTAGGAGTGAAGATTTGGGAAAAGCAATAAATGCACTGACTGAAGGGGGTATTACAGGGTTTTTCTTGTATGACTACAAAGGTATGTCCCCACAGGACTGGAAGGGATTTTTGCTGAATGAAGACCCCGAAAGTGCGGTAAAAATTATCAATGATTTATCTGAAAATGCCATTTTGATAGGAACGGTGTTGAATACAGAAAGTGTTGAAACCTTAGAAAAGGTTATTCATGATAGGTTGGCAAATGATAAATATACAATAATTGAAATCCCAATTGAAGACATTAAAGTGAATATGCCTGATAAAGAATAATGCTACAATAGTTGTGATATTTATGAGATTTAGAAGAGGAAGACCAAAAATTCCACGTTTGATATCAGAAGAACCAAAATTAAAAGTATTTAAACCACAAGGTATTCCAGTAAAGGATTTAGAAATAATAAGATTGGAGGTTGATGAATTAGAGGCAGTAAGGTTAGTGGACTTATTGGGATATGAGCATGAAGAAGCAGCAAGGGCAATGGGTATTTCAAGGAGGGTGTTTTGGAATATTCTAAAATCGGCAAGAAAGAAAATTGCAGATGCATTGATTAATGGAAAAGGCATAAGGATAGAAGGCGGGTATTATAAAATAAGAGAATGCAAATTTGATGAAAAGTGTGGAAAATACAAATACTGCAGATTCAGGCTAAAACCTTGTGAAGTATTTGAAAGTCATGAAGAATAAAAAGGTGGTTTTTATGTTATTGTTGGAAGTAAAAAATGTCTCGAAGGCATTTGGGGATAATGTAGTGCTTAAAAATATAAGTTTTGAACTCAGAGAGGGAGAGGTCTTAGGTATTTTGGGGAAGAGTGGTGCTGGAAAATCGGTATTGTTGCACATGCTAAGGGGAATGGAAGGCTATGAGCCAACTGAAGGACAAATAATCTACCATGTTTCAATATGTCCAAAATGTGGATATGTTGATGTCCCATCAAAAGAAGGAGAAAAATGTAAGTGTGGAGGGACATTTGAAAAGATAACTGTTGATTTTTGGAATGATAAGAAATACACATACAACCTAAAGAAAAAAATTGCTATCATGCTTCAGAGAACTTTTGCATTGTATGGGGAAAAGTCAGTTATTGAAAACATCTTAGAGTCCCTTTACAGTGCCGGATATGAAGGAAACGAAGCAATAGATTATGCGTTAAAATTAATTAAAATGGTTAAGTTAGAGCATAGGATAACACATATTGCAAGGGATTTAAGTGGTGGAGAAAAGCAGAGGGTTGTTTTAGCAAGACAGATAGCAAAACATCCGTTTATATTCCTTGCTGATGAACCAACAGGGACACTTGACCCACAAACCGCTAAGTTGGTTCACGATGCATTGAAAAAATTGGTTATAGATAAAAATATAGCAATGGTTATTACCTCTCACTGGCCAGAGGTTATTGCCGAACTTGCTCAAAAGGCAATCTGGCTTGAGAAAGGAGAAATTAAGATGCAAGGTAGTGCTGAGGAAGTTGTTAATGAATTCATGAAAACAGTAACTGAATTTAAGAAATTTGAAGGTGTTGAGATTAAGGATGAGATAATAAAACTTGAAAATATTGAGAAAAAATACTGTTCAGTTGAAAGAGGGGTTGTTAAGGCAGTTGATGGGGTGACTTTAACAATAAACGAAAGGGAAATATTTGGTCTTGTTGGGCTTAGTGGAGCAGGAAAAACAACACTGTCAAAAATCATTGCCGGGGTTTTACCTCCATCAAAGGGTAAATACTTCTTCAGGTTAGGGGATGAATGGATTGACATGACAAAACCAGGACCAATGCACAGGGGAAGAGTTAAGAGATATATAGGTATTCTATATCAGGAATATGCATTATATCCACACAGGACAGTTTTATACAACTTAACTGAATCCATTGGTTTAGAATTGCCTGGAGAATTTGCAAGAATGAAGGCAATTCACGTATTAACATCAGTTGGATTCTCCGAAGAAGAGGCAGAGGCAATACTTGAAAAATATCCAAAAGAATTGAGTGTTGGGGAGAGACACAGAGTTGCATTAGCACAAGTCTTAATTAGAGAGCCGCACGTTGTTATCTTAGATGAACCAACAGGGACAATGGATCCAATTACAAGGAATACTGTTGCAGAGTCCATCCATAAATCAAGAATGGAATTAGATCAAACATACATAATTGTCTCTCACGATATGGACTTTGTATTGAATGTCTGTGATAGAGCAGCATTAATGAGAAACGGTAAAATTGTAAAAATTGGAAAACCAGAAGAAATAGTTAAGATATTAACAGAAGAAGAAAAAGAAGAAATGCTTGGGCATCAATAAGAAACTTTAAAATTAGGCTCATCTGTATATTTCAACTGATACTTTTGTATGTTTTAACTCTGAGAGATATTTAAACAATCCCACATAATGCTTATAAAAATGCCGTTTGAAACTGTTTAATTTTTCATTGACGAATGTGGACATTAATGTATTTTCGTTTTCGAAATTTTTATATATGAGTTTATATACATGTAAATATAAGGATGATGCCTCTGATGAAGGTGGATACTGGAGACCTAAGGAGGCGGACTTTACTGAGTGTTAAACCTATGGGCGGAGCTGGGGTCCCCGTGACAGGGATGGAGACCGATGATATGTTCCCGATGAACCCAGAGGGAACTGAGGCTGATGACATCCAAGTCCAACGTGGACATTTGTCTATGATTGTTCACGTTGGACAGACCCCCTTTTAAAACCAATATGGCAAACATTTAATATTTTTAACAAATCTGCCACTTAATTGCTTCTTTTAGCTGATGCGATTTATTTGATAAAACACATTTTAAGATTTTTTACTTTTTTAATGGTTGATTTTGGGGGATTTTTTAGTATTCAAATCAAACAGGGCAATATTACTACTTATTTGCTTAAATTAATAAATTTGTTACTTATCACATTAGCGAAACTCAATTTATAAAAAAGATATTGATTAGTACAGAAGTTGATAGAATAACTATAAATGTTCGCCTAAAATTACATATGAGCCAAAAAGTTAAACGAAAACCTTAGGTTTTCGTAATCCAAACCTTACGGTTTGGTTTCATCGAAACGGGACAGAATGCCCCGCTTCGCTCGGCATCCTTCTTATTCGTCATCAACATAATTTCTTAAAACTCCTATACCTTCAATTTCACACTCAACGACATCTCCTTTTTTAAGCTCTCCAACCCCCGGAGGAGTTCCAGTTGAAATAATATCTCCAGGATAAAGTGTCATTATTGAAGATACAAATTCAATCAACTCATAAACATCAAAAATCATGTTTTTGGTGTTTGATTTTTGCTTTATTTCTCCGTTTACTCTACATTCAATATTTAAATTCATTGGGTCAATATCTTTAACTATTCTCGGCCCTATTGGGCAGAATGTGTCGAATGACTTTGCCCTTGTCCATTGTCCATCCTTCGCTTGCAAGTCCCTCGCTGTTACATCATTTAGGATTGTGTATCCTAATATGTAATTGTCTGCCTCATTTTTTTTAATATTTTTTCCTTTTTTCCCAATAACTACTGCCAATTCGACTTCATAATCCACTCTTTTTGAAATTTTAGGTCTTATGATGGTATCTTCATGATAGATTATTGATGATGGGGGTTTCATGAATATTATCGGCTCTTCTGGAATTTCCATGTTTAACTCTTTTGCATGGTCTATGTAATTTAACCCCACACAAATAATTTTTGTTGGTTTTATGTTTTTTATATCCATATACTTCACCATTTTCATTTTATTGAATTTGGATTTAAGTATAGTCGTTCTACAAAATATGATACTGTCCATAATATTAAATTTTCAATTTTAGGTAATTTAACAAAACTCCAATTTAAATTAGAGTTATGCTAAATGTCATTTAATCGGAGCTCATGAAGTGAGCGTAGATTTAAAACCTTCGGTTTCGAAGCGAAGCGAAGAGCTGCAAAATCCGCAAGGATTTTGCTTAATTGTAGAATGACTATAATGGATATTTTATATTTTTTCTTTAATACTATAATTCCTCTCAATCCTTATGCTTCCATAACCATCCACAATAGCGTGATAATTTGGTGGGATAACAATTGTTGAGTCATATTCCTCAACTATCGCAGGGCCCTCAAATGTTGCTCCAGGCCTAAGTTTATCTCTATTGTAGATTGGGGTTTCTTCCCATCCATTGCTGAAATAAACTTTCCTATAGCATTTAGGTTTTGGAACATACTCTTTTATCTCATTGTATTTTATCTCTGGCTTTGTTAATAAACCAACAATTGTGACTCTTGCATTAACAAATTCAACATTCTCATCCAATGAGCTAAATTTATAAATTGCCTCATGTTTCTTGTGGAAATTATTTATAACCTCCTCTAAATTCCCAGTCCATGGGATTGTTATATCATACGATTGCCCTTTATATCTAACATCAATTTGCTTAATTATTTTTATTTCCTCAAAACCATCAACTTCTTTAATTCCTTCTTCTATCAATTCAACAAATATATTTTCTACTTCTTCTTCATCAACTTCATCTGCATCCTTTAATATACTTTTAACTTTATCAACTCTGCAATCAGATAGCAAAAGCCCCAACGCAGAGAAAACCCCACATGAAGGGGGAATTAATATTGATTTAATTTCCATCTCTTCCGCCAACTCAACACCATGCAACGGTCCTGCTCCTCCAAAAACATACATAACAAAGTCCCTTGGGTCATATCCTCTCTCTACCGTAACTATTCTCAATGCCTTTGCCATTATTGTATTTGCCAATCTTATTATTCCCAATGCAACATCCTCTATGCTCTCTCCAATCTTTTCCGACAATTTTGATATTGCCTTCTCTGCCAAATCCTTCCTTAATGTTAATGCTCCTCCACTAAGCTTGTCTCCCAATCTTCCAAGAATTAAATTTGCATCTGTTATTGTTGGTTTATCATTTCCCTTTCCATAACAAACCGGCCCAGGATCGGCACCAGCGCTTATTGGACCAACTCTCAACGCATTTCCCTCATCAATCCATGCTATAGTCCCTCCACCAGCACTGACCTCTGCTAAATCAATAAATGGAAACCTAACGGGGTAACCAGAACCCTTAACTAACCTCCCAGCGTGAACTTCCCCACCAACTTCATATTCATTTGTTATTAATGGGGCGTGGTTGATTATTGTTGATGCCTTTGCAGTAGTTCCCCCCATATCGAAGCCAATAACTTTCTCATCCCCCAAAATTTTTGAGTAATAAGCTACTGCGATTGCCCCAGCTGCGGGGCCAGATTCGATAAATGCCGCAGGCCTTTCAGTGGCATATTTAATGTTAGACACTCCTCCATTACTCTGCATAATATAAAATTTCCCATTAAATCCTTCATTTCTTAAAGAAGTTATTAAATTTTTGAGATATTTTGACATTAAAGGTTTTAGGTAGGCATTTACCACAGTAGTGCTTGTTCTTTCATATTCTTTATATTCGGGATCGATTTCGTGGGAGGTAATAACATCAACATCTGGGTAGAGTTTTCTTATTATTTCCTTTGCCTTCTTTTCATGGATTGGATTTTTGTAACTATGTAAGAAAGAGATAACAACAACCTCATATCCTTTATTTTTAATTTCTTTGGCAATTTTACATAGTTCCTCTTCATTTAGTGGCGTTATTATTTCTCCATTTGCGCCTATCCTCTCCTCAACCTCATATCTATCTCTTCTTTTTATCAATGGCTTTGGTTTTTCAAAAAATAAATCATAAAGTTTAGGTCTTCTCTGCCTTCCTATTTCAATAACATCCCTGAATCCCTTTGTTGTTATTAATGCAATCTTTGGGGGTAAAAGATGTTCCTGCCCTAAAAACATGTTTGTTCCTAAGGTAGTTGCATGGACAAGAATATCTATCTCATTAAAATTTATTTTTGCCTCCTTTATTGCATTAATTGCCCCAATTGCTGGACTTTTTGGTGTTGTTGGGACTTTTGTTATATGGAACTCTTTGCTATCTTCATCAAAATAAACAAGGTCTGTAAATGTTCCTCCAATATCAATACCAACTCTGTATCTTCCCATAAAAATCCCCCTCAAAATTAATAAAATTAAATTAAAAAATAAAAAACAAAATAACAATTATCTATACCTCCGAGCGTCAGCGAGGAGGTATTTCCTTTTTGATGAAACCAAACCGTAAAGTTTGGGCTACGAAAACCGAAAAGGTTTTCGTTTAATCGAACCGAAGGTTCGAGCTACAAAACTCGAAGAGTTTTGTTCAACTTTTTCTAAAAGTTTCAATTAGAATTCTCTCTCCGTTGAGAACTTAACCTCTTCCTCCCCAAACAATTTATTCACCATCCAATCTACATCAAACTCAATTAGATCCTCATACCTCTGTCCAACACCCAAATACAAAATTGGCTTTCCAATAGCATAGGCAATAGATAATGCAGCCCCTCCTTTTGCATCTGCATCAACCTTAGTTAAGATAACTCCATCAATATTCACTGCATTGTTAAACTCCTCTGCCTGATAAATTGCATCATTTCCAGCCAATGCGTCCCCAACAAATATAACCAAATCTGGCTTTGTAACTCTAACAACTTTCTTAATCTCATCCATTAAGTTGACATTTGTTGCCTGCCTTCCTGCAGTATCTGCCAAAACAACATCAATACCTCTTGCCTTTGCATGCTGTATGGCATCATAGATTACTGCTGCACTATCAGCTCCTTTTTGATGCTTTATAACCTTAACTCCAACATTTTTTGCATGTTCTTCCAATTGCTCAATTGCTCCTGCTCTAAATGTGTCTCCTGCTGCTAAAACAACAGAATAACCCTTATTTTTTAATTTATATGCCAACTTTGCAATAGATGTGGTCTTTCCAGTTCCATTGATTCCTACAAATACAAATACTGCCGGTTCTCCTTTTTTCTTTTTTTCTTTAATAATTTCCTCAACATCTATATGTTCTTGTGATAAAATTTCTTTTATAGCATTTTTTAATGCATTTATTGTAATTTCTTCTGGGTCATCATTAGGAGAGATTTTCATTCCAACCAACTGGTTCTTCAATGATTCAATAATCTTTTCAGCAACAACATAAGCAACATCCGCTTCCAACAACTCTAACTCCAACTCTTCCAAAACATCCTCAATATCATCCTCAGTTATAACAACCTCTTTTTTAAGAACTTTTTTAATTGTTTTTGTAATTTTGAACCTATCAAAGAAACTGATTTCTTTCTTTTGCGGAGTTTCTTCTATTTTTTCTATTGTTTTTTCTTTTTCCTTATCTTTGGTTGGGGTATCACGTTTTAAAAATCCGAATGGCGATTTTTTTTCACTTTTTTCCATCTGAGTTTGGGGTTTTTCTTCCTTTGATTGTTCAATAGTTACTTCTTTTGCTTCTCCTTTTTTGTATATTTTTTCAGTGAGTTTTGAGATGGTCTTTCCCAGTTTTTCCTTTAATTTTCCAAACATGATTGTCACCATGAAAATTTTTCATTGTTCTTAAACTTTTTACCTTTATATATATTAATTTAGTATGTTTAATATTGTGTCACAAAAATGAACAAAACCGAAAAATTTATATAGAACTTCAACGGTATGTATGTAATGAAGATAAAGAATAAATAGTATTAAGAACAAACCTTTTAGTGTAGGGGGTGATACTACATGTTCGGAAGAGACCCATTTGCAGAAATTGAAAAAATGATGATGGAAATGTTCATGACTCCATTCACAACATCAAGAATGTCCTACAGAATGGGAGGGGGCACATCAATAGAAATCTCCGGAAAAGGTTTCATGCCAGTTGCAATTATTGAAGGGGATGAACACATTAAAGTCGTAGCAATGCTTCCAGGAGTCAATAAAGAAGACATCGTATTAAATGCTGTTGGAGACACACTTGAAATAAGGGCTAAGAAAGCCCCATTAATGATAACAGAATCTGAAAGAGTTGTCTACTCAGAAATTCCAGAAGATGAAGAATTATATAGAACAATAAAATTACCAGCAGCTGTAAAAGAAGAAAACGCATCAGCTAAATTCGAAAATGGATTATTAATTGTCACATTACCTAAAGCAGAAAAATCTGTTAAGAAAGGAATTAATATTGAGTAAATTCGTAATGTGATTTTTTTATTTTATTTTTATTTTTTGCTTTTTAGATTTATTAATTTAAATTAATAAATAAAATTTTTAAGATAATTACATTTAAATGAAATCTTTGGACTTATAAAGCTAAAAAACCATGCAAAAAATAAAAAAATAAGCATAGAATTGAGAATAGAATAATTATAGTTGTATTTAGCAATTATTTTTTAAATAATTTAGTTTTTCAATAATCCTGCAGCATCTAATGCTAATCTAACTTCTTCTGTTGAAGCTCCTTTTTCAATATCTACTTTTTTGTCTGTTGGTTCAATGTGTTTTATGTTGCATCTTCTTCTTTTAACTTCTCCATCAATAAGGACAAAGTTTCTGTCTATTATGTCGACAATAACACATGTTTTTCCTGCTTCTCTTCCCATTGTTTTTATACAAACTCTCCCAATTTCAATTGCTGGCATGATACCTCACCTCATTTTTTGTTGTTGTGATTGTCGCCAATCACAACTCATTCTCAAAATGGGGAGGTATTAATATCATCTGCCTACTTTTTTAAGTTATCGATTGCGGTGCAGATGATATTAAATACCCCATCAACACCCCATTTTGATGTATCGATAACCAAATCATATATGGATAAATCATCTATATCTATGTTATATATCTCTTTATATCTTTTTTTCTCACTTTGCTCTCTTTCGAGCATCTTTCTCATGGCTTCTTCAACATCTTCATTTTCTCTAATACTTATTCTCTCAGCTCTAACCATTGGGGGGGCTTTGAGCCAAATTGCCAAATCTATTTTTATGTTATTTCTCATTAACATCCATGCTGCTAATCTTCCTTCCAGTACAATATTCCCTTCTTTTGCCATTTCTACTTGCCTTCTGTCTATCTCTTTATCTACTTCTTCATTTTCCTCTGCATACTTACTGAACTCTGATAAATCCATGCCCATTTCTTTTGCCATGTCTCTGAATATGAATCCTGCACAAACGTGCTTTAAACCATACTTTTCAGCAATTTTCTTTGCCATTGTTGTTGTTCCTGTTCCTGGCAGGCCCCCAATGGTTATGATCATGCTTACACCTTAACTTAATTGAATAACTTCTTTAAAATTTAAAAATTAGTATATATACTTTTCGCATTTAAAAATTTTTGAAAATTTTGAAGGTATTTTAAAAATTAGTTAAATTCCTATTCGTTTACAAAGTTATATTTGACATGCTTCTTGCTTTTTGGATCATTAATCTTCTCAAACATTTTGGACACAAGTAGCCACCATATGGCCTCTCTGGCCTCTTCTCTGTCTTAGCAAGTTTTCTTATTTCAACAGGCCTTCCTCTTGGGACTCCATTTAAAATATTCCCACAAACTGCACACTTATGCTTTGCTGGTTTTTTTCTTCTGTAGTGGATTACAGTCCTGTTTCCAGGGACTCTTCTATATACCTTCCTGTATGAACTTGATCTGTACCTTGGAGCAGGCATTTTATAACCTCCAATAAAATTTTCCAACATCTATTTAATCTTAAAATATATAAAGATTTTGGGTATTAAGATGCCACTACTCTTTATATGTCTCCAAAAGAGTTGATAAACAACATATTAATCCATAAATTTAAATATATTTATGACAATTTCGAATATAAAATAATGAAAATAGAAAACAATCAAAACAACATTAAAATAAATGGCGCAGGGGAAGGGATTTGAACCCTTGCGGGGCAGAGCCCCATGGGATTTCAAGTATTGCGTTGTGATATAGTAAATACAAAACTAATATATAAAGTTTTCTATTAAAACAAAAGTGTTATTTTCAAGATTAGCATAAATCCGATAATGTTTTTAACCTTATTTTTTGATAATCTCAAAGAAAATTTTAAAGGACTGCTATTTTTGGAATATTGGTTTGTAAGATTAAAATTTTGCAGAATATATCGAAAGGTATAAATATATAGATTGTAGTAATTCTATACTAATATTGGATTGAACTACTCTTTTTAGCCCTTCCCCTTCCGAGATACGTTCTATGAGGAGGGGGCTTTAGGGTAGAGGTTAGTGTCGTTGTCTTTTTAAAAAGTTGATTATTTTGGATTTTGGAGGGGTTATTGTGTATGTGCATGTTTGTCCTTATTGTCTCAATCCTGTTTTATGTTATCAAAAGGATTATTTAGAGCACGAAGTGCATCCAGTTAAGGTGGATGTTGAAAATTTAGAGTGTAGTGTTCTTTTAGGCTCAAAAATCTACAAAAATGCCCAATGTTCAAATTTGCAGGGATTGAAAATTGTTGCTGGAAAAATAGCGAGTAAGTTAAAGTTGGGTGGTGATGAGAAAAAAGCGTTCATGGAAAAGGTTGAAGAGTTAAAAAGGCAACATCCTCGGTGGAAAGATTATAAGATTTTAGAAACTGCTTTAAATTCTGTTTTACAGGGTGGTTGAGTTGGGTGTTAAATCAATTATTCAAATGTTGTTGTTTTTGGGGGTTTCTTTTTATCTAATTTGGAAGAAGTTGATTTTAACGGAGTTTGCTATTTTGGGTACTATTGTGGGTTTGATTATTCATTGGAGTTTGACAAATAAGGGAAACAAAGATATTATCAATATTAAACCACTTGGGGCTGGTTTTAGAGTTCTGTTTTATGATATTTATCTGGCAACTATCTTCATTCGGGGGTTTTTGGATGGGTTCAGTTATGAAATTCTGTTTTGGATTGGAATTCTTGTTTTGTTGATTACCATGGACTATTTTGTTGAGGGGTGATTACTATGGTGAAAAAAATATTATTTATTTTGCTTTCACTTTTAGCAGTAGTATCAATATCTGCGGTAAGTGCTGAATCTTATATGGTTAAGATTGATGGGCTGAGTGATGATGTAATTAATCAAACGTTACAGTCCATTACGTGGAAGTATTATACTCCTCAGTATAATTTCATTGGAAATGGAATTATAACATTTCCAACAGAGAAAGATTATATTAGATTCATTCTTCCATATGATGGAGGAAATGCTTTTGCATTTCCACCAGAGATTGTAGAAATTCCATACGGATACGTTGTTACATTCAGGGGCTCAGCAAGTCGTTCGGCATCATGTATTATTGAATTTGAGGATTATACAATGCCATCGACTATTGCAATAGGGGGTTATACACCTGGTGGTGGAAGTGGAATATACGATGACAGCGGAAATCGCTTATCTGGAAATACATACGCATACAATCTTAGACCTCTGAATACTATTGTAATTAAAGTGTGGGATAATGGTGTTGGACCTTCATGGACGAAGGGGGCTATATTCTCTAAGGCTCCTGTGAAAAATATAACTAATAATGGAATTTCGGCATCTATTGTTCAATATAAACGTATTAAATATCCTTTAACAATAAAAACCGCACCAGGTGCTGAAGTATATGTTGATGGAGTTAAAGAAGGAACAACTGATGAAAATGGAGTTTTTACAACTTTCAAAGAGCCTGGAACTTATACAGTTAAAGTAGTTATTAGTGGAATTTCATCAATCGAAAAAACAGTAGATGTTCAATCAGATATAAACAATACAGTTAGTTTTGATTATGGAACTGTAAATATTAAAGTAGTTGATGGGCTTTCAGGAGAAAGTTTAGCGGGTGTAAGTGTTTCAGGAGATTTAACAACAACAATTGATGGAACTTTTACAACTAATATGCCTTATGGAGAATATACTTTAATCTTCCATAAGGGTGGTTATTGGAATGATACAAGGACAATAACTGTAGATGGGGACAAAAACATAACAATCGAATTATTCCCAACTAAAAGCATTTTGAAAATCTCACAAACACCTGAGGATATTGAAACTTATCCATCCTCAATGTTTGAAGTAGTTCTAAATCTTGAACCAATTCAAGATGCCTATTCAACCAAATTGTACATTACGGGAGTTGATGTCATAAAGATCCAAAAGAACGGCATAAACATTCCAGAATCTAATGATGGTTCATATATTATTGGGGATCTTAAAGAACCTACAAATGTGAAGATTGTATTTGCAACTCCTGATTCTACTGGAGGGCATCAATTTATTGTTAGATTCATATGCTCTGATATTCTTGGGAATGAGTATGTTACTCAGAAAACCATTACTTATCAAGTTCAGGATTTACCATTCATTGTGCAACAACCTCCATCATGGAGTATTGGGGATAATGAAGTATCTATTATTGAACAGTCTGGAGATGATTATTCAGTATTGTTAATGTTAAAGAATGCTAATGGTTCAGTAATTTGGTCTAAAAGCGGTGCACTAAGCGCTTATGACACTCAAACATTCACAATCCCAATAACTGCTCCAGGAAATTATGTTTTAGAAATTTCAGCAAAAAACGGAGAGGTAACAACATACGTTCCAATAACCGTAGTTGAGCCAATAAAACTTCTAACTCCAGAAGTTGAAGCAGGTAAGGGGCAAGTAGCAACAGTTGAATTGGAAATAAAAAACCCAACTAATGAAGTAAAATACTACGATGCAATAATCACTGGCAGTATATTTTCAAATAATTCAGAGACTCCAAAGACTACGTTTTCAATTGCACCTGGAGAAACAAAAACAGTAGAATTAAAGTTTGAAGTTCCAGATGATTTAGAATATGATAGTTATGAAATTTCAGTTCAAGTATTCGAAAAAGATAGTTCAAAACCGATATTCACTGACAAAGTTGTATTGAAGATTGTTGAAAGTTCATTCCTTCCAATTGGTGGGGGAGAGGACATTCCAACATGGGCATTGGCAGTAGGTATTCTTTTAATTGGGGGAATTGGGGCATACTTTATTATGAAAAGATAATCTCTTTTTTAAAATCTCATTTTTTAGGTGGTTTTATGTGGTTTTTAAAAGCATCTAAAAGATTTGTTTTAAAAAAGTTAAAATCAAAAAGAGGGATTATTCCTGCAATCGTTGCAGGAGTGCTTGTAGGGCTACTCATCGGTGCCGCAATCGATTATATATCTGACGGGGAACTTGACTTAGACATGAAAAAAGATTCTGCAGTAGTTACTGATGGTAAGATGCCAACTGACAAGGAGCTTATAAATGATACTGATATTGAAAGCACATTTGCAATGACAAAAGCAACATCTGAGGATGAAGTTGCAAAGGACCTTTTGGAATTAAGGCAACAACTTCAAACTACGTTGGTAGCGTATGATAAGCAAGTTACTGGGAGTTTGGCAGATATTAGGGTAACACTTAAAGGACCTGATAAAATTTATGGACCTTCTGCATTCCCAGTATTGATAAATATATATGCCCCATGCGCAGACGATCCAAGTGAAAATAAGGTCCACATCCAGGAAGTCAAGGTTTATGTGGTGGATAGTAATGGACAGAAATGGTGGATAACAACGTGGAAAGGAGATAAAATATTAAGAAACTCTGAATACACATGGCATTTTATTGTTAAGACGCCCGATCCATATTATGGAATAGCAAAAAGCATGCTAACAACTCCTGATAGAGAAAAACTATTGGAATTATTAAATTCTAAGTTAGATAAGTTTGAATTAGTTGTTGAGGTGAAAGGTTACAGGGAAGTTTGGATTTGGAAAACAATTACACATGAGGATGGTACTGTAACAGAGGTAAAAGAGCATGTTAGAGACGATCCAATTTCAGCAACACTTACATCATTATCTGCATGGAATCATGAAAATGCTGGAAAATATTCAACAGGTGGGTTCTCAGGTTCATTACCTATTAAGTTCGCAGATAAAAGGGAATATGTGGCATACAAAACAGATGTTAATGGTGCTGTCTCAAATATGATTGCAAGGGTTTGGGCAACTCCTGTTCACGTGCTCTCATCATCTGCTGATTACAAAGTTGCATTTATTGCTAATCCAAGCTACTTTAACCCACTTAACCCTGTGATTGCAGATGACTTTACAGCATTTGTTTTAAGAAATTATAATGGAAATTGGGTTGTTGCATCAAAATCTTCTGATAATTTTGGAGATCTTGGAAATTTGAATATTTTTGCTACATCTTTACAGTATAAAACAGATGACCTAACAACAGGATATGAGACATATATTTTGATTTTTGCAAACGTGAAAGTTAATGATGACGCAGGACAAAGAGAACTGCCAATATGGTTAATTGCCAAGCCAGCGATTTCAGTACTAACAAACACTGAAGTAACACTAAGTGACGAAAGAGTGCAAGAAATTGCTGAATTACTGCAAAAAGATGAGATGACTGATGAAGACATTGCAAGGATACAAGACACTTTAGCTACAATGATTTCATCACTTGAAAAGAAGAAAAATGCGGCTTTAAACTTTGCAGATAAGACAACAAATGAAGATGCAAAAGATCTCGCAAAAAAAGCAGCAGAATATTATGATAAATCAATTGAACAGTTGAGAAGCATTGAAGGTTCAAAAGATGCGGACAAAATAAAATTAGCATTGAAGTTGTCAAAAAACTATGAGATGATTGGTGACTATTACTACTCAGCAGCACAAAAAACAGCATGGGGATTGGAAGAACAGGCACAGTTGGATATTCAGAATGCACAGAAAATAGAAGAAACTACAAAACAATATGAACCGTCAGTATGGTTCAGTGCAGGTTCTATGGTGGGTAGTGCTTGGCAGTCATTTAAAGAAGGCCTTGGAATTGGAAATATTCCAGATTGGGTGCTTATTTTAGTGGTGATTATTTTGGTCGTTGGCGGTGCGATAATTGTACTTAAGCTCTTCTAATGCTCTTTTGTGTTCTTTTATTTTTTAAATTCTCTTTTTCAAACTTTAACAAATATTTTGGAGGTGTTTTTTATGGCGTCTAAAACTAACTGGGGAATGTGGTTTGTAAAGGCATCAGTTTGTTCTCTTGCAGCAGGAGGATTATTCTACTATGCAGGACAGCAATCAGTTACTTTTAATGAGATAGTAACAACCTTTGCATCACTCCCCTTACTCGTTGTTATTCTTGTTGAAATACTCGACAAATTCGTGGATAAGAGTGATGTGTACAAAAACATTTATGCGTTTGTACAAACGAAAAATGATGCTTCTGCATATTTTGCAGTGTTCCTTACAGCAGTTCTCGCATTCTTTGGGATTTTATGGTTGATTACAGGTTCTTTAACATTAAACGTTGGAACGGTAAGTCCAGCAGTAATAACTGTTGCAGGATTGCTCACTCTGTATATTTTAGCTCCTGAAACGGGAGACGATGAAATCATACTATTTTTATGGGTAGGAGCTACAATAGCAACATTTGGAAAGTATTTCACTTTGATACCTCATATTCCAGGGTTTGGAGGATAAATGAACAGGTGATTATATGTGATTCAGCAAGTTATAGCAGCAATCTTAACTTTTTTGCTATGTTTTGTGTGTAGTGATAAGGTAATGGTAATTGGAGAAAAGTTGGGGCTGGATGGGACATTAGCTTGGTGTGTTACTACATTTTTAGTTATAATATCGGTATGGAAGCTTGCATCTAGAGATTGGGGCTTTGGAGATGCAGTTGCAACAATTGTCATTAGTATTTTAATAATGTTGTATTACACGCAAGATGTAGGGAAGATTGTTTTAGAAATTTCTAAAGTCATATTGGGTATTAGTGTTGGAGTTATAATTGGATATCTTGCTAAAGGTGATGATTAAGGTGGGTGAAATGGATGTAAGCTCTATTTTGAGTATAATACAGCAACATTGGTTGGAGATTCTCATTATCCTTGCAATTGGCTTTATTTTAAGAAATATAAAGTGGATTGCAATAGCAGTGCTGATTTTTATAGCACTATCTTACTTTGGCCTTTTAGACCAAATAAAAGATGTGATATTTGGCCAAAGAGGAATAATTCTTGATTTTCTCAAAAACTACACATCCACATTGATAAATCAGACAATAAATGAAACTCTGAACCAAACAATCAACCAAACCATTTCAAATCTAACCACATAGGTGAAAAAATGGCTAAAAAAGTAGTTGGAAGAATAAAAAGGCAAAAGGGGAAGTTCTACTATGTGGACAAACAAGGCAACATTGTTGAAGCTGATAGAAAAGACATGATGAAAAATAAAAGAAAATCTAAAAAGAAAAAAAGGTGATTAAATGGAACGGAACATTACTATTGGATTAATAATTGCTCTGGTGCTCACATGCATTGGAGCGTTCTGGATGAGCTCACATAGTAGTGAGGGTGGAGGATTTTTAATTGATTTTTTACAAAATTTAACAGCTGATAACTCAACAACTAATGATACCTACCTAAACGATACCTACACAAATTCAACAATTAATGAAACAATTAACAATACTGACAATTCAACAGTAAATGAAACAGTAACCGATGATAATTCAACAACATTAACACTATCATTCTCAACTGCTGCTGTATTTGACAACTCAACTAACAGTTCTATAATATCAGTTGATGCATCAAAAGAGAACATAACCGTCGGTATTGTGTTATTTACATCCTATGACAATGCCAACTTCACTGAAGCAGCATCACTTGCTAATGTAACATTGCCGACAACAATAACTGTTCCAGTAAATACATCATATTCGGAGATGTATTACTACTTAGAGATACTGTATAACAATGTTACCTATGTAATCCCTGAGAACACAACTGAAGTTGTCAACATAAGTATAACATAAGTGGTATTATGAAACGCATTCTCTTTTTTACTTTTTTAACTGTCTTTTTAATTTCTTTTGCTATTTTAGGACATCAGAAAGACGATAATGAGATAATAAAAGAGAAACTTTTAGAATTTGGCTATCCTGCAAAAGGATATGTCATAATCAACAATACTATCAGGTATTCAGACGGTTCTTTTGTGGTCCTATCAACACCACCAAAAAAGTATCCAATAACTGCCATTGGTGCGTACAATCTTGCTAAGAAATACCTTGATGAAAAATACAACAAGATGTTGGAAGAGCATAATTATTATCTTGATGTTGAACCTGGGAGTATTAGAGAATATGAAAAAGATGGGAACTATTACTGGCAGTTTAAGTTATTATTTGGAAAGAAAGGAACAAAAGGAGATTTCATGGGCTATGTTTTAGTTAATAGAAAAACGGGTAGTGTGAAGATTAAGGGGCTCTTTGGGTAGGGAATATGATACAAAAAATTATGACTATTTTAATGCTGGTCCTATTGAGTGGTGCCTATGCTAATTCAATTGTGGTGTATAATCCAGAGACTGGAACCTATTACACTTGCTATCCGAAGAACACAACTAATGGAAAAACAATTTACATACTCAATGTTAGCAGTGCCACTCGGGATGATAACATCACAATAATACATAAAATTGTCATAGAGAACCAAACTGCAGTAATGGTCAGGGCATATAATGCTCTAATTGCTGAATTAGAAAGAAACATATCAAAATTACAAAAAGAACTTGATAAGAAAAACAAATTGTTAGCAGAATATATCTCTTACAAAAAGAAGAACGTAGAGTTACAAAAAAACATTACACAATTACAAAAACAAATTACAACACTAAAAGCAGAAAATGAACTAATCAAACAACAAAATGAAGTATATAAATCAATTATAACTGATTTAATCAACAAACAATCAAATGAAACAAAAGAAGAATACATTATGGCATATAATGAATGGAAAAAGGATGTTTCTAACTTCAAAACTTCTGTTATCATTGGGGGATTAGTATGTTTAATAATTGGAGTACTATTAATAAAGTTCAAAAAAAGGTATGACTATCCAGTGTGAAAACTTTTTTTTGACTGTTTTTTTTCAACTACTACACGATGCTATATATTTTTTTATTCGCTATTTGGCTAATAAATCAATATTTTCTAAAAATAACAATTTTTAGGGATTTTTAATTTTTTTAACTACTACAAAGTGGTGGCCAGTTATGGAAGTGCAAATATATCTTGGTAGAGGGAAGGCATTAGGTTGGAGAAAACACGGAAATAAAACTCTAAGAAAACTATCAATAAAAACAGAAGAAGCAAATCACACATTATTCATTGGAGGTTCAGGGTTTGGAAAGACAACAGTCATGAGGGGGATGATAGAAGCTATATGGGCGGCATACACCGAAAAAGGGATTTATCCATTAATCTTTGTTTTTGAAAGAAAAATTGACGTTTCAAAAGCCGAAAAAATAAAAGAAATCTATTATATTGAAACCCAAAAATATCCCCGAGCACAATGCATGAAAAAATATGGAGAAAAGACGTGGAAATACGTTGAGTGGTATATCCAACAAATGAAAAAATACCCCCACCTATATGGAAGCCCTGGAGATTTTGCCATGGGAATGCCAAATGTTTTAGGAAAATACACAAGATTGTCTGGAGATAATTCTATTTTGGGATACTTTGGTTTAGAACCAAAAGCATATCCAGTTACTCGATTTGTATTTAGGCCAAGAAGGCGTCTAAACAATATAAAAGCAGATAACGGCTGGAAAACTGAAGTTATAGATGCAAAGATAAAATATAGCAACATAAACTATGCATTTCTTGAAAACCTAACAAATGTCGGAACTGGGACACTACACGGAGAAAGATTAAGAAAAATATGGGATATTGAGGGTATTAGAGACCCAGATAAAGTTTTGGAAATTGCACTCCAACATGAGAAAAACCCTGATAACCCATCTAAAACATACATGAGAATTGAAGAAACGATGGACAGATTAAAAAAAGACAGACTATTTTCCTCAGATGAAAGTTTCTTCAAACACATATCCCCAAAAAGAATTAACATCATCGATTTTTCCCAAAACTCCGATTTAACCCATGAAGAAGAGAACCTTATTTTTAAAATGATTGTTGAGTGGGCGATAAAAGTAGCATTCAAGTATAAAATCCCCGTCTTCTTTTTCATTGATGAAATTCAAAACTTCATAACAAACCAGCATGGAAAGTATGCAATTACAAAAATCTACAGAGAAGGAAGGTCTTTGGGAATAAACCTCTTTGGAGCTACCCAGTTTCTAACAGGATTAGATAAAATATTGATTGACGGTGCTATGCACATTGCCATAGTTGGGAAAGTTGTAAGATTAGATGACGCTAAATTATTGGCAAACATGGTTCCAAACCTCGACATTGATGATATCATGATGGAAGAATGCAATTCAATAGATGAATACTTGAAAATCAAACAAAAGAACAAGTTTAGGGGCTATTTTATTTACGACAAACAATTTTGTGAAAGAATTACCTACAGACATCCACAATCCTTGTAGGTGGACTATATGGGACTCTTTGGAAAGCTCAAGACCAAACCCAACATACAAGAGACACCACCAAATACACCACAACAAGAACCAGAAAATCCTCAAAACACAGAAATCCAAGAAACTAAAAAAGAAAAAACATTAAACCCAATCAAAATACTAAAAAAGAAAAAAATTGACAAAGAAAAAGAAAATACGGCATTAGTAGCATTGGCACCATATAAAGTAAAACAAAAAATCATCATTTGGAACACTGGGAGGGGAGAAAAAATATACGGATATCCAGTAGCAATGATACCCCACCCAAACGGCATGTATGTAATACTATACAGGAGAAGATGCATGGACTGGCTTGAAGAACTCACTGTAACCATAAAATCACTAATTACTGGAAAAAAAGAGCAGTATAGGGCAGTGCATGTTCCAGAAGAATGTTTGGACATTTCTGAGGACATCATTACAATCTATGCTCATAGTTTTGCCATTGTTGACAACCATACTGAAATTGCAATCCCACTTGCAAAAGACCCAAGAGAAAGACTTGCATACCTATTGGCACACCAAGAAGCAGAGATGTATAGGAATGCACTTGAAAAAATTGGATATGAACTCACAAATGTTATTGACTCTGCTCTTAACTTAAACCCAACCATGAGGGCATATATTGGAAAAGAAACCATGAGTGACAAGAAGAAAAAGACGTCCAAAACCAAAGAGTTTGCAGGGTTTGATATGAGTTTCTCTTTTGACAAGTTCTTGAAATCTTTAGGTGATTATGATGAACGAGAATGAAAATTTTGAAGGTTTTGAAGACATTTCATTTGAAGAAGAAGACATAAAAATTCCAGATTTTGGAGATGATGAACCAACTGAAAAACCCGAAAACACCCAGCCAGAACGCAAACCCGAAACAACCCCTGTACAAGAAGAAAAACTAATCAATTTTGATGAACTTTACAAAAAAATAATGATTAGAATAGGAGAACGGTTGAAAATCATACATAACATCACGTATCAAGATAGAATCAAGATTTTGACAGTTGAAATTCTAAACGATTTAGAACTGCTTAATGAACTCATAAAAGCAAAACTTGGAGGTGAATAAAATGGGATTCTTAAGTATATTCAAAAGGGATAGACAAGAGAATATCCAAAACCTACAACAAACTGAAATAAGAGAAATAAATGATTATGAGACCAAATACAACGAACTACTTGAAGAAATCAACATGCTAAAAAATGATTTGCTTGCAATGTTTAGAAAAGATGCTTATTATCTAAGTTTAAGCAAGATTGCCTATACGGGTGGAGTAGAAGAAGCCGAAATATGGATTGATTATCATTCTGGAAGGATTTCAGCATTGACAGCACCATTAACAAGATTATTTAGAATAATTGGAGAAGACCCATCAATATTAGAGCAAATACTCCTTGAAGAAAAGAATAAAGCGATTAATGACATCCTAAGTTGTGAGAAAATACAAGAAGCATTAGAAGAAGACATTAAACAACTGAGGGAAGCTAAAGACTTCAAAGAAAAATTAGAGCAGTTTAAAAAACTCATTGAAGAAGGGAAAATAAGATAAGAGGACTATGGATAAATTGTGGCTCATTAATTATTTGATAAATTTTACATTTGAAGAATAATCTTTAACTAATGTTTCTATAAGACCTTGTGGGTATTCCCACATATCTATTATAAATTCTACAGGATTTCCACAATTTGGACAATTTCCTTCATAAGATATCGGCCATAATATTTCTTGATCCATATCTTTTACTTTTTGAGCTACTTTTTCACCCTCGTTAATCTCTACCTCTGCATCAAACCTTTCTCCACAATCACAACAAATAACAGGAACATAAGCTGATACAATCTTACAATTGGCGTAAGTTACTGGAAATGACCCTCCCCCTTCAGTGATTTCTATAGTATAATCTTCCCAGTGTGTCCCATCTGCGTCATCTTTTGGACATTTTATATTGATAATTACTTTCATGGACTATTACCCCCCAAAAGCTTCGAAATCATGTTGGTATTTTAATATCCTGTTGTTATTGTATTTAAATATTATTATTTACCATTTTACATTGATGTCTCAACTTCAATAAAAGACCAAAAAGACCAAAATAAAGGAAATAAGGTATAGAGAGATGATATATCATAAACCAAATATCTCAATGAGGCCTTTTATCCTTATTATCCAATCTGCAATATATTCTCCCTTAATTATAGTAGTTCTTATATAATGTTTTATTTTGCTCCATAGATGTTCTTTTTCATTAGCATCTGTTGTTGTAAGGATTTTGTGTGCTAAATATCCAATATTAAGTGCCTCATTATCTAATTGAGAAGAGGTTCCGATAATGTTTAGTATTTTTCTAACCACTGTATCAATAATTTCTACCCTGGATTTGCCTTTAATAACTATATCAGCCCCCCTATTGGAAAATTGGCTATTTGCTATCGTAAGGTTAGAACTATGTACATCCAAACCAATATCATTATTATGCAAATATACTCTACTCATAGACACTTGGGAATTCTCAGCAACTATTCCTACAGGAAAATTCTTTATAATTACATTGCGGAGAACTACATCTCTTGCATTATTGAGTTTAATAGCAGTAGGGTGATAGCTTAACATAGTAACACCATTCTCATTTTTTATTTATTGTTGAAGGTTAGGGGAAGTGAAAACATTAACATTCACAATATTTGGTTTATTTTTTGGATTTTAGATTATTTATTAATTTTGCATAAGACTAAAAAATATAGACAAAAAATCTATTCCTGTGGATATACCATATTTCTTGTTTATCATGTAAATTCAGATGATGTTAGAGTTTTATGACCTATTGGATTTACCAGTAAAAGGTAATCTTTTGGTTATTTTATTACCCAAGGTTAGAAATTTTTGGACACTCTTAAACATGGTGGGGATACCATGAAAGATAATTGGGACATGGAACTCGACTATGAAGAAGCCAAAAAACAACTACTAAAACTAATAGAACAATACCGAACCAAAAAACCACTATACCAAAAGGATAAAATTGCCCTCACATACCTCTTAATTGGACTAATCCAATTAAGAAATGGATGCAGAATAGGGGAGGCAGTTGAAGGGCTAATAAAAATAATAGAAACAAATGAAAAAGAAGTCAAAGTCAAAGTAGAAAAAAGAAAAGACAACACAAAAAGAAAAATAATCTTACCAAAAGAAATCACAAACAACGATTTAGAAACTGTTAAAGAAGTTATTGAATCTTGGAAAGGAAAAGAATTAAGAAGAATAGCAAATAACGCATCAAAATGGTTTTTAACAAACCTTAAAATCAACACACACTCCCTTAGGTATGCATACATCTCCCATTTAGGAAGGCAACAAATCCCAGCCCAAATAATAGCCTCAATTACAAAACACAAAAACATGAACATGATCATGAAATACACTCAAGAAAAGATAGCAGATGATGTTTTAAGGAGGATAGGATGATTGAAATCGACCTTAATAAAATAGTAAATTGGAAAGAAATTGAAAGAATAAAAAACCTATCCAAAAAAGATTTTGTATTAGTTAGAATTCCAAAAGGCGTATATGAAAACAAAAAAATGAAATACAAAATTGAAATGTTAAAAAAAGAACCAACCATATACTTAGAAATAAAAACAAAGAAAAGAGGGAGAAAGAAAAAAGTTGACGACCCTATAAAGCAAAAGATTATTAACTTAATAAAAGAAGGCTACTCAATTAGAGAAGTTGGGAAAGAATTGGGTATATCAAAATCCACAGTTTGGGAATATGCAAAAGAAACAATCAAAGAAATGAAAAAAGAAGAACTTATGCAATTGGTTTGGAAGTATAAAGAATACCTAATTAAAAATGAACTATACACCCCACAAGTGCAAATACTATTTTCTGAATTAGAAATGCATATTAAAAATAATGATTTTGAAAATACCCATAAAAAATTAAAAGAGATAATAAAATATACCAACGAGGATGATTAATTTAATTCTCGCTTAATGAGTAAATCTATAAAGTTCTGCTTTTTGTGGGTCTATCTTTTCAACTTCTTCTAAAATTTCTTTTTCTTTATAAGTGAGTCCCATTCTATGATACAGTTCTGCTTTTTTAAGCATAATATCCACATTGTCAGGTTCTATTTTTAATGCTTCATCATAACACAATAGAGCATCTTTATATTTTCCTTTTAATTCTAAATAATCTGCCTTTTGAACCCAATAATACGCATTATCTGGATTTAATTCTATAGCTTTGTTGATATACTCGATAGATTTATCCAAGTCATCAAGAATATAGCACTGAGCCATATAAGAGTAGTAAATATCTTTGTTTGGGTTCAATTCTATTGCTTTACCAATGTATTTCCTTGCAGTTTTGTAATCACATGTTACGGCATAGTGGGAAGGTTCATTAGTAATATAGTATGATGTATATGTTAAACCCATCCAGAAATAAGCATCTGCAAAGTTAGGGTCTATTCGGATGGATTTATTAAAACATTCTACAGCTTTGGCTGATTCATTAAGCTGATAATAAATCTTTCCCTTAAGGTACCAAGCCCACTTATCGTTTGGATTTTCTTTAATTGCCTTATCACAATAGATCAGAGCCGTTTGATACCTACCCTCTTTATACATATTGAAAGCAGTTGCTACGTTGGGAGATATTTCATTTTTACTATTTTTAGATGATTGGGGAATATCAACACATCCAGCGATGGTAACTACTACACAAATAAATATAAACCCCAACTTACTAAAAATCCTCAATAGGCACCACCTCCCCCTCTATAAAAATACTATTATCTTGCTATTTTCATTAAAATTTTTTCCATTTGAATTTTTTTATCTTAAAAATTTATATATTCAAATTTATAAATCCAAAAACCAAATAAAAAATAAAAATTAAGCAATTCAAATAATCTCAAACTCTCCTTTTCTTAATATTTCTTCTAACATCCAATATGAAATTCCATACTTCTTCTCAAACTCTTTTGCACTTAATTCAAAAAATCAATCATGCGAATTCTTATCCTCCTACCTTCTTTGGTTTGATTTTTGCCATCTTCAACCATTTAAACCACCTATAACGCTCCAAATCTTTTAACTTCTTTGGCCTCTTGGATGAGTTTGTTAATCCTTGCATTGTTTCTTTGAATCTGCTCCTCTATCTCCACCATCATAGCATAAAGTTCATCCCTCATTTTTTGGAGTTCTTTCTTCTCCTTAATTAATTGGGCATTTTCTCTCTTCAACCGTCTAATCTCATCTAAAATACTTTTAACCCCCATCCCCATACAACCACCTTTTTAATTTCTCATTTAGACACGAATCTCATTTGATGAAGATTGCATCATACCCCTTCTCCCCCTTCATAATATTGTGCAATGTTATAATCTCCCTAATCAACCCCTCTGCATTAGTTAAATGGGTTAAAAATCCAATCTCATCCCCATTATGATAATCAGATTTTGCCCTTTCAACTTCATTAACAAGTCTTGATAAAAGACCCTCAACCTCCATAACCACCACCAAAACATTTATAAATCCCAAAAAATAGAAAGAAAAATGGCATTAGAGGTATCTTTTATAATATTTATTTTTTGAATTGAAACTGGCTCATGTGCCTTTGCTATTCCTTCTTCCCTTAATTCCTTAATGCAATTCTGAATGTCTTTTAAAGTTAGAGGTTTGTAAATCCCTTCCCCGCAAGGGTTCCCCTGTTCATCCATAGACAGCCAGAATATCGGGGCAATCCTATTCCCCTTTTCCAATTCTTCACGCATCTCCTGTTTCAATAAATTCTTTAGTATTTCCTTTGTATCAACTCCAAGTTCTTCCAATTCATCTAAAATATCATTAATAATTTGCTCCTTCTCCTTCTCAGTTAAATTAACAGCATACTTAACATCCTCAACCTGCTTTATCCTATACTTTACATATTCCTCCTTGCTAATCCTAACATCCTCTCCAAGCCCACGCCATTTGTTGCCCCTATGGTATATTACAGTGCCATTGTTTGAAATGTATTTGTAAAACCTCTCTTTCTTTTCCATAGACCTCACCCTTTCAGCATAGGTTTTAAGAACCTTGTCATCCAAACCTCCATGTTGTCTCAACTTTTCAGGTAATGAATAGTTAGGGGCTACAACTTCTTCCATAACTATTCCTCCAATCTCTTTTTAAAAATCCCAAATTTTCTCAACCCCAAGTAACTCAAGAAACTCAATAATTCGCTCCCCCTGCTTTTTTGAACATTCCATTTCCCCAACAACCTCAACCCCCTTCCGAACCTCAATTTTATATTTTTTAGAATGTCCATCATAAGCAATCCAGACTGACTTATCCCCTATTTTATACTCCTTCATAGCAATCACACTTAGGACCTATGGCGAAAATTTTCCGCACAAACTATTATGGTCCTTTGGCGAAACTTTTTCGCATATAGATCCAGGGCTTACCTCCCACCCAACTCTGGCAACGCCGTCATGTTGCTTGGGTGGTCATTTAATTAATTCTGTTAGTAAAATTATGTTCGAACATATTTTTACGAATAGACATATAATTATAATCATATATAAAATCTTCTCTTTAAATTTCTTAATATGTGAGATTAGAAAAGTTAATAACAAAAGGTAAAAAGAAAATTTTTTATTCATTAAAATAAATTATTCAAAATAAATTAACTGATGTCTATTTTGGGAATGTTTTCTTAATACCTTACATTGTTTTTATTGTTATTAGGAGATGTGATAATCATGGATGCAACATTTGCTGGAAGTACCATACCCAATATAACAAATCGTCCTCAATTATACGAATGGTTAGAAAGAAACATGGAGAGATCTTATAAAGACATTTTAGATGACACAAAATTAGAACCCGAACAAAATGTTGTAAAAACATATATTTTAGAGTCGAATACCCATCCTAAAAAATTATCAAGAATAATAAAAACTGGAAAAATAGAGCTATTGGATGAATATGAGTTCTACATGTTACGTATTGGTGATGAAGGTTACTTTTTCATAGATGCTAAAAACCCAAGATTTTGGAAATTATACACATTACAAAAATCAGAAGAGTCTGATAAATATTTTAATAAATTAATAAGTCCAATAAAATCAAGATTAGATAACCTATGGATGCCCACAGGCGATTTAGAAAAATTCCTAAAAAAAGCAGATTATGTTAGGGGGTTATCAACTAAACATGATGAAACTCCATTTTACTTAGACAATGGTGTTGAAGAAATAGCTAATAAATTATCGATTAGTGGTAATGGAGAAAGTGTCTATAAGTTAATTGAAATTATCCAATCATTATCTCCAGATGACATTCAAGAATTTGAAAAACTAATTGAGGATTTCCAATTGTCAAATGATACAAAAATAAAAAAGATATTTAACACTATCAAAAAATTGCATGAGTTTAAACACTTAATGAGAATTACAAAATCAAAAATAAAGATTGTTTCAGAAGATGATAAAGATAAATTTGTCTTAGAAGATATTTATTATTGGGGGAAATTTACAGTTAAAGGAACATCAATAGAAAAACACAACGAAATTGTAGATGAAACTATAGAAAATTACGAACAAAAAATTGAAATTATTGAAGATTCCTTAATTGACTATACTTCAAGTGATTGGGACGATAGAATACCATTAATTTACGAATTTGAAAAAGAAATTGAGGATTTAAAAAGTTTTGTAGAAGGGTTAATATCAGTAAAAGAACCTTTTAGAATTTGGGGATTAGCCAAACAAGTTGAAGAAGATATGTATTACATTTCAGGAGTGGATTTGCACAATGGAGACAGGTTTTCATTAGAGGTTACTCCATGGTGGATGAGGTTATACTTACCTAAAGGCTCATGTGGAAACACTGCTCTAAGATTACTATCTAATATCCAACAGACATACGATTCTGAGACAATTTTAGAGGTGGAAAAGCATGGGGAAAGAATCAGATAACAGAACTTTAGATTTTCATTTTAAGAAATATGGAAGAAAGGGAACCTCAACAGAACCTACATATAAAGATATTATTGAATACATAACTGCTCTAATTTCAGAAAATATTGAAGACTATCAATCTCAACATACTAAACTAATCAACATAATATTAAATCTTGTTTACCCTATAAAACATTTTCCCCATCCTCTATATGACTTAGGATATCGACCTAAAAAAGGTAGTACTCTTGGAGTAAAAATTGTTCTTGATGGAATATATTACACTGAAAATGGAAATCCTGCAGAAATAACTCCAGATGTTATACTTGTTAATGACAATGATACACATGTTCTCATTTTTGAATGTAAATCTAAAAGTATCAAAGAAGAGCAATTAAAAAAATATCTGAAACTAAAAGAAAATTTGCATGCTATTATAAATAAAGGATACATTTCTGTCATAAAAAATCCTGGCTTATATAAATCTGATGTAAGTTACATATCATTTGATGACTTAACTACGCATCCTGTTTTAAAAGATACAGAAGATATCCAAATTTTAAAAGTTTCACCTGGAGAAATTTCACTTAAACATGGTAGTTATGAAAATTCAAAATTAAATAATATTTTTCCAATAACTTGGGGAGAGAAAGAGAAACCTTCTTATGATTTACTGATTTGTGATGCTGAGAATAACGAAGAGGGAAGTCTATTCAAAATGCTTATACTCAGAGAACTTATATCTATGGCATTATTTGGACATGATGAACCAGAAGTGGGAATGGTATTTAGTGAAAAGATTACCCTCCCAAAAGGTGAATATTCATTAGAAAGTTTAGAAGAAAATAATTTTAAAGAAATTGAAAATATTCTACAAAAACTTTGTAAAAGGAAATGCGTAATAGATAAGGAAAACAAACTATTAAGAGTAGATAAAGATATTGTAATATTGCCAGAAGATAAACCTCTAAATGCAAATGTTTTTAAATTAATTGACGCTCTCGATATTTCTATAAATATGAACTCACTTGTTGAGAAAGAATTTACTGTAGGAACTCTAATGGATGCATTATACAGGAGCACAAGTATCTCCATAATTGATTATTTTTATAAGGATTATAAAAATATAGTCAGTAACCGAATTGAGAAAACATTAAGGTTATTTAGTAATAGAAATTTGAAAAAGTATCTTAGAAAAGTATCAGGAAAATGGAGAATTAAAGTAATCAAAGATAAAAGAATGGCAAGAAAATTTGGAGAATCATGTAAAAGAGAGCTTGAGACTATAAAAGGTAGGCAAACTACATTAGATGAGTCAGCAAAATAGAAAAAAGACAATAAGGTTTGTTTTTGTGAATATTCAAAACTTTAATTTGCCTCTAACGCTTTTTTACCACCTAATTTAAAATACCACACATACAAAGCCAATGATAGTAAAACTAATTAACCCCAAGAAGTCAGCCCCATAATCACAAACAAAGTTTGATTATCCATAACTACCAACACTCTCTTTTGTTGTTATATCTTATGTCAGTTGTTGGTTTTATTAGTTTTGGTGTGGCAGTGTTCTACGGACCAGAAAAGAAAAAAATAAAAAACTCAATGAATTAGCTTTATTTTTATGAGATTTAGAATATTTGGTTTTAATTTGTTGTAATCTCAAAAGTTTAGTAATGTTCATGAAAGTTCGTTCGTAGTTCATTTTGTTTTTTAAAAAGAAGCTCAAGTTCACGTTGTTCGCTATTTATATTTATAAAAAAATAAAATCTAAATAAATTTTTAAAACATATTAAAATAAAGAATATTTTTTCTCATTGTATAGTATATATATAGAAAATCCATGAACTAATGAACTTGGTCTTTTCTAAGCCAGATTTAATGAACAACCTAATGAACTTCCATGAACAAGAATTTTATGTTTTCCAATTTATTAGAACTAAAAATTTGCACAAAAACACAACCAAATGGGGATTTTTATTCCGTTTAATTTTGGTGTTTTGATATTTGATAAAAATCCTTATTTTGCCTTAATATTGTTTGTTCGTCCTTATTTTTAAAAGTTCATTGGTTTGTTCATTTGGAATTGTATATTTAAATTTATGGAATAATAGTAGATTCATCATAGATAATATTGTGTATCATAGACAGTTGCTTTTTCTTTAGATTTTTGAAATTATCCTCAATTTCATAGAAAATTAATGCTTTTTTTCCTTCATCAGTAATTTTATAATATGATTTTGGTAATTTATATCCTTCTTGTTCTTCCCATTTTTCAACTAATCCTGCCTCAACAAGTTCATTTAATAATTTACTCAAATTACTTTGGTTAATATTTATTTCTCTTTTTAAATAGGTTTGTTTTTATTGAAATATTAAAAATTTATAGTTTATATAGGATTTGCAACAGAATAAAAAGAGATGCAAAGAAAAAAAGCAATTTGCAACGTTTGCAACTCTAATGAGATATAAAATAAAATATATACATAAAAGAAATAACAAAAAATTATAGAAAGTATATTTTTATTGTATATCTATATATATTATATAATGTTGCAAACGTTGCAAATCCAATAATTTTGTTGCAAACAGCCAGATTTTGTTGCAAATCTTTTGCATAGATATATACACTTGTATTTTTAAATTTTCTCTCTTTTTCTTCTGTAAATTGTCAAAAACGCAATTTTTGACATTTTTTAAATCTCGTCAATTTGGGCTTATTTTTGGATTTACAACAATTTGCAAAGAGTTTATTAGTAACTACTTGCGATAACTTTATCCCCATAGATAATTTTAATTGGAGTATCATCTTCTTTCTTTAAAGCATTACAAAGTTTATATACCATTAAAACTCTTTTTCCAAAATTTGTTAATGAATAGTACGTTTTTGGCAGTAAAGCGTCAGTCTCCTCTCTTCTTTTGTTAAGTATTTCTGATTCTACAAGTTCATCTAAGATGTTTCCTAATGTTCCCTTATGAATGTTTAAATCTTTATGAAGTTGCCCAAAATGAACCTCTCCGTGAGTATCTAAATATTGAAGTATCTCCTTTACGTGTTTTTTTGCAAGTAATTTCAATAAATTTTCCATACATTTTCACCCCTAAAGTCTTCCCGTTTGTTGTTATTATTCATATTTTTGTGGTTTATTTTATAAAAGAGTATAAACACTTTTAAATATTCGGAAATATTTTTATGTTCGACCGAAAAGTATTTATATGGTTGTAATTATAATACTGTTCGTAAAAATATGTTCGAACAGTGATAGCATGCCAGAAATAAAGAAAAAGAGATGGGCTAAGGCGAGGATAATATTTCCAGCAATATATGGTAAAATAAAGGAACAAGGTAATTCTGCAAGATTTTTTCCTTCAATACCTGCTGAATATGTTGGTAAAAAAGCAGTTTTGGTAATTTTAGAAGAAGATAAAGAATTGGACGGTGGTGGGGATGAATAACAAAATAAAATTAAATGAAACTGATAAGAAAGTTCTTGATTTCATTTTAGAAAATGGAGAATCAACCAGACAGGAAATCATAGATGCGTTAGGAGTTAAAAGCGGTTCTTTAACGAACTCAATAAATAAGCTTGAAAAACTTGGTTACATTAAAACTGAAAAGCAAGGCAATCAAACTGTCATCATTCCAATAACTCCAACCCAGCCATCTATACACAATGACAACACCAATATAATCCACTTAGACTTCTCCAAAATCAAATCTCTAACTCATTTGAGAGATATTATAAACTCTCACCTAAGGGCTAATAATTGGAGTATTGGGAATTATGATTTAGTTATAACTGCTTTAATCATTGCCAAATTCACACAAAATTTAAGGTTGTTAATTTTTGGTTCTCAGGGTATTGGTAAAACTTGCTGTATAAAGGCAGTGTTTCCAGATAATGATGGATTTATTGAGTATGATTTGCATAGGAAACAACTAAAAGAGGTCGTTAATCTCAGAGAGCATATAAGAATCATCGAACAGCAGTATAGGCACACTTGGGGGGCTGAAAATCCAGCAACTTTTGACCAATATACTATAGTTCCATTAAGTAGGATTGCACCATCTGACTTAGTTTTCAGATTCATTCCTATTAGGGTCTTACAATATAAATATGTTCCAAATTATAGGCCAGTGGTTTTCGATATTTCTAATTTCAAATTAATTGAGCCACCTTTAGATGTCTATGACAAGCTTCACAACATTATGAAACATTTGTTATATTTCAACAATTGTGATGAATCTGCAAAATCAAAGATTAGGGATTTCAAGTACAGGGAAATTCTTTCTTTATATTCTTTAACGGCTAAGGAGGGGGAGTTTAATTTAAATGCTGAACAATGGAAGATTGAGAGGAAATATGAAAGATATTTGGAAAATCCATTCCGTTCTGTTAATTTAAGGGTTTTACAAGAAGATGAAGAAATGTGGTTTAGGGCATCTTTGGATATGCAACTTATGAGGAATTCTTATGAGGTTTTAAGGTTTGCATTTTCCATATCAAGGTCTGAAGATGCGATTGGAGAAACTTACGATTTTATTAAAGAAATTTTGGCAACATGGACAAAAGTTAGGGATGAAAGGCCAAAAAGAAGAGATAGATCAAAAGTAAAGGTTAGAAGTGAGGCACAATCTTACTATGTTGATAGCCAGGGTGTTGTCCATAATGTTGTCTAAATTTTTTTTAACATAATGAGGGGGCTGTCATGTTCAAAGCAGTAATTAGTGGAGCCAAGAACTTCAAAAAGGTTATTGATGCCGCAAGCAATCTTTTAATTGAGATTTGCTTTGAAGTTAATGAAGAGAGGGTAAAAGCAATAGCAATGGATCCAGATCATGTTGCCTTAGTAAGTATAGATATACCAAAAGAGGCATTTGATGAATATGAGGCAGACGTTCATAGTATCGGTGTTGACTTAGAGGCATTTAAAAAGATAATGAACATGGCAAAAGCAAAAGACAAGTTAATTTTAGAGTTGGATGAGGAGAAAGATAAATTAAATGTGGTATTTAAAGGGGCTATGACGAGAAAATTTGCCCTCGCTTTGTATGATGTTTCATCTTTAGATCTTCAAGTTCCAGATATTGAGTATCCAAATGAAATCTTAATTAAAGCAGGTCCATTTGTTGATGCGTTAAAGGGTGCGAATTTGGTAAGCGACTGGGCAACTTTAAAAGTTGAGGATGGTAAGTTTATTGTTTATGCAAAAGGGGATTTAAACGAGAGTGAGACGGTCTTTGAGGAAGATAGTGAGAGTATTATCAGCATGAACATTGGAGAAGATGCAAAGAGTACTTTCTACCTTGAGTATTTAAGGGATATGACAAAGGCAGCATCATCAGGTGATATTTTAAAAATCTACTTGGGGAGTGACATGCCTGTTAAGGTTGAGTATGATGTTGCTGGGGCTAATTTGACATTTTTACTCGCTCCGAGAATTGAATCATAACCTTACCATTTTGCAGAGTTACAAATGTTTTGGTGGTTCCAATGGAATCAAAGAGAATGACTTTTTACCTCTGTAAAAATGTTGATAGTAGGAGGTTAAGGTATTATTTACATAAACTTGAAAATTTAAAAGAGTTAGACCCTGAGATGTTTAAAAAAGTTATTGAATCTAAGAAGGAGTGTAGAAGAACAATTACTTTAACTGAGGAGGAGATTAAAATTTGTGAAAAATATGGAAGGGCAACTAATCTGTATTTAAATTATGTTATAATGGTGAGTGAGGATGGGGAGCGAGTTTAATATTAAAAATCTTCTTTTGGTTAAGAGGAAGAGGGATGAGATTGAAGAGACTGATGAGATGAGGCAGTGGTTGGAGAGGTTTAAGGAGGAGAGGGAGTTTGATGGTATAAAGCCATCAACGATTCATAATGATTTGGCTCGGTTGAGGGTCTTTTTGGATTTTTGTTATAATCGTTTGGGGAAATCGCCTGATAAGCTTCAAACGCATGATTTTGTTAAGTTCTTTAATTACTTAGAGGTTGAACGAAAATTGTCTAAGAATACTCAAAAGAGATATTATGACCTTTTAAAAGTGTTTTATAGGGTTTTGAGGATGTATCCTGTTATAAAGGGTTTTGTTGAAGAGTCGAAGGATAGGAAGAGGTTTTCGAGGATTGAGGTTAAGCATTATGATCCTGTTGATGATAGGATGTTGAATTTGATTTTGGAGAGGATTATTGGGTCTAATAGTAGGGTGAGTATTAGGAATGCTCTTATTGTTAGAATGCTTTGGGATACGGGTTGTAGGATTTCTGAGATTTTGAATTTGAAGTATAGGGATTGTGATTTTGATAGTGGGGTGTTTAGAATTACTGATACTAAGACACATGAGGAGAGGAAGGTTGTTTGTTCGGAGGCTACTTTGGAGGCGTTAAAATGGTATGTGCAGTTTAATGTTAGGCAGGGTCCTGATGATTATATATTCCAAAAGCAGAATGGGGATAAGTTGAGTAGGGATACGATTACTAAGGTGTTTAATAGGGTTGTTAAGGAGCTTAAAAAAGAGGGGAAGATCCCACAAAATAGGAGGATTGTGATTCATTCTCTTAGGCATGGTAGGTGTGTGGATTTGTTGGAAAAGGGGATTCCTGTCGATATTGTTAAAGAATACCTTGGCCATAAAACTTTAGATACTACATTGTTTTATTCTCATTCAAAAGAGAGGACTGAAAAGCTTTTGAAGACTATAAAAAAGATTCTTTAAAGTCCGATGGTATAATAGTATAAAAGGATTTTAAAATTCCACGGGATTTAGTCCTGTGTAAAAAGTGGGTGTAAATATCTATAATTTGTCTAAATTTGGATAAAATTTTGTAAAAAAAGTATGGCGCAGGGGAAGGGATTTGAACCCTTGCGGGGCAGAGCCCCATGGGATTTCAAGTCCCACGCCTTTGTCCAGGCTCGGCCACCCCTGCACGCTCACATTATTAAAAGGTAAAAGTAGTATATAAACTTTACGCTTACATAGTCGGAGAGTGTCAAGATAAGTTTTAATATTTAATCCACAAAAATAGTAAATATGGAGCTCACGATAGAAGTGATAAAGGAACGAATTAAAGAGAAAAAGCTCTTTAAGCGAAATAAGATACCGGTGGAGATTAAGATTTTGGCAGGTCTTTTATACTATTTAGGTTTATCGCTAAGAAAGACGAGCTCGTTCTTATCCCAATTCGGAAAGATAAGTCATGAATCAGTTAGAACTTACTATCACACGATTAAAGAAGTTCTAAACGAGCCTGAGAGAAAGACAAGAAACCTAATAGCAATCGATGAAACCAAACTGAAGGTTGGAGATAAGACTATTTACGTATGGTCTGCTATCGATGTAGAAACGAAAGAATGCTTAGGAGTTTATGTATCAGAAAGTAGGAGTTCCCTCGATACAATATCTTTTGTAAGAAGTATTTTAAAATTTTGTTCCAACAAGCCCAAAATTCTAGTCGATGGTAGAACGTGGTATCCTTGGGCGTTACAGAAGTTAGGCTTAGAATTCGAAAGAATTCGATTTGGGCTGAGAAACTGTGTAGAAAGCTTCTTTTCAGTGCTTAAAGGAA
This sequence comes from Methanotorris igneus Kol 5, assembly GCF_000214415.1. Classification (NCBI taxonomy): domain Archaea; kingdom Methanobacteriati; phylum Methanobacteriota; class Methanococci; order Methanococcales; family Methanocaldococcaceae; genus Methanotorris; species Methanotorris igneus. The sequence continues at coordinate 525,276 of NC_015562.1, forward strand.
GAACTAAAAGGTTCTTTAATAGATTTCCCATGAATAGTAGTTTTAAAACGGTTGTTAGTTGGGTTAAGAGCTTTATAATGTTTTACAATTGGTGGAAGTCGTTAAGTTGACACTCTCTTCGGAAATACTGTATTATATTAAAAAACTTACAAAATGTCCACATCTAAACTTATATCTATGGCTCTTGCAGAATGTATCAAGCATCCCATTGAGATAACATCAACATTATATTTTGCGTAATCTAAGATATTATCCTCTTTAATTCCTCCACTAACTTCAACTATTGGTCTATAGTTATGCTCTTTTTCATAATTGTCTATAATCTTTAATGCTTCCCCAACTTCTTCTGGTTTAAAATTATCAAGCAAAACAATATCTGGTTTGTATTTTAAAACTTCCCTTAACTGCTCTAAGTTATCAACCTCAACCTCTATCTTCTTTGTGAAACTTACCTTTTTTACTCTCTCAAATGCCTTCTCAATACCAACTGCCGCTATGTGATTATCTTTAATCATTACACAATCATCTAACCTAAACCTATGTGTATCTCCACCCCCAACAGACACAGCATATTTTTCAAGGATTGAGAGCATCGGTAGGGTCTTTCTTGTGCAGGCAATCCTTACATTTTTATTAATTTGCCTAACTTTTTTAATTACGTTGTAGGTTTTTGTTGCAATTCCTGAGAGGTGCATTAAAAAATTCAAAACCGTCCTCTCTAATATTAGGATAGTTCTCGCGTCTCCATAAACCTCCAATATATCTCCATGCACCAAATCCCCTTCCTTTACCAATGGTTTGCATTTTATACCATAAGATTTAAATAACTCAACAACAAAATCTAAACCACAGACGACACATTCTTCTTTGGATTTTATAACTCCTTTGCAGGCCAAATCTTTTGGGATAATTAATTCTGTTGTGATATCTCCAAATCCAACGTCATGGCTTAGAGATTCTTTTAATATCCTTAATGCATAATCCTTAATCATAATCATAGTATCACGTTCTTTTATAGTTGTTTGTGTTAGATATTGGGCATAATTATAATGAATTTGAATGCTATAGAGTATTATTTTCAAATTTTAAGAATTTTTAAGAATGGTTAGATATTTTTGGAATTTGAAGTATATAAATAAATTCCAAAAAATTCCACAGACAACTAATTTTTGAGGGACATTATGTTAAAAACATTACCACCAACATTAAGAGACAAAAAAAGATACCTTGTGTTTGAGATTATCTATGAGGATGAGTTAAGTGAAAGTGAAATTATCAACATTATTAGAAATGCTACTATAAATTATTATGGTGTTTGGGGAACGTCAAAATCAAATCCTTGGCTTGTTTATTATGATTTTCCGTATGGGATTTTAAGGTGTAGACATACAGAGGTTGATTATGTTAGGAGTGCTTTGATATTTGTAAAAGAGTATAAAAATAAGCCAATAAATATTGTTGTCCTTGGAGTCTCTGGAACTGTAAGGAAGGCAAAAATAAAATTTTTGGGGATAACTCCAAAAAGATTATACATGAAGAGGTTGAAGGAATCTAAATCCAAAAATAATTCCAAAAATAATTAATCCAAAATAGAAATAGAACATGTTTTTTTCTTTAAATCATAGACCATGAAGTCCTCCGCTATAATAATATCCATATCTCCATTGTATTCTTTAATCTGCTTCTCATAAATTGAGATGTCATCATCATACCTTGCTGAGATGTGGGTTAATATTAGTGTCTCCACTTTTGCAATCTCCGCAATCTTTATAGCATCTTCAACGGTTGAATGCATAGTTTCTATGGCATTTTCTTTTAAAGTGTTGTCATAGGTTGCCTCATGAATCAAAACCCCACACCCCAACTCCTTCAAAAATTTCCCAAATTCTTCTATTGGAACTGTATCTCCACTATACCCAACACATATACCTTTTTTTGGGGGTAACAGAACTTCTTCTGGCTTTATAACCCTTCCATCCTCTAATTTAACTGGAATACCATCCTTCAATTTTTTTAAATCTGGACCTACTTTAACGCCTAAGGCCTTTGCTTTATTTATGTCTAACCTTGGTTTTTTCTTTTCTTTAAAAACATAGGCATAAGATGGAACTGAGTGTTTTACTGGGAAAGCATAGACCTCAAATTTCTCATTATCTATTATTTTTACCGCCTCTTTAGAATTTATTTCATATACATTTACTTTAAAGTTAATTCCATGATAGCCAACACTTAGTGCATGTATCATCATCTCTTTTGTCCCTACGGGGCCATAGATATTTATTTCCTCCTTTCTCCCAGCAAATGCCATGGACTGCAACAATCCTGGGATGCCTAATATATGATCCCCATGCAAATGGGAGATGAATATATTTTTTATTTTCATTGGAGAGACTTCTGTATACATCATCTGTCTTTGAGCATTTTCCCCACAATCAAATAGAAGGACTTCTCCATTAATTTTTAGGGCTATTGATGCATGTGCCCGTTTTTTCGTTGGAACTGCTGCACCAGTCCCTAAGAAAATTAACTTCATAATCTCCCATCAAATTAATTTTTTAACTCCTCATTTATTACATCCTCTACTTCAATTTCGTCTATCCACTGTTTGACACTCTCACACCATTGTGTTACAGTTTCTTTTATTATTCTTTTAACCTCCTCAAAAGGTAATGCCTCATATATGTAAAAATATCCGCCCTCTTTAATATTTACTTGCTTTCTTTTTACTAAGCCCACATTCATTAAATTTTGAACTGCTCTTTGGACAGTACTTCTATCTCTGTTAAGTTTTTCTGCAATTTTGTTTATTCTTGATGGGCCATTTTTTAATATTTCAAAATAAACTACCACATCAAAAACCTTCAATCCAAATGTGCAACACATTAAGTTTTCGAGTGTGAAGGTCGTGCATGGAGTTTTTAATATTAATTTATTGCCCATAGTATCACCGCTTGTGTTGTGTGTGCCACAACTAATAACTATACATTATAAAGTATATTAAGTTTATTGTAGAAATAGAAAGTGCGTAATATTGTCAGAACTTTTGCTTGGAAATTATTAGCTGCGAAACTTTCTGGCCATTTTTAAGTATTGTTACAACATAAAATTTTCTTGACAAATTTTGCATTTGTTTTCGTAATTATTGTTTTTGTTTATAATTTTTAGTGATATTTTTAGTCGATTTTCTCAAACTCAATTTTATAACCTATTTTAAGCTTGAATATTTCGAGTGAGGGTCAATTTTTAAAATAAAATCACCATAGACCACCATTTAAATGACTCAGAACTTTGTCGTTAGTTGCAGAATATATCTTCCCAATTTTCACCTTTATTTTATATTCATCATCTGCCTTTATTTTTTCCATGTTTTTGATGATAAATTGCATATGTAATCTCTTTAAGTATTCTAAAAACTCTTTCAAATCCTCCTCGCTATCTACGACAATTTCAAAGTCCTCTGTAACTCTCTCACCACTATGAACCTTTTTTATTGTGTCTACCATTGGGTATAGGATAGATTCTCCAATATCCAATGCCCTCTTTTTTAATGCATCATCATTTTCATTGAATTCAAATGCTTGATATCCCTCCCTGACAACTCTACTAAACATAAAGTCAACTCCCAAATCATAGAAGAACGTAAATGCCGCCTTTAAATCCCCGCACTGTGTTTTATGTGTTGTGTATTTTATTGGATTTATTGCCATATCTGGGTCTTTTAAAACAACTCCTTCCCTATTCTCAGCGTTTAATCTATCAATAATCTCCTTTATGTATTCATGAGCATCTTCCTTGTCAAATTCCCCAATCGGCTCAACATAAGGAAGGTTGTATTTTTTGCAGATTTCTATTTTCTCTTTTATGGATAAAGGTTCATTTGTTTCTCTATCTCTTATATCAAAAATGTAAAATCCTAAGTTTTCCCAGCCCCTATCGACTTCTTCATAATAGTGTGGCACATAGGGATTGTTTAATCCAATCATCTCCCCGCACAGCATTAGGTTTGGATTGTTATCAAAGAATTTAGTGTTTAATATTTGTATTGCTTTTTTTGTTGTGAATGGGCAAACATGTCCTCCTCTTGTAATTGCAACAATATTATTATTTATTTTTGCTATTCTAACATTATAACCATCCAACTTTTCCTCAACAACGACCTTATCAATGAAGTAATTCTTTATCGTTGGATTTAACACTAACGCCCTTCTAATTTTTGGGTATCCCATAATATAATCCAAATTTTCATTTAAAAATAAAGCCGTTCCTCTCTCAATATGTTTTATCTTTTTTCTAAATGCAATCATTGGAACTCCTTTATATTCTTCTCTAATGATTATCCCTCTTTTGAATCCCCTTCTTATATCCTCTTCTCTCAACTTCAATCTTTCCGCAATTAAAGCGTAATCTATTTCCATAAAATCACCAAGAACTAAATGTTTACTTTTTCAGTGAGGTTGTCGAAAAATACGAATACTATAAATAATAGTAATAATAATTATGAGCGGCAGAAAAACCAAAAGAAAAGGATACTGGAAAGCCTACGATAAGAGGTTTAAGATATTCAATATTAAGTACACTTATGATTTTGTTTCATTTATTATAAATATTTTACTTCCATATAAAGAAAAACGCAAAGTAGGAAGGCCTTTAGCTATAAGTTACAATGAATATATAGCTACTCTAATAATAAAACACATTTTTAGAATTAGTTTAAGAGATTTAGAAACTCTTTCCGATTATTTACATAAAAAGCATATAGATAGCTCCACATACGGAAAAGCTTTTCAGAGGATTAAAATAAGCGATTTAACTAAAATAATCGTTGGATTACACTTAATTATTGCTAATTCGTTAAAATCATCGGTTATAATTTACATAGCTGATTCCACTGGAGTCCATTTATTAAGAGTGTATTGTGAAAGAATCAGAGTTGTGAATAATGAAATAAAAAAGGTAAAGTATCGGGTTTTTGACAAAATGCACGTATTAGCTTGCTATTATAAAGATTATGGATTAATTTCGATTGTTATGGTAAAATGGGATAATGGATATAGTTCAGACAGTAAAAACTTACTAAAAATGATAAAATCTTTAGATTTTGTGAAAGGTGCGATAATATTGTTGGATGGTGGTTACGATGATGAAGATTTACTTAGAGAGTTGTTATCTATAGACCTCATTCCAATAGTTAAAACAAAAGAGTTTAAATGGGATTACGGTATTTCTAAAATCAGAAAGAAAGTTAAAAAATTGTTTGATAAGAAACTGTATAAAATTAGAGGGGTAATAGAAGCGATATTTGGAGGGCTAAAAACTAAATTTAGATTAACTCTAAATGAAAAACTACCTGAAAGTAGATGTAGAGCTACTTTAGCAGTAGCAATCGTTCATAATATTTTAACACTAATGAGAGTTATTAGTATTAGAGAGTAATATTTAAATTCATTGATGAAATAATTTTTCGACAACCTCTTTTTCAGTTTTTTGGTTGTTCTACTAATGACAAGATATCGATGAGGCTTTAAAAGGTCTATTTGGATTATATGTTAAACTTCTTCCTAATTTTTTTGGTTATTTTGCTAAACAACAATATGTTCAAATTACTACCTTTTTTTGCATAGTATTTAGGTGAAATCCATGGGTTTTTCTCTAAATTTTTACTTAAAATTTCCATGTCCTTTTTGTATTTAGATAATAACTTTAAAAATTCCCTTGGGTTGTCCCTATCAAACGGCTCAGCGTTGATATATGCATTTCCAATTTCCCAAATAAAGTGAGCATCACTTCCAACACCAATTAACAAATCATATTTTTTTGCATACTCAAATGCCCTTATATTTGGCTCATTAGTTATGCATCTACTATTAAAAACCTCCACAATATCTACTTTTTTTATAAACTCTTTGTTATCCAGAATGTTAAATTTGCATAGAGACCTTCTCCTCCTTTCATCAAAAGGATGCGGCAAATAAACTAATCCTCCCTGCTCTTTGACCTTATCTATTGCTTCAAATATATCCTTCTCGTTAATCTCTTCATTTAAAAATAATCCAATAAATTCTCCCCTATCTGTTGCTATCTCTTCCCCAGTTATGCCAAAGTCCGTTTTGGTTAGTGTGTTATGGTCTGCGATTACTGGGGTAATATTATTCTTTAAACAAATCTTTTTTAATAAATTTATATTGTTCAATGAGCATTTTGAGCGTATAGTGTGAACATGCATGTCTACTTTCATTAAAAGTTCACCATTTTTAATGTTTTTTGTGTGTTTAACTTTAAAGTAAAAATTTTATTTATTACTTTCCCACATTGCATGAAGTAAGCCACCAAATAGGATTATGCTTAGATATGTTATTGTCCTATATAATATAACCACTGCAAGCCCTTTAGCCTCTAAAATATGTTTTAATTTCAATATATATATTAATGCATACTCAACAACCCCAAACCAGAGGGCGTTAATGGAACTGCTGTTAGTAGAGCTGAAGATAAATCTGCAAAAATGGAAAAAATAATTGATAAATCAATACCTAAAGAAATAAAAATAAAATTCCTTCAATTATCCGGTTGTGGAATTTTTTGCATGTATTTGGATATCAGATGAAATCCTTCGGTTTCATTACCCATCTCGCTTTGCTTGGTGATAATAAAATTTTAAGAGGAATTGCAATCATGGTCAAATTTTCAAATAAAGTCTAAAACATAAATTTAATTTGATTGTGCATAATTCTCATTTATAACGTAAACGACTATATCTCCATTTTTATTTTTTGGCTTTAATTAGTATCAATTATATTATTCCGTTGTTACAGTTTTCCAACCTCCAAAATCCTTATTTCTACACGCAACCTTTAAAAAAGGTTGCATCCAAAAATATAAAATTAGAATTTAATTTTTTTATAATTCACCAACACCTAAAATTCTTATTTCTACACGAAACTTTTAAAAAGTTTCATCAAAACGGATGCATTGCTTCGCTTCGCTCAGCAATGCCTCTTATTTTTTATAATTCACCAACCCCCAAAATCCTTATTTTTGCACTTCCATCCAATAATACAATTTTTTCTCCTTTCTCATACACAATAGGTTTTTTTAGTTTTAATGTTATGTTATCGTTTTCTCTTTCAACAACTTTACAACTTACTGCCTGCAATCCACAAATTATTTGATATTCCTCTCCAGCTTTTACTTCCTTTTGCATGAATGGATTCCATTTTATATTCAAAGAAATTTCATCAGAAACTTCCAAATTTCCATTTGATAGTATCATCCCTCTCTCCAATTCGTCAGTTGTTACTCCTTTTAATGCAAGCCCAACCCTACTACCCAAACCTGCCTCCTTAACATCCTTATCATGCACTTGAATGCTCCTAACCATAACTTCCTTATCGGTTGGATAAAGCCTTAGTTTATCATGGACCTTAACTTCTCCTTTTTCAACTTTCCCCAATATAACAGTCCCCACACTCTTAACTGTAAAGAAGTGGTCTATTGGGATTTTTGTAAACTCACTACTATTTTCTTTTTTTATTTCCAAATTTGCCATTTTTTCTCTTATCTTTATGAAATCTTTTTCCATTATGTCAAAATTTTTCATTGAAGTTGTGGATATTATTGCCTTCAATTGCTCAACATCAACATACTCTCCAACAACAAAGGTTCCATTTTCAACTCCAAACATATCCAATGCCAATAATGTCTCTCCTAACTCTGGTTTTATCTCATCAACAAAAACTAAGGCATAATCTGTCATGTTTATTGTGTATATTAGAGGTTGTATTCTGTCTGGATATCTTGTTGGCTCAACATACAATACAGCATCGTCTCCAACCTTGTAGTTATATAGGGTTATGTCTGTTGACGTTCCTTTTTTTCCTAACTCTCTCCCAACATTTTCAATATCCCCAAAAAGCCCTACACTAATATTTTTCACAATTTCACCTTTTTTGTTTTTATTTTTCGGTTTGGTTAAATATTGTGAATTCTTTCCATGTATTTGACAAAAAATTTTTGAAAGAACGATAAGCCATGCATAAATTTCATTAATGAAACAACTAATTATTTAATATTGGAACTTTTAATAAAATTTAATATGAGTTATGAAAATCATAAATTATATAGAATATATAACTACAACGATAATATTAGTTTGTTGTAGATTCTTCAACCAAATTAGGAGGGATTCTATGCTGAGTAAGATTGCCGAGTATTTTGAATTTGAGAAGTATAAGACAGATTTTAGAGTTGAGGTATTAGCAGGGATTACAACATTTATGACAATGGCATATATTATCTTTGTGAATCCGATGATATTGAGTAATGCTGGAATGGACTTTGGGGCAGTTATGGTTGCAACCTGTATATCATCTGCGATAGCCACATTGTTAATGGGTGTTTTTGCAAGATATCCATTTGCACTCGCTCCTGGAATGGGGCTAAATGCATACTTTACCTATGGTGTTTGCTTAGGTATGGGTGTTGATTGGAGAGTTGCCTTAGGAGCTGTGTTCATATCCGGGATATTGTTTGTAATTTTAACACTTACAAAAATAAGAACAATGATATTTAATGCAATTCCAAATGCTATAAAATATGGAACTGCTGTTGGTATTGGTTTGTTCATTGCGTTTATTGGGTTGAAAAGTGCTGGAATTATTGTTGATAGTGAGGCAACATTGGTTACATTGGGTAATTTATTGGAGCCATCAACATTGCTTGCAATGTTTGGAATATTTTTGACAGGGATTTTACTTTGTAGAAAAGTTGTTGGGGCTATTTTGTGGGGTATTATAATTACTGCATTGATTGGAATGATTTTAGGCATTTCTCCATTCCCAGAGGGTATCGTATCAATGCCTCCTTCAATAGCCCCAACATTCATGCAATTAGACATAATGGGAGCTTTGAATTTGGGATTATTAACAATAGTATTGTCATTCTTCTTTGTTGATTTATTCGATACATTGGGAACATTAAGTGCTTTAAGCTCTCAGGCAGGATATTTGAAGGATGGAAAATTACCAAGGTCTGAGAGGGCATTAATGTCAGACTCTATTGGAACTGTTCTTGGCTCAATTTTAGGAACTTCAACAGTAACCACATACATTGAATCTGCAGCAGGGATTGCAGTTGGTGGAAGGACTGGTTTTGTTTCAATAATTGTGGCTTTATTGTTTTTGTTGGCATTATTCTTCTATCCAATAGTAAAAGCAATCCCTGCCTATGCAACCGCTCCAGCATTAGTTATTGTTGGGGCATTGATGATGACATGTGTAAAATACATAGATTGGGATGACGTTTCAGAGGCAATCCCTGCGTTTATAACCCTTATATCCATTCCATTGACTTTCAGTATAGCAACTGGTTTGGCACTGGGCTTTATAACTTATCCAATATTGAAGGTGTTTAGTGGAAAAGCAAAAGAAGTTCACTGGCTTGTTTATATATTGGCAGTAGTCTTTGCTTTGAGATTTGTCTATCTCTCTGGATAAATAAAACTCTTTTTCTTTGAAAACTTAATTTTACAACATTATTCTCTTGAAATTTAAAAAAATAAAAACAGTGTTAAATTTGATAGTAAAAATCATTAAAATGAGATTTTATATGAGGTTTTTGTGATTTTAAAAGTAGAAAAACCCAAATTTTTGCTAAAATCTTTTAGCCCACTTTAAAATTTATTGTGGTTAAATAATTGATATAAATTCTGAAACTACAATATTTTTCATTGCTATTATTCACTTGCTCGTCTGATGATTCCTCGAAGATGAATTTGAATATTGCCTTTTGAACATACACCTATTCTCCACGAAACTTTTTAAAAAGTTTCATTAAAAATGATGTTTATCTAATGTCGCTTGATGATTTCTCGAATATGAACTTGAATATTGCCTTCTGAGCATGCAATCTATTCTCTGCCTCATCATAAACAACAGAATGTTCTCCATCAATAACCTCATCAGTTATCTCCATTCCCCTATTTGCTGGGAGGCAATGCATGACGATTACATCATCTTTTGCATATTCTAAAAGCTTCTCATTTATTTGGAACGGTGGGAAAATTTTCATGACATGCTCTAAGTTTTTCTCATCCCCCATACTGATCCAAACATCAGTATATAAAATATCTGCGTCCTCAGCAGCCTCAATTGGGTCGTTTGTTAATTTTAATGAACCTTCTCCATACTCATCAATAATTTCCAATGCCTTCAAGACATTTAACGCATTCGGCTCATAACCCCTTGGTGTTGCAACAACCATATCCATTCCAACCAATGCAGAGCCAAGTATTAAGGAGTTGCAGACGTTATTCCCATCCCCCAAATATGCAATTTTCTTCCCTTTAAAGGATTTTTTATACTCTTTTATTGTTAAGAGGTCTGCCAGTATTTGGCACGGGTGGGCAAGATTGCTTAATGCATTTATAACTGGGACTGTTCCATATTTTGCTAAATCTTCTAATGTTTTGTGCTCATAAACCCTTGCAACTATTGCATCAACATATCTACTCATAACTCTTGCAGTATCCTTAATACTTTCTTTTTTTCCCAAATGTATTTCATTCTGGTTCATTATTAAAGAATGCCCACCAAGTTCATGAACTGCTATATCAAAACTCATTCTTGTTCTTGTGGATGGTTTTTCAAATATTATGGCAATACTTTTATCTTTTAAAATTTTTTCATGATTGTATCTGTTCTTTTTGAAGTATTCTGCATATTCTAATATTTTCTCTACATCCTCCCTTCTTAACACATCCAAATCCAATAAATGCATAATTCCACCTAAATTTTAATACTTGTTAGAGTTAATAATTTATAAGATTATAAAAGAATTATTATAAATCTTTTGGTGATAGTATGCACTATTTTTCAGAGAAGCCAACATCAAAACACAATGTAAAGATTATTGAGGATATTATAAGGGGAAAACATTTAATTTTCAAGACAGATTCTGGGATTTTTTCCCCAAATAAGGTTGATAAGGGTACTAAATTACTTGCTGAGGAAGTTGAAGTTGATAAGGATGATGATGTTTTAGACGTAGGTTGTGGGTATGGAGTTATAGGCATAGCTCTTGCTGATGAAGTTAATTCAGTTGTTATGACTGACATTAACAGAAGAGCTGTAAAATTGGCAAGGGAAAATGTAAAGTTGAATAAGTTGGAAGATTTGAATATTGAAATTTATCAAGGAGATTTATATGAAAAGGTTAAGCATAAAAAGTACGATGTAATTATATCAAACCCACCAATAAAGGCGGGGAAAAAGGTTATACATAGAATTATTGAAGAGGGAAAGGAATTATTAAAAGATAATGGGAGTTTGTGGGTTGTTATTCAAACTAAACATGGAGCAAAATCTCTTGCAAAATTTATGGAAGAGGTTTTTGGGAATGTCGAAACCGTTACAATAAAAGGGGGATATAGGATATTAAAGTCAGTAAAAGAATAAGTATTCTCAAATTGCAAAACTACTATCGGTAAAGGAACAGGTATTTATTGCAAAATAATTCATAATATAATCTATATATTTTTATATTTTTGTATATTAATAGTAGGTGAAAAAATGAAATCTTATTATGATACAATTCCCAATTTTAAATATTGGGATGTAGAAGCATGGAAAGAATATATTCAAAAGTATATCGTCCCAATATATGAAAATACAAAATATCTTTTAGAACTTAAAGATGAACTTTCTTTATATGTGGGGAAAACTCTGGAAACTTTGAGAGAAAATAACAAAGACCTTATGCCATTCTTTGTTGGGGGAATTGATGAAGAAGGAAATTATGAAGAAAGTAGCATTGCAAGATTAATCTATTTAATGTTTGGAATTTATATTGAGCCAAAGGTATTTATTGGGGAGGGGAGATTAAAAGAGGCCATAATAACATCCAAAAATGAGGATGAATGGACATTTCTTAGGTTTTTGAAAGAAATGAATGAATGCAGTTTAAATATTATTAAAAAATCAGAAATCAAACTTTCATCTATCAAAATTGATGACACAATTCAAAATCCAAGTAAGATTTTGGAAATATTAAATGAGCTTTATAAAGGTTGTGTTTCCTTCAATGCAAGTTATAACTATTACACATTCTTTATTGTAAGTGCTATGGGAGTTCATTGGAAATACCTAATTTCAACATACCCAAAATTGAATGAATATGATGGGATAAAGGAATTCTTGGGATTCCATCCAATGTTTGTTCCAGATGCTGAGGATGAATTTAAAAAGGACTATACAATATGGAGATACAAAAATGAAGGAATTGCAAGTAATTTATTTGCCATGCAATTATATTTATGGTATCTTTTTGACTTTATCAATTATGATGATTACAAAGAAATCTTTGGATATGTTATTGAGGATCCAAAGAATCTAAGGGAGGAATTTAGGAAACTTGTTAAAACTACTCTTGGGTGTGAGGGAGAAATAACCATTAAAAATATAAAAATAAATCCAAAAGATGTGTATTTGGTGGCGATAGAAAAGGAGTATATCATTAAATGGCCAAAAAAAGAAGTTGTTGATAGGTTCTATGATGCCTTTGAAAGAAGATGGAAATTATCCCATTATTTCAGAAGGGAATATGAGATACCTTTTGAAGAGGAAAGGTCAAAACCTAAAATTTTACTTTCAGATTTTTTAGATGAGGTTGCTCCTTTCTTATTCCTAAAACTTGCCTATTTTAGCCTAAGTATGTTTTTCCTACCCGACCCAACCTGTGCGGATAATCCTCTAAAAAGTCCCCATAATAAATTAATATATTCCCATATTTGTGGGTAAAAGTATGGGGTCTGTCCATCGTGAGGATTTAGTAGTAAATGTGAATAAAAGTGCTTCCGCTTAAATTAACCCTCACGATGGACTTGGGTGACATCGGTCTCAACTCTCCTCTGGGTTCATTGGAGAGTAAATCATCGACCTCCACCCCAGTCACGGACATAAAAACCTAACGGTTTTTAAGTTCCCGTCGCTTCGCTCCGGGAGAACTCCAACTCCGCCTAAGAGTTTTTTAACTAATTTAACTCCTCTTTTAAAGATATTAAAAGAGCCGACGAACTGCCTATTGAAAACTCCACATTTTTCGCATGTTACAACCTGTCCCTCTTGGGACTCCATTTTACTCCCGCATACGGGACAGGTTTTTGAAGTATAGTGAGGATTAACGTAAAAAACAATACTCTTATACTCTAACTTTTTCGCTATCTCTCTCCAGCTTGTCCTATCTAAATCTCTGTTAAAGTTCGAATTTTTATACATATTGAGCTTATCCAAATCCTCAAAGATAAAAATTGCATTTGGAAAGAGTTTAGATAGCTGGGAAGTTAATTTGTTAATAAAATCTTCAACTCGATTTTTTCTCCTATTATAATACTTTTTTAGCAATATACTGATTCTTTTTGGGGCTTTTTTATAAATCGACTTTAACTTATCGATAATAACATCATAAACATTCTTTATTCTACGCAGTTCAGATAAATCAATTCTAATCCACCCTTCCTCTGGATGGAATAAATCTAACGACTTTAAGTTGCTATCTACACCGATAACGACTTTTTTATCCGATAAATTTAAAGGTTTTTTAAAGGTTATTAATGCCTCGTTGTCCTTTAAAATAATCTCTCCAATGTCAAAACCTTTAATTTTTTCGAAAAACCATTCATTTTTAATGTCTAAAACTAAATACTCCTTCCTCGCTTTTATCGTTATCCTTATCGTTCCATTTTCTTTATCGTATTTTATTAGGGTATTTTTAACTCTAACAAAAGGTCTTTTAAATGTCGGTTTATTTCTTTTTCTTTTACCATCTAAATAATTCGATTTCCAACTCTCTATTGTTGAATAAGCCACTTTAATAGCCCCATCAACATAATGAGAAGCAAAATTCCATCCATTTAGTAAATAATTTCTTAGTTCTCTTTTGAAATCCTTATCTTTTGGAATTTCTGGGATTAATCGGGTGGTTGTGTAGTATTTGTATTTATTTTTAGATTTAAATCGATGTTTAACTTGTTTTTCTTTCCAGTTGATATTTTCCCAGATAATATCAACTGCTTTCTGAGAGGTACTCATAAATCCATCTAACAAGTTTTTTAAATCGTAATTATGTTTAATCTTGTAAGTTAATACGATTTCGGATGGAAGTTTGTTTTTATTTTGCATTATTCTCGCCTGCAGTATCTTTAATCGTTTTTACATAGCCCCCAACAACCCACATACAATTTTTCCAAGTTTATATCTAATCATTAATAATAACCAATACTCATTTAATATTTAACAGTTTCGGAAGGGGTTCTCCCAACGTAGTCAAATATAGACAATAATTGTTGATGTGTATTTTGTTGATAGGAATGAGAACTACGAAATTGAAACACTATTTGAAGAAGGTTTTGGAAAAATCCACAAAACAATAGAAAAATATAATCCAAATGAAAAAATTAGCATTATTGTTGAAAACATAACGGCTTTTTTACATGCAAAGGAATTTTCCAGTTTAATAAACCTTATTGAAAAGAAACAAAGGTATAAAAGTTTAGAAATCAATTTTTATACACTTGACATTAAAAATAAAAAACTAATTGATCTAAAAGATTATCTAAGGAAATTAAACTTAAGTTCAATATAAGGGCTGTTAATAACCAATAACTAAAAAATAGTATTAGGTAATTCACTCCAATCCATTCAATCTATACAAATACTCCCTAGCAAAGCATCCCTTAGACTTAACCTTAAAAAGTTCTCCATTAAAATTCTCAATATTTCCCATATAAAAATGGCCTTCCAAAGTAGGGCATGGATAGATATCTCCAACTTCATTAACAAATAATAAATCTCCCCTATTTAAAAAACAATAATCCCATTTTCTTTGATAAAGATTTTTTATATAAACTGGATATTTAGATAAGTTATTAAGAACTTTTTCAAACTCCCTAATATTTGGCATTAATTTTAAATCCTCTCTCTTCTTAGGTTTTAATAAATCAAAACTAAAGCTCTTAACTCCTAATGCAATTAGATAATTAACAAACTCCTCCAAATGAGGAAGGTTTTTATTTGTTATTACAATAGTAACTCCAAAAGGAATGTTGTATTCTTTCAATAAGTATATTCCTTTTAGGGTGTCTAATGTAGAAGATCCCCCCTCTTTATAAGGCCTTAATACATCATTAACCTCTAAACCATCAATGCTAACTCCTACATTTATATTTAACTCCTTAATTTCTTCTATATAATCACTTAGCAAAGTTCCATTTGTTTGAATAGCATATCTAAAATTTCCTTTATCTTCTGTATAATTAACAACTTTCTCAATCAATTTGAAATTTAATAATGGTTCTCCTCCAGTAAATTGAATCTTTATATTATCATCAAAATTTAAGAGGTAGTTAATGGCTTTCTTAGCTATTCTAAATTCCATATCTTTATTATTTTTATTTAAAGAGTAGCAGTATGTGCAATTCAAATTACACCTATCTGTTATCTTTAAAATTAGAAATTTCATAATTTCTCCTCTATCAATCCTTCTATTTCTAAGTATTTCTTCCTTAACTTTTCTTTCATCTTATCATCAGCTTTCCACATGCCTCTTTCTATAGCCTCTAATAGCCTTTCAGTTATGTTTAAGAGAGCATAAGGATTATTTTCTCTAAAAAATTGTTCCATATCTTTATCAAAAACATACTTCTCAGCTATCTCCTCATACATCCAATCGTCTATTATATTTGATGTGGCATCCCATTGAAAGATATGGTCAATATACTTTGAAAAGTCACTTGCCCCTTTATAACCATGCCTTTTAAGCCCTTCAATCCACTTAGGATTTAAAATCTTAGTCCTAAATATCTGTTTTCCTTCCTCTTTTAAATGCTTAGTCTTTATCTTATTTGGATTTGAAGTGTCTCCAATATAGCTCTTTGGTTGCTTTTTTGAATAATATGTTACAGCAACTATCATCCCCCCATGATAACTATTAAAATCATCTCCTTCAAATATATCCCACTCTTGGCTATCTTCATTCTTAACAGTTAGCTCTATTTTTGATAATCTATTAATAAACTCCTCCTTAGCCTCCTTTCCATAAATCCCCTTTCCATAGGCATAACCTCCCCACTCAACATAAACTTTAGCCAAATCTTCCAACGATTGCCAGTTCTTGCTCTCCAACAAATCAGCAACTCCAGCCCCATAACATCCTGGCTTGCATCCAAATATCCTATACAAAGAGGTTTCTCTTGCTGTCCTCTCATCCACACCTTTCTTTATCTTCTCCTCAACATCTCTCTTATAATGCTTTCTTATAAAGTTCATTTCATCTGGTTCATCCAAATTAGCAACCATCTTTATAGCTTCATCTATCAAATCAATAACCTGTGGAAAAGTATCTCTAAATAAACCACTAATTCTTAGAGTAACATCAATCCTTGGTCTTCCTAACTCCTCCAATGGGATAACCTCTAAACCTACAACTTTTCCATGTTTCCAAACAGGCCTAACCCCTAAGAGATAGAGAATTTCTCCAATATCATCTCCTTTTGTTCTCATTGTTGGTGAGCCCCAAACAATTATTCCAACATATTCTGGATACCTTCCTTCTTCTTCTAAGTATTTATTTAATAAATCTTCAGCTAACTTCTTTCCCGTCTCATAGGCTCCCTTGCTGGGAATCTCCTGAGGATTGCAGGAATAGAAGTTTCTTCCAGTAGGTAGGCAGTTTATATCTTTTGTAGGAGCTCCAGCTATTTTTGGTGGAATGTATTTGCCTTCTAAGGCATTAACGGCATTCTCTATCTCCTCATTAACCCTCATTAAATCCCTGTGAATCTTTGAAACTATCTTTAAAATCTCTCCAATTTCCTCATTCACTTTTATAGTTTTTAAATTATCTATCTCTTTCTCATTAAAACCTTTCTCCATAAATTCCTTTAATAAATTTAATCCAATCTCATTTATTTTATCTATAATTTTATGATTCTTCCCCTTATTTTTATTTAGCTCTTCCCAATCATAGCCTAAGGTCTTAGCTAATCTCTCCAAATAATTAAATTGGTATCTAACAATCATAAATAGCATGTTAATTAGTTTATCTCCTTTTAGAGGAACTCCCATTATATGCAAGCCCTCATTTATCTGCCTGTTCTTTAACTCCTCTAAATAATCATGGATTTTATTTAATGAACTTTCAAAGTTTTCTTCATTAATATTTTCCCCAATAATTTTCCCATCTAATAAATCCTCATCTAACTTCAATTCTCTAATTTTATTTAAAATCTCTTTTTTTAGAAACTCTTTTTTCTCTTTATTTTCTGCCTCATAATACTCATCAATGTTTTTTTCCAACTCTTCCAAATCTCCATATAAGTCAGATACTGTCATTGGGGGGATTAGATGGCTTATTATTGTTGCATAGCCCCTCCTCTTTGCCTGTGTTCCCTCTCCAGGATTGTTAACTATGTAGGGATAAATATTTGGCAGCTCCATACAAATATCTGGATAACAATCTTTAGACAATCCAGCCCCTTTCCCTGGAAGCCATTCTAAACTTCCATGCTTTCCTATATGCATTACTGCATCTGCTTTAAAAACATCCTTAATCCATTTATAAAAGGCAATATAGTAGTGTGTTGGTGGCATGTCTGGAGAGTGATATATGGCAGAGGGATTTTCTCCGAAGCCCCTTGGTGGCTGAACAGAGATAAAGATATTCCCATTTATTATTCCTGGAATAATTAACTCTCCATTAAAATTCATGACATCTCCAGGAATTGCACCCCAATTTTTTATTAACTCTTTTTTAACTTTTTCAGATAATGAATTAAACCACTTCTCATAATCTTCCTTCTTTATTTTTCCAACAGCCTTTTTTATTATCTCCTCTGTCAAAAATCTCTTATCATTTGTAGGATATCTTAAAAGCTCTTTAATTAACTCAGTTCCATTTTTATATATTTTATCAACAACAAAGCCCCTCTTTTTTAATTCTTTTAGAATATTTAATACACTTTCTGGGCTATCTAATCCAAAGGCACTTGCTATTTTATCATTTCTTGGTGGATAGTTGTGAAAAATTATCGCTATTCTTTTTTCACTATTTTTCTTTAATTTTAAATTTGTATATTTTAATGCTAAATCAACAATCTTCTCAGCCCTATCTTTTATTGCCCTATACTTTATAATTGGAACTCCAACATCACCATCTTTAACCTTCTCTTTTCCACCAATTGGGAAGTGGATTATAGCTCCATCAAACTCTGGCATAGCCATTCCAATAACCAAATCAATTGGATTTATTGACATTGATTTTTCCCAATCTTTAATAAATCCAGTGCTAACAATCCCCTGCAAAATTGGAACATCTAAATCTTTTAAAAATTCTGGTTCATCCTTTAAAATATCTACCTTAACTCCCATAGAAAGAGTGAACATGGTGGTATTTATTAAAACATGGATAAATGGTTTCCCATCTTTATAAAAGAATCTTTTAAACGTTTCCAATATTCCCAAACTTCCCAATTCATTTTTTAAATGAGATGTGAAAACTGCTACAGGTATGGCATCCTTTTTTTCAATAATTTTAATTAAATCGTTGAGATAATCAATATTGTTTGCAATAAACCAATTTCTATAAAATAAGATTCCAATTACTGGTTTTCCATTTATTTCTTTCCCAATATTTTTTAGATGATTTAAATAATCATCTAAAGTTTCAAAGTGTCTTCCTCCATAATAGATACCTTGCCAGGGCATAGGTTTTGGTTTTTCATAAGGAATGCTTTTGTCTCCAAACTTATTGGCTAAATATAATAAGAGATTTTTGTAATTTTCAATCCCTTCATAACCCAAATATTTTATAACTTCTTTTTTAATTTCCTCACTTACTGTTGTAGCCTCATCCAAATCTGGATGAACTTCATTTAATGTAGGGAGTGGAAGGAAAGGAATGCTATTTTTTAAGGTGAATTCTTTTAATTCATCAAAGTATTTAAATGCACTTTTTCCTCCCATGAGTTTTGTAAATACAATGTTGGCATCTTTAATAAATTCTATAAATTCCTTAAACTCTTCCTCGCTACATTTGTAATCCAATATTTTAAGTTCAATTCCATACTTTTTTACTTCCTTATATGCCTCTTCAAAAACCAAATCATCACTATCCACAGTTGAAACAAACCCGATTTTTATCATATTTTCACCATTTAAATTAAATTAAAAAACTTTCAAATAATTTTGATAAATTATATATTACATATTAATTAAAAATTTTTTGGAATGTGATAAAGTAATTTTAAATAAGGTGAAAACATGGAAAAGAAAAAAGAACTTTTAAAGAAAATTAGGGAATTTATGATTTTAAATTTGGAAATTAAAAAACTTTCAAAGGAATTAGGAATTAATGAGATACATGATACTTACGAAAAAGTTACAAAACTTGTTAGAGAACCAAATAAAAAATTATATAAGATGCTTTATGATGCAGCAATGGAAATAGAATATGAAGAATTTGGTGGAAAGAAAAGGAAAGAAATCCCATGGTTCCCAAAAATAGATTATAAAAAATGCAAAAATTGTAAGAAATGCGTTGAGTTTTGCCCTAAAGGCGTCTATGATTTAGAAAATGGCAGAGTTGTTGTTAAATATCCCTACAACTGCATAATTAACTGCAATGCCTGTTCTTATATGTGTTGTGAAAACAATGCTATAATTTTCCCGGAGAATAAAATAGAAAGATTATAATTTCTCATTAATATCCTATTTTGTTTTTATCTCTTATCTTTTATTTATTTTTCTTTTTTTCTTTTATTGATTTTTAGATGAGTTTTGATAATAGTTGATTTTTTAAATCTTTAATACTTCCATTAAATTTAATAACTTTTTTATTGCTCTTCTTAGCTTCTTCTATAAGTTTTAAATTTAATTTATTCATTTCTCCAATTGGAAAGTTGGTATCTATTACAACATCACACATTTTTAAGTAGTTTAATGCTTTTATGTAGTTTTCCTCCGAAATTGGTTGGTATGCCTTTTCTTTAATAATCTCAACTTCCATTGTTTTTGCTACAATATAGTCAATGTCATTCTCATGTAAAACCCCACAATAAATTTTATACCCGCTCTTAACTAAATATCTTAAAACATTCGCCCCGCTACCCCCACCACAAACAACAAAAACTTTTTTGTCGGCAGTATTTTCATTTTTTAATTCAAAGTAACCAATTTCTTTGCAGAAATTTGCATTTTTTATATTGTAAAGGTTATTTACTGTTTCTTTATCCATAACATCTTCTGGATGTCCATAAGCTATTATTTTGCCATCTTTGATTAGTGCTATTTTGTCAGCAATTCTTAAAGCAAGCTCTATGTCATGAATTGTCACAACTATGGCAAGATTATTTTCTATTGCTAATTTTCTCAGCAACAAAGTAAGTTCTATCTTATGTCTTGCATCTAAGAAGGATGTAGGTTCATCTAAAATTAAAACCTTTGGTTCCTGAGCAAGAGCTCTTGCTATCATTATCTTCTGCCTTTCCCCATCACTCATTTCAAGGAAGTTTTTTTCAAGTAGATGTAGTGCATTAACCGCCTTTGCAGAATTTATGATAATTTCCTTATCTTTCTCTGATAATCTTCCAAATAAATCTGTATATGGATGCCTCCCTATTGCAATTATGTCAAATCCTGTTAAATTTCCAGGATTTACCCTCTCTGTTAAAACCACGGCCATTTTTTTAGCAAGTTGAGAAGGTTTTAGTCTATGTATTATATTTGAATTCAAATAAACAACTCCTTTTATGGGTTCTAAATATGTTGCTATACACTTTAACAGTGTTGATTTTCCAACTCCATTTGGGCCTATTATTGCCAAAATTTCCCCTTCTTTAACTTCTAAGTTTACATTATTAACAACAACCCTCTTATGATATCCAACGGCAAGATTTTCTGTTTTTAACATTTAATCACCACTAATATTATAATTTTGCTAAAAACTAAAAAAGAAAAAATTATGTAATTTTTATGGGAATAACAATTCTCTTTTATAAATTAATAGCAATCCTATCAAAAATCCAATTAAAGAAACTACAGTATTTGCAATATCATCCTCAATTTCAACTTTTTTTGTGATCGTGTAATTTTTTACAATTTTATTTACTTTTATGATAACTTTTGACTGGTTGATTGTTAAATTATAATGATAATCGTTAAACTTTATCATTTTTGGACTAATAACTTCAATATTTTCTTTAAAATTCCATATGTATTTAACTAATCTTTTATAAGGTAAATGATATTCAACATATCCTTTTATTTGAGTACTTTTTGAGATATTTATTGGAATTGAAAATGATTTTGTTTCATTTGGTAGTAATTCAAATGAAATATGTGTTTTAGCAGGATTGTAGTTAGAATAATCTGAAAAGTAAATATATCCATAAATTTTTTCAGAGAATGGATTTGTTAAGGTAATATTGCAAAATATTGTTACATTGGATTCATTGGAGTGTATTGTTTTATTGCTAAGTGTAACATTTATTGGACTTAACTTTTTTATCTCAATTAGACATTCATCATATGAAGTAGCTCCAAATGTATCATTAACCTTTAATCTTACAAGATAAATTCCTTCTTTTTTATATCTATGGGAAGGATTTGCATTTGTTGAAGTTGAGTTATCACCAAACTCCCAATAGTAGTTAAGTTTATCCCCTTCATTATCATAACACAAGGAATAGAAGTTAACATCATAGTTATCAACTATCTCAAATACAAAATATGCCTTTGGTGGGGTGTTGTTTTCCCTTGGAATTATGTGGATGATTTTTTTATCTTTTAATGGAACTTCAACAATCCCATTTTCATCAAACAAATAAATCTGAGAGATTTTTATCTCTGTTGTTACATTTTCATTTTTTATTGGTTCTATCCAAAAAGATAAAATGCTAAAATTTCCACTTGTAGTTCCATTTATTTTAATGTCAAAATCTATTGTGTCGTTTTCAACTGTCCAATTTTTATCTATAGTGGATAAACTTGTTGATATATCACTAATTTTCAATAATGTTGAGTTATAGATTATTTTTCCCTTAATTTCAGATATATTTGCATTTAAGTTTTTTGCTTCAATGTAAATGAATCCTTTGTCTCCATAAGAGATGTTCTTTTCAGTTGTTGAAAAACCTACATAACTTTCTACATTAGCTCCACCAATTGTGAAGTTTGCTGGTTTTATAATTGTATTGTTCCCATTTATTTTTATAGATGCGTTAATTATGTAAGTTCCTTCTTTACTTGTGAAGAATGTCAATTTCATCAAATCAAAATTTTCTTTTGAGGTATTTAACTTAGCAAAGAAATTTAAACTATTATTGTTTAAATTCAAATCTACATTTGAAATGTTATTTTCTAAATAATAGAAGTTTAAACCTACAATGCTTAAATTTGGGTAATATATTGTTCCAGTTATATTGTATGTATTTTCTTTTGCGTTTTTTATTGAAATGAGAACATCAAAATTCTCATTTAACTTTGGATTTATGGGGGTTATCTCAACAACCGTTGAATTTAACCCAACAATATTTACTTCAACAGAGTTGTAGGTTGCATCTAAGGTATTTCCATTTACATCTGATAACTTAGGTTTTTGAGTTATTGTGTATGTTCCGTTATCTAATGCCTTAAATCTTAAAGTTGCTATTGTAAAGTTTCCATGTGGAGGGTTATCAAACCATACAAGTGATATGGATATTTTTCCATTACTTACAGAAATATCTTTCAAGTTTGCATTATTGGCTATATCACTTAAAACAATGTCATCCTTAGTTATGTTTAATGCACTTGGAAAATAGATAATATCTTCAAATCCGCCTAAATTTTCTGATACATTTGCATATAATGTTAAATTAAAGTAGTCATACTCACTTACACTAACATTTTCAGGAGTTAATATAACTTCATCTCCACTCACACGGAATAGAAGAGGTAAAAATAAAATTATAAATAACATTGGAAATTTCGACTTCATCATTATCCCCCAATATTATCTAAATTTTGATAGGATAAAGCCAAAAAGAATCCCAGCCAATATTCCAGATAACAAATTAAAACCCAAAAATTTAAAACTACCCTTTTTTTCCACAACTACATTAACTATTGGTTGATATTCTGTTAGATTAATTTCCTTAACAATAACTTCCGGTTCCTTTATATTGGGAGTTATGTAGATTCTGTTTATTATTGTTGATGATGAAGATGATTCATATTCTTCCACATCTTCTTTCAGTTTCATCGTTGTATTTGTTACATTCCCAGCGCTTTTTATTGTTATATTTGCTCCGAGGAATTTTGTATTTGGATATTTTTTGAATGTTTTAGTGTAATAATCATAATATTCATTAACTCCATCATACTTATAACCCAATGTTGAACTGACAGACCCTGATAAATTTAATTGAACTTCTCCTTCTTTAATTGGAATAAACATCACTTCTCCAATACAAAAATCTTCTTCAATAGGCTTATCAAAAACAACTTTAGCATTAAATACACCATCTTTAAATTCATAGGATTTTAATTTCTCTTTTTTACAAATATCACTCCAATTAAACCCATATGGCTTTAAATAATCAGAGTAATTTATACAAATACTAACTCCACGGCATCCACCATCTTCCATTCCATTGTACTCGTCTTTAATTTCACCAATTTTTGGGATATTTTCTACCGTTATGTTAAATTTAATAATCTCTCCATTTGAAACAACCTTTTCAGGGACTAATTTAACGTAGATATCCTCTGCATAAGAAATATCTAAAAAAATAGAAATAAGGGTTAAAAGAACTAAAAAACGCTTATTCATTACCTACCACCTTTTTTATAATGTAGGCCACCAATCCTACTAAAAGAACTGCAAATATAATCGTTATTGGATTAAATAAAAATGAATCATTTTTTTCTGTTTTTTGAGTAGAATTGGATGTTATTTTTAGATTTACTGTTTTTTGAGGAATTTTAATAGCATTTCCTTCACTATCTGAGGCTACTGCCTTTATTGTTATTGTTGCATTTCCACTTTTTATGGCTTTTATTTTGAATTCGCCAACTTTAAAGTCTTCATTTTTTGGATTTGTTAAAAAAGCATACTGTATTGCTGCACTCCTGTTTTTATTCATTGTCATTGTTAAGTTATAATCTGCTCCAACATCATATGTAATCACATCATCTACTACAAGGTTATCAGAAAGGTAAATATTACATTCTAAACCTCCACAACTTGAAACATTATTTGCGTAAACTTCTACAGTAAATAAATCTCCTTTTTTAACTTTAGGAGGGGCGTTTACTGAAATATCTATTGCCATGCATGTTGGAAGTATAAGAAGAATCAGTAATGCAGCAAACTTTTTCATGTTATCACCAAATTAAAGATTACTTTATTAATAATAAAAATTACCGTAAAATATATATACTTATTGCTATAATCTTAACTAAAGATTTTTTTAATACTATTAACCATTTGTTTAAAATAATAATAATCTAATATAAATGTTAAATGGTGGTATGATGCCGAAAAATATTAATACCACTGGGTATATATTACTTACCGTTTTCTTACTATTAGTGCCTGTATATGCAGAAGGTGATTACAACTATAGATTGGGTGATGTAAATAAGGATGGTTCCATTAATATTGCAGATGTGGTTTATCTCTTCAAACATAGAGACCTCAACATAGAAGATGGTGATTTAAACGCAGATAATAGTATAGATATTGCCGACGTCGTTTATCTCTTTGTTAATTATCAAAAAATGAGGGAGCCAATTCACTACGCCCAAAATATAAAAATAACGTACTATGATGAAAATGGAAATATAGTAAATCCATACAATGGAGAAAGCTATGCTTATAAAATAGTTGAAGATGCCACTGGGCAGAGATTTTTATTAAAAAATGAAACTCAGCCAATTCCTTCCTGGGCTGAAGGAAAATACGACAAGGTAATTAATGTTCCATTAAAAAAGGTCGTTGTAATGAGTTCTACCCACATAGCTTTAATGGAACCACTAAACAATGACGGTTCAGTAATCAGTTCAGTGAAGGGAATAATGTGGGGAGGAACATACAAGTGGTACTTTAAAGACATTGAAGAAGGGCTTAATAATGGCTCAATAATTGACGTTGGTTCATCATGGAATCCAAATTATGACTTGATCATCAATATCTCACCACAGGTTGTATTTGTCTATCCAGGATACAGTGGAGATAAAATAATTGAAAAATGTAAAGAACTTAATTTAACTTACGTTGCTGATGCAGAATACTTAGAAAATTCCTATCTTGCAAGATGTGAATGGGTAAAGATGTTTGCAGCATTTTACAACAAGGAAGACGTTGCAAGCAAATACTTCACAAGAATAGAAAAGAGAGCATTGAACGTTAAAAGATTAACAAGAAACTGTGATAGGCCATTAGTGGCATGGGGTAAGAATTACCCAAGTTATGGAGGAACCTACGTACCTAAAGCACAATCTTATGTGGCTAAGGGAATAATGGAAGACTGCAAAGGAGATTATATATTCAAAGACATTCCAGGAACTGGCAGCGAGTGCATAAGTTATGAGACCTTTGCAGAAAGAGCAAAAGATGCAGATATTTGGGTGATTCCATCAAGCACAGCATGGTTGTCAAACTTCAAAGAAGACCATCCAGGATACGAGAACTTCAAAGCTGTGCAGAATGGTAGATTGTTCTGCATAAGTGGTGATTATTGGCAACTTGGATTGATGAATACGGATGAAGTACTGTACGATTTAGCAACAATAATACACCCTGAAGTGTTTAAAGGAAGAACCACCCATTACTTCCTCAAATATGATCCAAATACAAATACTGCTGAACCATATACAGCAGAATAATGGATTATAAATTTCCCAGTTTCTTTTTACTTTAAAAATTTTAAAGGTGACAGTGGGATGAAATGGAAAACAGCGTTATTATCGATTTTGGTTATATCTCTTATGGGAGTGTATGGTGAAAATGTAACAGTAGAATTAGTCCCATCTAATTTAAATGTAAATTTAGGGCAGAGTTTTAATTTAACCTTAGAAGTAAAAAATGTTCCAAATGGAACTATTTCTGATGGATACAATAACTATTCAGGATATTGTAGTGGAATTGAAACCTATATTTATTTTAACTCAAGTGCATTGAATATATCTGAGAATGACATCGTCTTAAGTGGTGATATAACCAATAATATAAAAGATAAAAGTATTTCTGTGAGTAACGGAAGAATATGGATATCTATATGGTTTAGCAATCCTCTACATGGAAACTTTACAATAGCTACTTTAAGATTTAAAGCATTAGAACAATCAGATACAGAAGTTACCTTAGGGGGAACAGTAGTTTCAAATTCAGATGGAGATTATACATGGAAAGTTAGTAATAACAACTTAATTTTGAAAAATTCACATGTAAAAATAGTTGTAGAACCTATTGCCGACTTATTAGTACCTAAAACTGTAAATGCAGAACTTGGAGATAATGTAACCATTTCAGTGGTTGTTGCTCCAAAAGAAAATAAAACTTTAAAGACAATTGAAGGAACATTGTCATTCGATAAAAATATGTTAGAGCCTTTCAATATATCATCAAGTGTAGGAAATGTTTTCTTCAACAGTTCAAACAACTTTTTCAAAATAAGCAATTTAAACCAATCAACAAACTTCACAATTAACATCACCTACAATGTGATAAATGTTGGAAATACCACAGTAAAATTGGATAATATCTATATGGAAGATATTAATGGAAGTTACGTAAAGGGCATTTCATCAAATGCAACCACAATAATAATTCCGGGGCCTGATTTAGTAGTGGAGGAAATAATTCCAGTATCACTAAAAGCATATACAAATAACACAATACCTGTATTAATAAAGAATATTGGAGAGAGAAATGTAACAGGCAACTTCTCAGTTAAGTTGTTGGCAGATACATATGAAATAGGAACCTCCACAGTTAATGGATTAAATGTTGGGGAAGTTAAGGAAATAAACTTTACATTCATGCCTATGGAGGAAAGGAATTATACACTTTGTGCCTTAGTCGATTGTGCCAATGATGTAAAAGAGATTAATGAAAATAATAACAAATATGTTATTAAATTATATGCTACAGAGGAGCCAATAAGTGTAAATTTAATATCATCAACAAACTTAACAAAAACTGAAAAAACTTTTGAAGTAAATATAACATTAAACAACATAACATCTGACAGACCTGCAAAGGCAATAGAGGGAGTTTTAACATATAATCCTAAGATATTAAAATGCATAAACTTCACATTCCTTATAAATTCATCTGAAATAAATGGAACATTGTTACAAAATGTAACATATGAAAATGATAAAGTAATATTCAAATTAATGGATGGAATTATTAACCATTCCATCGTTGTTGCAACTGCTAAGTTCGAGGCATTAGATGTTGGAAACTCAGATATTGAATTGTCAGATTTAGTTGTATCTGACATAAATGGTTATAAATTCAATAAAATATCAACAAACAAAGTAAACATTGTTGTACAAGGACCAAACATTAAAATAGCTAACATTAATGTACCAAATCCATCAATATACAGAATTCCAACAACAATAAACATTACAGTAACAAACAATGGACATCAAGACGCAAAACCATTCGATATTGTGTTGTATGCAGACACTGAAGAAATTGGAAAAGTAACTGTTAATGGATTAAATATTAGCCAAAGTAAAACGATAACACTCAATTGGACTCCAGATGATATAAAAACATTCACAATAGTGGCATTAGCTGATCCAAATAATGCAATTAAAGAAGAAAATGAAAGCGATAACAAGCTTGTTAAGAAAATAAATGTTGTTGAAATCCCAGTTTGGGTTAATATATATAACACAACACCAATTGTCAATGGAACATTTAATGCTACAATAGAAGTTAATGGAATAAATGAAAGATTATGTAGTGGATATGATGGAAAGTTGATATTCAAAAACTTAAAGATTGAAAGCATAAAGCTTATTGGAACAAACAACTACACAATAAACAACAATGAATTAATATTTACAGGATACAATTTCACAAAATCTGGAAACTTCAAAATAGCAAACATAACATTTAAGATAATTGATGAAAATAAAAGTTACTCAGCAATATTGAAGTACATGGTTTTATCAGACAAAGATGGATATAAGTTTGAGAGAGTATTTATCAACAACACAATATTAGATGAAAACTTACAAAAAGTCTTTAAAGGTCTGCATATTGAAGCAGATGTACTTGATAAAGTGGATATTGACAATGTGAAGTTAGAATCTGTTGGAAATATTAACATAACAGCATTGCCTATTAAAATTGGAAATGTGGCGGATGAGATTACTATTCCAAAAGTTAGTGAAAACTTATCAATAAACATTACGGATGATGTTATATCAACGATGAGTTTAATTTCTAACGAAGCAGAATCTCTAAGTGAAATCACAAAAGTTATTGACAATGAAAAAGAGTTAAATGAAACACTAAATAAAATAACAGAAGATATTAAGCCAGTATTATGTGTTGGATTTAACATAACAAATATAACAAAAGAAGAACCAAAAGTAGAAATTATTGGAAATGAGAAAGTTATAAAAGCAAAAGTAAAACTTAAAGTAGAAAATATATCCAATAAAGGATTTACCATAATAAGAATTCCAATAGGAACTTTAAAAGTTAAAGAAATAACCATAAACAACGGAACAGAAAACATAACCTTAAAAGAAAACGATATAACAAGTACAATTGGATGGTATAGAATTCCGGTTAGTGGAGTGTTAGAGATAACCTTAATTAAAGACCCAGAAGTAAGCATTGAGCTTGCAGCAACATTACCAGTATCTACATCAACAACTACAACTTACTACAGCGGTGGAGGAGGCCATCACAGAGCTATTGAGCAATACCCAGGAGTAGCAGAAGATATAAAATCAGAGAAGATAAAAGAAATGGTTTATAAGGCTAAGATAATCCTCGGCTCAGAAGTAGATAACAACTTATCTGCAAAATACCTTAAGAATACCACTGAATTAGTGAATCAGTCATTAGAAATAAAAGAAGATTGTATTTTAATTGGAGGGCCAGTAGCTAACCCAGTAGTTAAAAAATACCTTTGGACGTTCCCAGTTAAAGTAACTAATGACTATCCAGGTAAGAATAGAGGGGTTATTGAGAAACAAATAATAAACGGTCATACAGTTATCTTATTAGCAGGTTCAGACAGATGGGGAACAAAGGCAGCGGTTGAATACTTCAAAACATTAGATGATATTCCAGATGAGCCAATATTCGTAGAATGGAAAGATGGGAAGGCTGTGAAGATTGAAAAGCCATAAATTTTCTACAATATTATTTTTGTTTTGTAATCATAAAAATCTAAATTTTATTCCTACTTTTAACAGTATTTAAAAAAATAAATCATAAATTATATATATCTATTTTATCAAATTATTACTACAATGTTATTTAATAAAATTATTGACATAAGGTTTTAATAATTATGGGGTGGATAGCGATGGTTAAAAAAATACTTAAAATACTTTCAGCTATGTTGATGATTTTATTAACACCAATAGTATTTGGAGAAAATATTGGAGATGTAAATGGGGATGGTTCAATAAATATTGCAGATGTAGTATATCTTTTTAAGCATAGGGACGTTGGATTAGAAAAAGGAGATTTAAACTGTGATAATTCAGTTGATATTGCAGATGTTGTGTATCTATTTAACAACTACCAAAAGTGGAGAGAACCTGTAGTATTCGCTAAAAACTTTGAAATAGAATATTATGACGCAAATGGAAATCCAGTAAGTTATGATGATAATTGGGCATATAAAATTATAACAACAAAATACGGAAATGAGATATATAATAAATACTGCATTGTAAGAGAAGGAGAAGAACCACCAAGCAATTTACCTTCTGATGTAAAAGTCATCTACGCTCCTGTAAAAAAAGTTGCTACATTAAGTGCATTCCAAGTAGCAATGCTTGAAGCATTAGATAACGACAGTGTAAGGGAATCTATAAGAGGGGTATCTGAATATACATACACCAAAATAAAGGATTATGGAGTATTCCCCAAATTAAAATCTTATGTCGATAATGGAAATATTGTTCCAATTGGAAAATGGGGTGCTATAGATAAAGAGGCTTTATTGAACATAAGTCCAGATATAGTATTCCTTGCGTGGACCCATGGTTATTTAGCTACGGATATGAATACAGTTTCAGATTTAGGTATGAATTATTTAGTAACTGTTGAATCAAATGAACCTGACTTCCTTGCAAAGGCAGAATGGGCAAAAGTTTATGCTGCATTTTATAACTTAGACAAGAAAGGAAATGATTTCTTACAAAAAGTTTGGGAAAAGAGAAATGAATTAATAAGAAAAACAAGAAACGCCGCTTACAGACCAAAAGTTGCTATGCTCTACTGGTCACCATATTCTGGACCTTGGGTATATTGTGCCCAAAACTACTATGCAAAATGGATATTGGATGTTAAAGGAGATTACTGCTTCCTTGATATTCCAGGAACTTCTTATGTAAATCTTGACAAAGAAACAACCTTGGAACATATTAATGGATGTGATGTGTTCATTTACATGAACTGGAACTCACTGAATGAGCCAATGGACACACTTGATGAATTAAAAGAAAGAAGACCTGACTTAGCACCAGTATTAGACAGTGCAAAGAGGGTATATACAACAAAATTCAGTTACTCATATGATGGAAATGTAAATATGGACTTATTAATGGAAGATTTTGCAAGGATGATACATCCAGAATGCTTTGATGGTGGAGATAGCAACTTACATTACTTCAAGAAGTTGAAATAATCCAATTTTTGATATATAGCATATTAATTTTTTAGGAACCAAGTCCATAAAAAATGTTTTAATATTTTTTAACTTTTTTACTTAAAATTTAAATTTATAAATTTAACATATTTTTATATTTTTTCAAAATAAATATAATAACAATATTATATATAATCATTGAAGTTGAATAAGGTGATACATTTTGAAAATTAGAGTGGGCTTACTCTCGATATTTCTTTTATTTATATTATTTTCTTTGTTAATATTGAGTATAACAAACGGAACTATTAAAATAGAACCAAAAAATTTTTACAACTATGTCTTAGAAGGCACTACTGGAAATCCCATATATGATAAAATAATTGAAAAGTGCAGAATACCAAGGACTGTTGGAGCGGTATTTGCAGGAATGGGGTTGGCTGTTGCAGGCTTGTTAATGCAAAGTTTGTTTAGAAATCCTCTTGCAGACCCCTACCTAATAGGAGTATCGGGTGGGGCCTCTTTAGGAGTAGCACTTTATGTTTTTACATCTTTACTCTTCAAATTTGGCATACCCCACTCCATATGGGGATTTATTATATCTGCTTATTTAGGTTCATTATTATCCATGTTTGTTGTATTATCTCTCGCAAAGAAGGTTAAACAGATTACTACACTTTTAATTGTTGGTCTTATGATAGGTTATATTTCATCTGGATTAATTACAATTGTTATTGCATTTAGTGATTTTGTTGGGGTTAACAATGATGTTTTAGCAAGTTTTATGATGTGGGGATACGGTTCTTTGAGTTCATTAACAATGAAACAGTCATTAATAATGGGAGTTTTAGTAGTTATATGCTGCTTTATAACATACTCTTTATCAAAATTCCTTGATGCCTATTTACTTGGAGAAAATTACGCAAAAAGTGTAGGAATTGATATTAAAAAATTAAGAATTTTGATTATTTTAATATCTTGCATGATTACGGCAACTATTGTAGCATTTGCTGGACCTATAGGGTTTATTGGGTTGGTATGTCCAATAACTGCAAGATTGTTGTGTGGAACGTCAAAACACATTTATGTAATCCCAAACGCCATGTTAATTGGGGCAATTTTCTTAATAGTGGCAGATATTCTTGTGAGGCCAGGTATTGTAATTCCAACAACAAGTTCAGAATTGCCTTTAATGTGTCCTTTGGCAATAATAGGATCTCCAATTGCTATAATCATATACATAAAAAGAAAAATTATGGGGATTTAAATGAGAAAAACTCTTATTATTTTGTTGTTAGTGATATTAACTTCTTCACTCTTTGTCTATGGAATTTTTAAAGGAGGAAATGCAAAATCGATAAGTATGGAAGATGTCAAGAATTTTTTGTTGTATGGAAGTACTGGAGATAAATTTAAAGATATATTAATATGGAAAATTAGAATTCCACCATTAATAACTGCCATAATAGTTGGTGCAGTTTTGTCTGTTTCTGGATTAAAGCTTCAAACATTATTTAGGAATCTTTTAGCTTCTCCTTACACAACAGGCATTTCAAGTGGGGTTGTTCTTGGGGTGGCAATTACTATATTCCTTGGATTTTCATTTTCAAGTTTTTTGGGGGTATCTGATTATGTTGTGGGTGGCTGGATAGGAGCTGCTATAGCATTGGTTATTATATTGTTTCTTGCTTCAAAAATAAAGGATGTTAGTGGAGTGTTGGTTTGTACGTTGTTGTTTGGATATTTCTATTACGGGATTGAAAGTTATCTCATAAATTTTGCAGATAACGTGCAAATTCAAGAATTTTGGATGTATCTACAAGGCAGTTTTTCAGGTACAGGATGGGAAGACATAAAATTAATGGTAGTTTGTTCATTAATCTTTCTGATTTCATCCTATTTACTCTCAAAACACTTAAATGCCTTATTGTTTGGTGAAAATTATGCAAAAAGTTTTGGTTTGAATATAAAACAAGTTAGAATAATAATTTTATTCCTTTCAGGTTTTATTGTTGGTGTGGTAATACCATTTGTAGGTTTAATTCCATTTATTGGAATTGCCTCTCCATATATTGCAAGGATTTTGATGAAAACATCAGACCACAGATGGACAATTCCTGCATCAATGTTAATTGGAATGGTTATTTCACTAATGTGTTATTTAGTGTCAATAAAACTATTTGCTCCAAGAGTAGTTCCTGTAAAATCTATCTTAGATTTGTTAGGTGGGTTGTTGGTAGTTTATTTAATATATAAGTCAGAAAAAAATATGGCTCTATAATTTTGGCAAAACTCTGAGTTTTGCCGTATATTAATTTTTCGCATAAGTGGATAAAAACTTATAAAAATTATGATGCATAAATAATTTATCATGATTAATTGTTATAAATAGGTTTTTAAGATGGTGAAAATATGATTTCAAGGGAAGAAATGTTGGAAATTTTTGAGGGATACAACAAAGATGAAATAACCATTGCAACACTCGGTAGCCACACAGCATTACATATCTTAAAAGGGGCAAAATTGGAAGGATTCTCAACAGCTGTTATTACAGTTAAGGGGAGAGACGTCCCTTACAAGAGGTTTAAAGTTGCTGACAAATACATATACATTGACAACTTTGCTGACATATCAAAAGAAGAAGTCCAAGAAAAGTTGAGAGAAATGAATGCTATAATAGTCCCACACGGTTCCTTCATTGCATACTGTGGATTAGATAATGTTGAAAACAACTTCAGAGTTCCAATGTTCGGTAATAGAAAAATATTAAGATGGGAAGCGGAGAGGGATTTGGAAGGAAAACTTTTGAGGGAAAGTGGTCTAAGATTACCAAAAAAATACAACAGCCCAGATGAGATAGATGGGCCAGTTATGGTTAAATTCCCAGGGGCAAGAGGAGGAAAAGGTTACTTCGTCTGTTCATCAAAAGAGGAATTCGATGCCAAAGTAAAGCAATTAAAGGAAAAAGGAATCTTAACCGATGAAGACATTGAGAAAGCACATATTGAGGAGTATGTTGTAGGGACAAACTTCTGTATCCACTACTTTTACTCACCACTAAAAGATGAAGTCGAACTTATGGGAATGGATAGGAGGTATGAGAGCAATATAGATGGACTCGTCAGGATTCCTGCAAAAGACCAATTAGAAATGGATCTCAATGCATCCTATGTTATAACTGGGAACATTCCAGTCGTTATTAGAGAGAGTTTGTTGCCACAAGTGTTTGAAATGGGTGACAAATTAGTTGCAAAGGCAAAAGAAATCGTTCCACCAGGAATGATTGGCCCATTCTGTTTGCAGAGTTTGTGTAATGAGAATTTGGAGTTAGTAGTGTTTGAAATGAGTGCAAGAATTGATGGAGGAACAAACAGTTTCATGAATGGAAGTGCTTACTCCTTCTTATACCATGGAGAACCATTAAGCATGGGACAGAGAATAGCAAGAGAGATAAGGATGGCCTTAGAGTTAGATATGATAGATAAGATTATCTCATAATTCATTTTTAAAATTATGTTTATTGTTTTTAGAATATTCTTCATATATTTCTTTTATAATGGTTTTTATGTATTCATTAGGAATTTCTAAACCTTTTAACAAATCAATAACCTTTTCTTTATGTTTCTTTGAGGTTGGTAAATCCCTCAGTGCCCTAAGTAGATACAATTTAAAGTCCTCATCTGTATTTTCAAAACTCTTTAATATATCCAAAACAACATCATCAACATCTCCTTTTTTAATGTTTAAGGCCATTATCAATTTTAAGGCACGATACTTTATCTCCCACATATTATGGCTTAGGAGTTTAAGGATTTCTGGTAAAAAGTTATATACCAATTCGAAATAACCCCTATCTAAGGCATCCTCAAGAATATCTAACAACCCAATTTTAGCCCCAGTATAAAGTTCTTTTAATAGGTTTTTTAGGAAGTTTATGCATTTTTCTTGGATTTTGTGGTGGTGATTAATTATCCACAACTTAAATAAATTGGGATTTGAGATTATTAAAATGGTCATAAATTTCTTTATCTTTTCTAAAACAATATGGTGGTTCTTATCAATTAATGAACATATCTGCTCAAAGATAATATTTGAATATTCACCAAAAAATTCTATAAATTCTTGATTCTTACTTTCTATCAACTTTATAAAATGATCAAAAAGGATAACCTTTGGTATAATGGTATTATCACTTAAAATTTCCTTGATTTCATCTATGTTCTTATTTTTAATAATATTTTTTATAACCATCTCATATTTGTTTTTGTAAGATGATTTTCTTTCTTTTACCAACAACTTCCCTTCCTCATCACCTGCAATATTAAGTATTTCCATAATTGTATTTAATGATACCTTATCCCTTTCATAAATTACCATGTTTTTTAATTTGTTTAGCATCTTGTTACTTAGTTCTATTCCAAAATTGACATAGGAAAGTATTTCTTTTAAAATCTTCCTTTTTATTGGGATTGGGTATTTATCAATCCATATGCATAGATATTCAAAATAATATTCAATAAATTCGGGGTGATTGGATAATATCTCATCTACAACCTCTTTTGCAATTTCATATCCATCATAAAGTTTTATTAATTCATATACAACAAACGATATGGGTGCAAAATATTTATCTCTAATAAATTTAAGAATATGTTCGACGGTTTCTTCATTATTTGCCTTTATTTCCTCACTTAACCATAATTTTATTTTTATAAATGCTGGTTCTCTAAACGCAGGGTTTTTCATTAATCTTTCTAAGATTTCTAATTTTCCTAAAACATCATTTTCAAAGTAATTAGTTACATATTCCATTTCAGGAAATTTTTTAATTAGGTATTTAGCAAGGGATTTAACAACCTTATTGTCATTTAATAAATATGCTGCA
This sequence comes from Methanotorris igneus Kol 5, assembly GCF_000214415.1. Taxonomy (NCBI): domain Archaea; kingdom Methanobacteriati; phylum Methanobacteriota; class Methanococci; order Methanococcales; family Methanocaldococcaceae; genus Methanotorris; species Methanotorris igneus. The sequence goes on from NC_015562.1 coordinate 561,047, forward strand.
ATTATTGAGGATAACATGAAATTCTTAAAAACCTCATCTTTAATTAATTCCCCATAACTACGCTTTAATATATTTGCATATAACAACAGATACTCAATAACAACATCAGGGTACCAATCATGACTATATTCAAAAATTTTAATCAAATCTTCTCTGGGTATGTAGTATTGCCTATAATTAATTATCCTTAAAATCCAAGCACCTCTGGCCCTAATTACCCAAATGTTATCTGAAAGGATATTCTTTGTTAGTGGGTAGTATTCATTTATATAGTATGGGAATTTGTAAAGAATATCTCCCAAAATTTTGCTTGATGTCAACCTCTCAATCCAATCGTCACTATTTAATTTTAGTTCAATATCCCTAAATATCTCAGAAGGTGATTTTTTTCCAACTTCTTCCCCCCCCCCACAAAGTCAGGGTAAACATCTGGAGTTATGAAATCTTCCACATTTTCCCCTATGGATGACAACAACAAAATTGAATAAACATAACAATTTTGGTGATCACATGCCAGATCTCTAATGTTTATTTTTTTGCAAAATTCTTTTATACGCTCCTTAATTTTTGGATTCTCACAATTTGTATATATGGTAGATATTGCCTCTAAAGTATAGCATTTTATAAAGATACGATCCATTAAAAATTTCTCACAATTTTCTAAAAGCATTGATAGGCAGTGATTTATCAATTCTTCATCCAAATAATTCCTTATGTCTTTATAGGCTATAATTTTTGAGAGTATTAAGTAAGATAATATCCTTACAATTCCATATCTACATTGTAACCTATTTAAAATCTTATCCACAAAATCCCTAATTTCTTTTGTGTTGTAGAGTTCAAAAAGTGCACAAACGTTGTGTTCTATGATACTTAATGACAATATCTCTATTATAATATCATTATCATCTAAATATTCTAAGGCTTTTTTAATCTCTTCTTTTCCTATATGTTTGGAACCAAAGTAAATTTTTATTAAAGGATGTACATCTACTTCAAGGCCAAATCCATCAACATCCAATGGAATATATTTTAATCTTGGAATCTTGGAAAAAATCATTTTTGTTTCTTTTCCTTCAAAATCTTCAAGCATTAAAGCCACAAGTATTTGAATTAGCCTAAGTTTATCATTTGTTAAGAGATACATAATTTCAGGAAGTATATCTTTTACATACTCTGGGTGATATCGAGATATTGCCGATATTTTAAATAATGCCAAAGATCTTTTAAGTCCATCACTTGAATACAAGTTATATGATAACTGGGTAACTATATTTTTTATAGTATCTTTGGGTATTGAATTAATTAATGAACTTAACGTTTTTGATATAATACCACACTGAGTAAAACCAAGTATGTAAACATGAGAAATTAACTTTTCGAATTCTGGTGAATTAATTATGCTGGGATATTCACTTATAATTTTTTTAATTGAGTTTAGTGCATTAACTCTAACCAACATATTCTCATCATAGAGTAATTTAACCAAGTAAGGAGTTACTTTCTTAAACACCTCCTTATCCCCAATTTTAGAGACGATTAAGTTTATAGAGCTAATACGCTCCCCGTAATTGTTGGATTGTATCAATTGATTGATATTATTTAATAACCCATATTCCATAAAATCACCGATATGCGTATAAATTTTGTTACGATATTGGGAATTATACTGATATTTGTTATATATACTTAATGAAATTCAAATTATGTTGATAATCCCACTTAGTAATGATAATTGCAATATTTCGTAAGGATACAAAATTTTTGGTGGCTGTGTGAATTTTTCAAATTTATTTAAACCTATTTATATGTTAATGAATTAATGAATTTTTAAATAATCTTTATTCTTCATTAATACGGCAAAACCGAAGGTTTTGCCAAAAGACATACGGCAAAACTTTCAGTTTTGCCAAAAAAACCCTTCTAACGCACACGACTATAGTTCTTATTTAAATTTAAATATTTTAATATACCAATTAAAATTCAAAAAATAAAAGCAATTAAAAACAATTTAAAAGGATTTAAAACATAGGTTGAAAAATCTAAAAGATACCAATCAAATTTTTTGAATATGTCTATTCTACATAGGTAATTTTCTCAACAATATTTCCCCTTGGTTCAACTTCTTCAAAGATTTGAGCTTCAAATCTATATATTTTAACTCCCTCTTCCAACCACATATCAGGTGGCAGCCCTGCTTTTAGACAGAGGTTTGCTAAATATTCTTCAACATCCCAGTTATATTCAACAGGAACTTGTGGTAATAATAACCCCCTATAAACCCCATATTCAATAATTAAACCATCCCTTCCAATTTTAATTTTTTCCAAGTATTCTCTTGGATGAGATACCCTAATTAATTGGGGAGCAGTTAAAATACTAACCTCCACAACTATATTATCCATCTCTTCCAAAGTTACTGGTGGGAATCTTGGGTCACTAATAGCTGAACTTATTGCCGCCTCCTTTAAAGCCTCTATTAACGGCATAATAGGTTCTGGAATTCCAATACATCCCCTTAAATCATGCCCTGGATATGTGTGGAGAGTTACAAATGCCCCCCTCTTTTCATTGAATTTTGGCGGATAATTATTTACAACTAAATCACGCCCAGAAAGATGGCTTTCAATTACATTTCTTGCAAATTTTACGGCAAATATGCCCTCTTCAAGTGTCAATTTCAAATTTCCACCCCACTAAAAAATTTGGATTTAACATATATTGAATTATTTTTTGTTTTTAATTGTTTATTTAATTTTCTTTCTTGTTGTATAGTTCAGTTCCTAAATTTAGGTAATATTTTCCCAATTCTCTCCTAAATTTTTTCAAATCTAAATATTTTGCCTCATGGTCTTCAAGATAGATTGCTCTATCTCCACATGCAGTTAATAAATCCAAACTACTTGTGACAATAATAAACGCTGATGTCAATTTTTCCCTTTCATTCATTATTATCTCCGCTAAGGACTTAACCCCTTCAAACCACTTTGATAACAACCCACTAACAAGCAGATTAACCGCCGAATTGTCCTCATCTATTAATATTAAATCCATCTTTGTATTTAAAGCTCTCTGTATTTGGTATGCCATTGTCATTGAACCAGAAGCAGTTCCATAAACCTTTTTTGGGTTACCTTTTATTCCCTTTGGTAGTTTTTGGAAGAATAAACTTATATCCTGCCCATTCATTTGCATAGTTCCCGTTGTTGCCTTTGAAACCTTATTTGTTGTTATTATATACTCTCTCCCATCACCTATAAGATGGTCATCCTGCCCGCTCTCTATCGCCTCCAAAAGCGTTGATTTTCCTTGTGCATTTCTCCCAGTTATAATGAATATCTCTCTCTTTTTAATTCCAAGGCCAGTTATAACATTTCCATCAAATAACTCTATTTCTATTGGATTTAACTCTATTGGGGTTTTAAATTCAACATTAACCCCTTTTTTAGGCCCTGCTATTCTATAGTGCCTTCTTATTCTTGTATACTCCCTTGCTGGTTTTGAGCCATCTCCAATAAAACAAACTAACCCCAATTTATCCAATCTATTTCTTAAATCTTTTTGATTAACTATGTTGAGGGTTTCTTTTTTAAGGTCTTTATATGGAATTTTTTGGATAAATTCATTTAATTTTCCAACTAATTCATCGATTTCAGTTGCTATTGTTTTTGCATTTTCATCATCAAAAATCATCCTCAAAAGCAAATGTAAATTTTCGTTCTTTATGTAGTTGTATCTATCTGCCCTCCACAAATCACTACCAATATTCAAATCACAATTTACTACTGTTACTGGTTCATATAATGCCTCATATCTCTTTGCTAAGTTGCCAGATAAAATAGAAAAGTCTCCTCTCCTTATGCAATCTTTTATGCGTTCTATTATATGTCCAGTAGCTCCCTCTATACCATATTTATTTAAATCCAAAAAATCCTCTCTCTTAAAAACAAATGGCAAAGTGACCTTTAACTTTCCATCTGCCTGCTTAGCAACATAAAATAGTTTATTTTTATTGGATTTTGTTAATTTTTTTCTATCCAAATGTTCTGTTTTTATCCTACTTATAATTTCATCGATTAGGGAAAATTTATTCTCCCTCATATATTTCACTTAAACAATTTATCTATTGTATCGTTATCTATCTCAAATCTAAATTTCCTTGCTTTGTATATCCTTTTTGCCCTAACATCCTCTAAGACCAAATCACTCTCAACTAAGTCAGCATCCTCCAATTTTTTAAGATGGGCATAAACAACAGGTCTCGATAAATTAAGTTCCTTTGCTAATTCGTATATATTCCATGGCCTTTGGTTTAGTAGATAGAGTATTTTAATCCTTATTGGGTTTGATAGAGCATCACCTATCTTTACTATTTTACCCAATGAGAGTTTTTCTCCCCCATTAATTTTAAAATCCATAGAAATCACATTTTTATATTAAATTATTCGATTTCTTCCCATTTTCTCTTTAATTCCTTAACAGTTTCTTTTATTTCCTCAATATCTTTTTCCATTTTTACTAATCTTTCATTGTCAGTATTTGGCTTTCTAACTATCAAATACACCAATAAAACAATGACCAAAATCAACAAAATCATTGTAAACATAGAATCCCCTCCAGAATAACCCGCCTTCGGATATACAGCCATACTTGGTCCATAACTAAAAGGCATAATCATCCCCCAATCAATAATAAAAAATTTAAATATTAAAAAATGCAAATATAGATTTAGCGCTGTTAATGTAATTTGTTTGCTGTAACTTTCTTTTTGTTGCTATGTTTATTACATATATTATCATTATATTACAATACATTTAATATTAAATTGAATATTAACTTATGGTGTTAACCTCTGCCTGTCTCTTGGGAACATCACACATTCTCTTATATTCTCTTGTCCTGTTAGAACCATTGTAAATCTATCTGCTCCAAGTCCCCAACCTGCATGTGGTGGCATTCCATATTTAAATGCCTCTAAGTAGGAGCCAAAGCCCTCTGGGTTTAAGCCTTGAGCTTTTATCCTCTCAACCAATAAATCATAGATGTGTATCCTCTGAGCCCCTGATGAAATCTCCAAGTCCTTATACATCAAATCAAATGCCTTACATATTTTTGGGTCTTTTTCATTTGGCATTGTGTAGAATGGCCTTGTTTCAGTTGGCCAATCAACTATAAAGTAGAGACCACCCATTTCTTCTCCAATTGCCTTTTCTGCTGCCCTTGATAAATCGTCTCCCCACTCCAATTCAACACCTTTTGCATTTGCAATATCTATTGCCTCATCGTAAGTTATTCTGTCAAATTTCTCATTTGGAAGTTCTAAATTAACACCCAACAACTCCAATTCTTTCTTCCTATTCTCATAAACATCAACAAATGCATTATAGACAACCTTTTCAAGCATTTCCATAGCATCCTTGTCATCACAAAATGCCATCTCAACGTCAATGGATATTGCCTCGTTTAAGTGTCTTCTTGTGTTATGTTCTTCTGCCCTAAATATTGGCCCTATCTCAAATACCCTGTCAAGTCCAGTAGCCATCAACATCTGCTTGTATAACTGTGGGCTTTGCCCTAAAAACGCCTCCTTTTCAAAGTAAGAGATTGGGAATAACTCTGTTCCCCCTTCTGTACAACTTGCCACAAGTTTTGGTGTGTTTACCTCAACAAAACCATTCTCATAAAATGTCTTTCTAACTGATTTTAACATCTCACTCCTAATTTTAAATATTGCCTGTATTTTTGGTCTTCTTAAATCTAAAAACCTGTTATCCAACCTTGTATCAATATCCGCTGAAACTTTCTCCGCTGGATCCAATGGGAGTGGAGTTGCTGCTTTGTTTAATATTCTTATTTCAATTGGAAGGATTTCAAATCCATTTGGTGCTTTTTCATTTGCTATAACTTTTCCTTTTATTGCGATTACGTCTTCTTTTCCAATTTCTTTTGCTGTCTTAAATATTTCTTCTTCTACTTTTTGTTTAGGAACTACAATTTGAACTGTTCCTTCTCTATCTCTCAATATAATGAATATTAACTTCCCCAATTTCCTTATTGCATGAGCCCAACCCATGACTATAACTTCTTCTCCATCCATTTCTGGTGAAATTTGGGATGAGTAGTGTGTTCTTCTCCAATCTCCTAACATCACTATCACCAATAACACCTATTTTTAATGCACCACATATATAATAAAAAATATTATTTAAATTATTCGCACATTTTATTAGTTAAATATTTATTTCAAAGTCCCAAAATTAAAGATAAAAAATTTTATTGTGTGATATAATGATAATTAATGTGTTGTTATTTATTATTGGTCTGCTCCTTCTTTCTTATGGTAGTGATTGGTTCATTGTTGGAAGTTCAAGGATAGCAAAACTTTTTAGAATTTCCGATTTTGTTATTGGAGCCACTATTGTAGCAATTGGGACATCCCTACCAGAAATAGTAACGTCAGTATATGCTGCATGGATTAACTCTCCAGGAATTTCAACAGGAAATGCCATTGGAAGTTGTATAGCAAATGTTGGATTAGTTCTTGCATTGAGTATTATATTCTCTCCAATAATTATAAAAGAGAGTTCTGTAGTAAAAAATACCTATGCATACATTTTATTTTTAATTACAGCATTTATTTTAGGATTTAATGGGTTCTCATGGATAGACGGGATTATTTTGATATTTTTATTTGCAATATACTTAAAATACACAATAAAAAATGGAAAAGAAAAAATTGATGAAGTAGAAGAAACATCATACATAAGAGCAGCACTTTTACTGATTATTGGATTGATTGGGGTTATTTTAGGGAGTGAAATGTTTGTAAATGGGGCAAGAAATATTGCCTTAGCTTTGGGGGTTTCTGAAAAAATCGTTGGTTTTACATTGGTTGCTTTGGGGACATCTCTTCCAGAACTTGCAGTTTCTATCGCAGCGGCAAAAAAGAAACTTGGGAAGATGGTGTTGGGAAATATTGTAGGGAGTAATGTTGCAAATATAGGTATGGCATTGGGGTTATCTGCAATTGTAACCCCCCTACCCCCTCAAAATTTGGAGATGGGGATAACTTTATTTATGGCAGTTCTATTGGCAATGTTTGCTAAGAGAAGAAAACTTGGAATATTTGAAGGAATTGTGTTCTTGATAATGTATTGCGTATTTTTATATACACTATTCAATTGAAACTTTTAGATAAGTTATAGTTGTGTGCGTTAGAAATTGAACATAACTTCAATAAATTTTGTGAAGCATTAAACCATTAAACATTAAATATTATAACCCTTAATTATAAGGAGGCATAACATGGAAATGGTGAAAATTAAGGTTAAGAGATTTAATAAAGATAAAGATGGATTTGAGGAGTATGAAGTTCCAAAAGGTATTAATGTGTTAAATGCACTTGAATACATCAACAAAAATTACCATGCGAATATCTATTTTAGGAGTTCTTGTAGAGCAGGGCAATGTGGAAGTTGTGCAATGTGCATAAATGGAGAGCCAAAGTTAGCATGCAAAACAAAGGTAGAAGATGGTATGGTTATAGAGCCATTAAAAAATTTTGATGTGATTAGGGACTTGGTTGTTGATAGAACTCCCTACTATAAAAAATTGGCAAATTTGAGAAATTACATTGAAAGAAAAGAATATCCAGAGGACTTGGAAAATATTAAACCAGATGATATAAATAAAGTAAAAAAGGTTAGGGGATGCATTGATTGTTTATCTTGCCTATCAGTTTGTCCAGTGAGAAAATTTACCGACTACGCAGGACCTACATTCATGAGGCAATTGGCAAGGTTTGCATTTGATGTTAGGGATGAAGGAGATAGGGAAAAAATAGCGTATTTTGAAAACCTCTACAACTGCACAACATGTGCAAAATGTGTGGAGGTTTGTCCAAAGGAGATAGAAATTGTCCATCATGCCATTGAAAAGTTGAGAGAACTCTGCTTTAAAAAGGGTTATTATTTAAAGAACCATCTTGCAGTGAGGGAAAATGTTTTAAAATATAATAGGTCAGTTGAGAAAGATAAAACCCCGTTGTTGGAGGAAGTTAATGAGGAATATTTAGTAGAAAATGAAAAAATGAGGGTGGCTTTCTTTACTGGATGTTTGATTGACTATAGGTTGCAGAATGTTGGTAGAGATGCAATAAAAGTATTAAATGCCCATGGAATTTCTGTAATAATTCCAAAAAATCAAGTTTGTTGTGGTTCTCCATTTATAAGGACTGGACAAACAGATATTGCCGAGAAATTAAAAAAGAAAAACTTGGAGATTTTTAACAACCTCGATGTGGATTGTGTTGTTACAGTGTGTGCTGGATGTGGCTCAACACTAAAAAACGATTATAAAGAGAAAGAATTTGAGGTTATGGATATCACAGAGGTTCTGAATAAGGTTGGATTGATTAAATACAAGCCATTAGATGCAACTGTAACATACCATGACCCATGTCATTTGAAAAGGGGGCAAGGAGTTTATGATGAACCAAGGAAGATACTAAAAAGCATTCCAAACCTAAAATTCATTGAGATGGAGGTTCCAGACCAATGTTGTGGTGCTGGTGGAGGAGTTAGAAGTGGAAAGCCAGAAGTTGCCTATGCCTTAGGAAAGAGAAAGGCAAAGATGATTTTTGATACAAATGTAGATTACTTGGTTACTGTGTGCCCATTTTGTGAATACCACATAAGAGATAGTTTGAAAAAATATAAAGAGGAAAATAACATCAAAAAGGATATTAAAGTTATGAATATCGTATCTCTGCTTAGTAAGGTTGTATAGCACTCGCAGTAAAAGTATAGTTGTTCGCCAAATTTTACGGCAAAACTTTGTTTTGCCATTTAATAAATCATATTGTAAAATTCCAAATAATAGTTAATTATCCCTTATATAATTTAATAGGGACTTCGTGCATTTGTAAGGCGAACAACTATATTAGTTGTTTGATTTATAAATGGATATTGGAATTTTATGATTAATTTAGGTCAATTTATCATTTCTTTCAAAAATTTTTTATGCTCAAATATATGAAAAAGAATTCCACAAACAACCATAAAAATAACAAAAATAAGGTGAGCGAATGGTCACATACAAAGATGCAGGAGTAGATATCTACAAAGAAGATAGGGTTATAAAGGCGTTAATTTCTCAAATAACATTTAAAAGAGATGACATAAAACCCGCAGAATTGGAAGGGCATTATGCAGGAGCTATTGAATTTGGAGATTATTATTTAGTCCTCTGCACCGATGGAGTTGGGAGCAAGATGATTGTTGCAGAGATGGCAAAAAAATTTGATACTGTTCCAATTGATATGATAGCGATGAACGTAAATGACGCCATCTGTATTGGAGCTGAGCCAGTTGCGTTGGTTGATTATTTGGCAGTTGAGGATATTGATGAAGAAATAGCAAGACAAATAGGGAAGGGGTTAAATGAAGGTGCAAAAGAAGCAAACATAAACATCATCGGTGGAGAAACAGCAACACTCCCACACATGATTAAGGGAATTGATTTGGCCGGGACTGTTTTAGCTATTGTCCGAAAAGACCAGATAATCACAGGAAAAGATATAAAACCAGGAGATGTTATCGTTGGGTTGAGGAGCAGTGGAATACACAGCAATGGATTATCATTAGCAAGAAAGGTATTCTTTGAAATTGCTGGAATGGATATACACGATGAACTTCCACATGGAAAAACTATAGCAGAGGAGCTTTTAACTCCAACAAGAATTTATGTAAGGCCAGTTTTAGAGATGATCAAAAAAGTTAAGGTTAAAGGATTAGCCCACATAACAGGAGGAGGATTTAGAAAGTTGAGGAGGCTAAACAAGAACGTTGCCTATATCATCGATAATCTCCCAGAAGTTTTACCAATATTCAAAGAAATTCAAAGGTTGGGTAATGTTCCTGATGAAGAGATGTTTAGGACTTTTAATATGGGCATAGGATTTTGTGTTATAGTTGATAAAGAAGATGCGGAGAAGGTTATTGAAATAGCAAACTCCTACAACATACCAGCATTTGTAATTGGAAGAATAAAAGAAGAACCAAAAAACAAGGTAATCGTTAAATATAAAGGAAAAGAAATACATTTAGATTAAAAACAAAAATAAAATGATACTAAAAGAATAAACAAGTAAAATAATAATTAAAACATAAAAACAATCACATCCTAATAACTTTTTCCCCATCAAACATACCCACAACATCTTGGGCATTCTCACAAATGCAAAATAGCAAATCCTCATGATAACCAAGATTCCTTAAGTTATCTGCTGAATTTGAATTTAAAATTAAACTTTTCCAATCTCCTTTTGTCAATAACTTTGCTGCAAGAACTTCTTCATTTTTGGTTTTTTCTTTACTAATCTCTTCAATATACCTTGCTATCAACCCAGCCCCTATTACATCCTCAATTGCGAACGTTCCTTTTCTATGACATGGGACAAGAGTTATTCCTGACTTAGCTAATTCTACTGCCTTTTCAGCAACGTATTTTGCATTTGTTATTGAGCCAATCAGAACATAATTTGCGTTTTTGAAAACTCTCTTCATTACCCTCGTTCCGTTTGTTGTTGTCAATACAACTTTACCATTGTTTTTTACATGTTCTAATATTTTTCCTTTATTTCTCAAAATCTCTGTTGGAGAGTTACCGAAATCAAATTTCTCTATTTTTTTGCCGTTTCTTTCTCCAATTTTTATGGCGTCTTTATATGAGTTTGCCTTCTCTATACTATCAGTTATATATACCTCATTACACAATTGTAAGAGTGTGTTTATGGTTGTTGATGCTCTAAGAACATCAATAACGATAGCCACATCCGACTTAGAATTTTCACACCCTACACTAAAAAATTCATAGGTTAAATTTATAGCTGTTTGCGGAATTTTTTACACCCCCATAAACTTATGAATCTTAGATGATAATGATTCAATATTAAAATAACGTAAAATTTCATAATATTTCAAAATTATTATTGTAGTTATGCAAATAACCATGTGTGCATAATATTGTCATCATGTGATAATATGGAGATTTTAGGCATAAATGTATTAGAGATTGTAGGTTTATTCTTTATATTGCTTATAATACTATTGATTTTAATGCTTCTTATAAGCATTGTAGTGGGAGCATATCTAATTAAAAGAAACAAATTAATCTTCCCAAAAATTTTTATATACATAGCAGATAACTTTTACTCTATTCTATTGAGGTTATTCCTTCTTATTGGCACAGAAGAAACCTTCTACAATGTAGGGATTGAGTTTTACAATAAATATTATGAAGAACAATTTAAAAAATCAAAAAACAAAGTTTTGATTCTTCCTCATTGTTTGAGGGACACAAAATGCCCCGCAAAGTTAACTCCAAATGGAGTAGAATGTGTATTTTGTGGGAGATGCTGTATTGGGGACATCATAAAAACTGCCAAAGAAAATGGTTATAAGGTCTTTATCGTTCCGGGTTCTACATTTTTAAAAAGAATTCTAAGAGAGGTTAAACCTGACGGTGTATTTGGTGTTGCATGTAGTAGGGATTTATTCTATGGTATGAACTACTTATCAAGGAAAGGCATCCCTTCACAAGGACAAGCGTTAATAAAAGATGGCTGCATAAATACCATGGTTAACGTCAATGAGTTATTGCAGAGGTTGAAAGAATCCAATGCAAATAATAATAAATAATAAATACAAAATTTTCCAATACTAAATAAAAAATTAAAAGGCTAAATAAAAAATTAAAAGGTGATGGAATGTTATCAAAAATAAAGGACTCATTGAAAAGCATTACAACAAAAAAATTAGAGAGTGATGGGACAAAATATATCATGTTTGGTGGAAAGGGAGGAGTTGGAAAAACTACAATGAGTGCTGCTACTGGTATCTATTGTGCAGAGCAAGGATTAAAAACAGTTATTGTCTCAACAGACCCTGCACACTCATTAAGAGATGCATTTGAGCAAGAGTTTGGGCACGAACCAACAAAAGTTAAGGGCTTTGATAATTTATATGTTGTAGAAATAGACCCTCAAAAGGCTATGGAAGAATATAAGGAAAAATTAAAGGCACAGATGGATGAAAACCCAATGTTGGCTGGTATGTTAGAGGAACAGTTAGAAATGGCTGCCTTATCTCCTGGAACTGATGAAAGTGCTGCATTTGATGTATTTTTGAGATACATGGACAGTAGTGAGTTTGATGTAGTTATATTTGACACCGCTCCAACAGGGCACACATTAAGGTTTTTAGGACTCCCTGAAATAATGGACAAATATATGGCTAAGATGATTAAATTCAAGAAGCAAATGAGCGGATTAATGAAAATGATGAAAAAATTAATGCCATTTGGAAGTAAAGATGATGACATTGACTACGACAAGGCATTAGAAGAACTTGAAAAAATGAAGAAGAAAATAGAAAAAGCAAGAGAAATTCTCTCAAATCCAGAAAAAACTGCATTTAGATTGGTTGTTATTCCAGAAGAAATGAGTATTTTGGAAAGTGAAAGAGCAATGAAGGCATTGGAAAAATATGGCATTCCAATTGATGCAGTTATTGTAAACCAAGTTATTCCAGAAGATGTTGAATGTGAATTCTGTAAAGCAAGAAGAGCACTGCAACAGAAAAGATTAGAAATGATAAAAGAGAAATTTGGAGATAAGGTTATTGCACACGTTCCATTATTAAAAACAGAGGCAAAAGGAGTAGATACATTAAGAGAAATTGCAAAAATTTTATATGGTGAAGAAGAGAAAGAATAATGTTTATTTAAGTAATTTGGAAGTTATATTATCTCTTTTTCAAATTTTTAATAACTCAATTAATATAATTTTGAGTAAATAAAAATTAAGTCATTGAATACTTGTAATTTGGGGTCTGTCCAATATGAGTATTGGTGAGTAAATACCCATATTGGACTTGGACGTCATCAGCCACACAAGGGTGTCTCTGCCCCTGTCGTGGACATAAAAACCTTAACGGTTTTTATAGTTGTGTGCGGAATAGTTGAATAACGTAGTTATTCAACTTCCCTGCAACCGAAGGTTGCAGTGGATTTTTAAACTTATTCATACCTTAATAAATTTCAAATAGTAATAAGCCACCTTAAAATTTGAAACGGCTTACAGCCGTTAAAAATTCATCAGCAGCATATTTCCAAACTACAACGCACACAACTATAGTTCTCGTCGCTTCGCTCCGAGATGGCCCCAAGCTCCACCCATCTATCTTTTTTATCTTTATAAAGTTCTATATAAATATATCGAAAACTCATAAACACACATATCCTCACAAATACTCACAAAAAACTAAACAGTTTTGAACGGCGTGGGAAGTATTTTTTAATTATTGATTTCATTGTTTATCTTATTTTTGATTTGTGTTTTATCTACAACAGAGCAAATATAATCTCAATGAATATCAAAGCAACTATTGTACCCTCCAATATTAAATTGTAGTATTCAACCATGTGTTCTTTAAGTATTGAATAAATGTCATTTATCATCTCCAATTTTTTTTCCACCCTTTTTATCCAATCTGGAACATAGAATATCTCACACAATGTTTCATATAACTCAGCATAATACCTATCACCATATAGTATTAAAACACTCTCAACAGAGTCCAGATATGAAATATACGAGATCCTTTGGGCATAGACCTCCTTTGAAACCTTTCTTAACCTAAAATATCCCAACTTGTCCAACTTCAATTGGAGGAGGTATTTTATCCTCTCACTTAATATGTAATCAAAAACCCTTAAATTTAAAACTCTTACACATGCTAACTCAATAATATCCACTTCCTCCCAAAAATCCTCATTTTTATCTAAAATAATACCATTATCCCAATCCAGAATAATCAAGTCCTTATCAGAATATTTTAATTTATTTTCAATGAGCTCTTCAATATACTCCTCTGGAACGTCCTCATATTGCCCTCTCAACAACCTACCAAGAATTTTTTTGTTATTCTTCACGAACTCATCGGGATTATCATAATCACTAAAACAAAATACTGTATAACTTTCTAAAAACTTTTCAATGTTGTATTTTTTTATATGCTCTTCTGCCTCAGAGCAAAGTTCTTCCTTTAACTCGAAAATGTCCAATAACTCCTTATTTCTAAACTCTTTTGTAATTTCTACAATAATATTCATTTCATAAACTTTTACAAGGACTTCCTTATTTTCCTCAGTTATCCTTTCTAATAAGTTATATGTTGGGAGAAACTCTTCATAACTGAGTATTTTTTTAGTTCTTAAGGATATTATTTGTCCTGAGTCAATACCCTTCTTTAACCTACCAACAAGGATTTGAACAATTTTTCCACTTAACTTGTTTGTAAATGAGTCCGGAGAGTTTTTTATCTTTACAACCCTCTGCCTTTGAGAACCTCTATTAGGCAAATAAATCACCAACTTATACTAAATAACTAACAAAGTATAGTCGTGTGCGGAATATATACGGCAAAACCCTTTGGGTTTTGCCATTATATTTATACGTTAATGAATTTCTGAATAATCTTTATTCTTCATTAGAATTTTGAAATAACTCTACAATTATTAAAAATTTACCAATGGCATATTACAATTTCTAACGCACACGACTATAATTCAAAACAATATGAAGAAAATATTAAAAACATTAAGAACGCATAAAATCCACAACAATGGACAAATATAAGTATCAAATGTTATTATTGGAAAATAATTATAAATACCTTTCGAAATTTAGTATTATAGCATAAAAATTTTAAAACAAACAGATATTCTCAAAATGAAATTTATAAAAATAATTTTACCAAACCTTTTTGTTGATTAGGTGAAACTATGATAATAAGAGGAATAAAAAATGCCAAAATAAATCAAGACATTTTTAAGTTGAAATTGCCATTTCAAATACTGAATGCAGAGTTAATTGCAACAAAAAAACATGTCCTTCATGCAATAAATCAAGCAAAAACTAAAAAAAATATTACTAACTCATTTTGGATGGAAATTTTGGTTAGGGCATCGGCACAGAGGCAAATATCAAATGCCATAAAACTCCTCGGAGCAAAAGATGGTAATGTTTGCGTGGTTTGTGAGAATGAAGAAGTTTTGAGCAAGGTTTTAGAAATCATTGGTGGAGAAGTAGATGATAGCGTTTTAGAATTAAACGAGGAAAAGGAAAAAAAGATAAGAGAGGCATTTGATATTAAAGGGTTTGGTAATGTTGTTGAAAGGGTTTGTGAAAAGATTGCAATTATGGAATTAAGGAAGGAGTAACAATTTTCTATACCTCCAAGCGTAGCGAGGAGGTATTTCCATTTGGATGCAACCTTTTTTAAAGGTTGCGTTGGGAGAGTCTGTGAAAAGATTGCTATCATGGAATTAAAGAAAGAATAAAACTTTTGTATTTCTAATTTGATTTATTTGAATGCCGATATTTTTAGGTAAAGAGAGAATTAGGTGAAATCATGATAATCAAAAAAATTAAAGATTTAACAGAAGAAGAAAAGAGCAAAATCATCAACAGAAATAAGATGAACCTTGAAAATATCATCCCAACAGTTCAAGAAATTTTAAAGAATGTTAGAGAAAAAGGAGACGAAGCATTAAGATACTACACAAAAAAATTTGATGGTGTGGATATTGAAGATTTTAAGGTTAGCAAAGAGGAGATAGAGAACGCATACAATAAAATTGACTATAAGGTCATAGAGGCAATAGAAAAAGCTGCAGAGAACATTAAAGAATTTCATGAGATGCAATTGAAAAATCTAAAAGAATGGGAAATAGAAAAGAATGGTATTAAAGCAGGACAGATTTTAAGACCTATAGAAAATGTTGGATGTTATGTCCCAGGAGGTAGGGCATTTTATCCTTCAACGGTCTTAATGACTGTTATTCCTGCAAAGGTTGCTGGATGTGAGAGGGTAATTATAACCTCCCCCCCAACAAAAGAGGGAGAAGGAAATCCTGCAACATTGGTGGCTGGAGATATAGCGAAGGCTGATGAGATATATAAGGTTGGAGGAGCTCAGGCGATAGGAGCAATGGCTTACGGAACTGAAACAATTCCAAAGGTTGATATTATTGTGGGGCCTGGGAATGTTTTTGTAACTGCAGCAAAGAAGTTGGTTTATGGTGATGTTGCTATTGACTTCCCTGCAGGACCTTCTGAAGTTTTGATAATTGCAGATGAAAATGCTAATGAAGAATATGTAGCATTGGATTTCTTAGCTCAGGCAGAACATGACCCAAACGCATCCTGTGTAATAACAACAACATCTATGGAAAAGGCAAACAGCATAAAAAATAAAATCATTGAGGAGATGGAAAAAGCAGAGAGAAGAGAGATTATTGAGAAAGCATTAGAAAACTCTGCAATCCTTGTTGGAGATTTGGATGAATGCATAGAGTTCTCAAACGAATATGCTCCAGAACATTTGGAAATCATAACCAAAAATCCAAGAGAAGTTTTAAAGAAAATTAAGCATGCTGGGAGTATATTCTTAGGAGAGTATGCCCCAGTTCCAGTTGGAGATTACGCGAGTGGAACAAACCACGTTTTACCAACCTCTGCATGTGCAAGAATGTATTCTGGGTTGAGTGTTGAGACATTCCTAAAAAAGCCAACAATTCAGGAATTAACAAAAGAAGGGTTAAAAAACATTGCAGACATTGTAATTACATTGGCAGAGGCAGAAGGATTATTCGGGCACGCTGAGGCTGTTAGGAGAAGAATAAATTAAAAAATTAAAGAAAGAATAAAAAATAAAAATTATCTTAAGAATCTTATCTTATTATCTAATTTTATCTTAATTTTCCATATTGTTGTTTCTATTTTATTCCTGATTATGCATAATCTTTTTTATTGGTTTTGTTAATATTGGTTTTTCACTTAAAATTCCCTCTGGTCTGTAGTATAAGATTAGAACAACCAATATCCCAAAGATTATGTATTCAAGCCATACAGCCTCAAATGGTAGATGAAGGAATTCTTTTATTTCAAATTTATAGGTCTCCAACAATACTTTTGTTATGACAAAAATCAAAGTCCCCAATATAATTCCCTTATTATTTCCTTTTCCTCCAAGCAATACCATCAAGAATGGGAAGAATGTCCATTCAACCCTCGTAAATGCAGTTCCAATGACATTAGCTGAATAAAATCCAAATAAAACCCCAGCAATTGCTGCAATTGCAGTTCCAATTGAGACAGTTTTTATCCTAATCTTCATTATGTCTCTTCCAAATGCAATTACAACATTTTCATTTTCCCTCATAGCCCTAAGTATTCTTCCATAAGGCGTGTTTAGAAGTTTGTTGGTGAACAAATATATTACAAATGCAATAAGTAATATTAACCCAGCAAATACGAATCCCCTCATTTCTCCCGAAACAAATGCCAAAATATCTGGCACCGATGCTCCATAATAACCTCCAATTATACTTGGAGTGTAGTAGGTTGAGAGGAAGAACACCTCTGCAATGGCAAGCAAAGTAACTCCTAAATAATCCTCTTTAAGTTTTGCACTTGGCAATATAAAGAGTGCCCCTATAATCAAACCCAAAACAATAGCCAAAAATATTGACAAGAGGAGAATACCAATACCATACAGTGGATTTTGTGAGATAAGATCATTTACAACGCTACTTACCATTGTGCTTGCAGTGACAATATCCCCATTAATCCCAAATATTAGCATTAAGATTCTGTTCACAATTCCCCCAACGACCACTGCCCCAAGCAATACTGCAAGATGTTTACCAAAATTTGGAATTCCTCCATAACCAAACTCAATATTTAGGCTTAGATTTACTATCAAATAAAGCCCAAACCATATAAGGATAAGTTGGATTAAATCCACTATCATTTTACCGACCCCTTGCAATTTTAACTTGAAATTTAGAAATTGTAGTGTCTATTGAATAATAAGCACATTTGCACTTAATCCCATAATTTTGTCAATTTTTCCCACAATTTAGTTCCCGTTATCCCACCAGGAGCAAATAATAGCGTGAATATCATCATAACCAACGAAACAACTTTACTGTAAACTAACACTCCAGTTCCAAATATTGAGGACAATCCATAAGTAACGAGAGATTCGGAGATCCCTACAATATACCCTCCAATTAATGCCCCTGCAATGTGTTGTAATCCCCCTACAATACTTGCAGCGAAGATAGATACTATTATAAACCCTCCTGTCGCTGGCACAATTACTTGCATAAACGGCAAAACAGCCCCAGCCATCCCAGCCAAAGCTCCGGATAAAAACCACGAAAATAACCTTGTATTTTCTACATTAACTCCCATCGCTTCTGCTAAGGACGGATTTTCCATAGACGCTCTTAAAGCAATTCCAAACTTCGTCTTGTATAATAGCATATAAAGCCCCAATAATGTAAGCACTATGAGAAGAGACGATATTACAAGCCTCCCCGACAATCCAAAAACATCAAAATCAAGATTCGTGAATATGAATTGTGTTTCTGTCTTTTTGGTTATGCTTCCAAGGGTCTCTGCAAACGCTCCAACAACTCCAAATAATATCAAATCCCACGCAAGGGTTGCAATCATCAACATCTCTACGGATGCATTCTTTTTTATTAATGGTTTGAGAATGCAAGCGTATGTTACAATTCCAACAATACCTCCAATAATAAACGCCAACGGTATTGCATAATAGGGATGAATTCCCGCCAACCTAAAAAGCATCAATGCAAAATATGCTCCAACAACTGCAAAAGAACCCTGAGCAAAGTTCGGCACTCCTGTGGTTATATAAGTTAGTGTTAAACCTAAACTCAACAACACCATCAAATTTGCATATGTAATTGCCCCTTCAACAACAGCCATCTTTTCACCCTACTCCTCAATCAATCCGAGGAAGTAACTTTTGAATTTCTCACTTTCAAGTAACCCCTTAGCAGAACCTTCATAAGCAACCCTTCCACTCACGAGCATATACCCCCTATCACTAATTTCCAAAGCCCTCTTAGCATTCTGCTCTACAAGTAAAATAGTTAATCCATAATCATCTCTCAATTCAAGGATTTTGTTGAATATTGTCTCAGCAAGTTTTGGGGATAATTGAGCAGTTGGCTCATCTAACATCAAGACCTCACTTTTTCTAACCAATGCTGTAGCCATTGCCAAAAATTGTCTCTGCCCCCCACTTAATTGCCCTGCTTTTCTTTTTAGAATATTCTTTAACTCTGGAAATACACTCAGAGCCAAATCTATTCTATCTTTAATTTCATCCTTTGGCAATAAGTAACCAGCTATTTTCAAATTTTCTTCAACAGTTAAATTGGCAAAGACATTATTTGTTTGGGGTAAATAAGCCAAACCACGCTGTGTTTTTTTATGTGGTGGGAGGTTTGTTATATCTTCATCTTTAAAATAAATCTTTCCTGAATATATGGTCGTTAATCCAAATAGGGTTTTTAGAAAGGTTGATTTCCCACTTCCATTAGGTCCTACAATGGTTGTAATCTTTCCTTTTTCAGCAGAGGCATTGACTTCAAATAAGATTTGCAACTTTCCATAGCCAGCACTTAAATTTTCAACTTTAATCACCAACATACACCTCCAAGACCTTTGGATCATTTAAAACTTTTTCAATCTCTTTCTCACCTCTACCCTCCGCAATAACTTCCCCCTCAAACATGACGTAAAGGTGGTCTATATATTTCAGAACAATATCTAATCTGTGCTCAACTATCAGCAACGTTATGCCTCTTTCTTTTAATTTTATTAAGTGGTTAAATATCTCATGAGCTAAACCTGGAGCAACTCCCGCGATAGGCTCATCCATAATTATTAATTTTGGATTCGTCATCAACGCCCTCCCAATCTCCAACAATTTCATCTGTCCCCCACTCAACTGCCCTGCTTTTCTATCCCACAAGTGGTCAATTTTAAGGAATTTTAATATTTTAAATGCTTTCTCTACTAATTCTTCTTCCATTTTAAGCCATTTTTTGTAATTTAGGGCATTTAAAACACTCTCTCCTATATGCCTCTCTGCTATTAGCAAATTCTCTAAAACAGTCATTTCCTTTAAAGGTTGAGGAGTTTGGAATGTCCTAACTATTCCATAGTTGTAAATTTCGTTTGGAGGTTTATTGGTGATGTCTTTCCCATCAAAAATAACTCTTCCGCTGTCTGCTGGAATAAACCCCGAAACTACATTTATAAATGTGGATTTCCCACTACCATTAGGCCCTATAATGAGAGTTAAAGTGCTCTCATCAATTTCTATGCTGACGTTATTTAATGCCTTCAAACCTCCAAAAGACTTTGATAAATTTTTTGTCTCAAGAATAGGCATTATAAAACACCCCCAAAAAATAAAAATTCCAAAAAATAAAAAATAATAAAAAAGTATAAGAGGTTTTCAATGTCATTCTATCCATTCAACTTGTCCAGTGCTTGATTTCCAAATACCAACAACTTTCCACCCATCTTCTGTAACTTTGTAGATTGCGTAATCTCCACTAGCTCTATCATTCCATTCGTTGAGTTTTAGGTCCCCAGTTACTGGTTTAACTCCAAACTCCCCATTGTTGTATTTTTCAAGGACTTCTTTGATTTTCTCAACCATTAGGTCTGGGTCATAACTTCCTTTTTCTTTTAACACTTCAGCATAAGCTAAGCCTGCAACCCATGTAGCATCGTAGGCAATTAAGCCGTATTGTTCTACTTCACCACCAAATTTAGCTTTGTATTTTTCTTTGATTTTCTCTGCTTCTTCACTTTCAGCATGGTATAATGTGCTGTATAATCCTACTTTCGCTGCTTTGTCTTTTGCTTGTTCAATGATTTTATCGCTTCCAGCAGATCCATCTGAACCTACCCATGTAACTTGGAGGAGGATTGAATCGTCTTCGATTTGGGAGAGTAACGATCCTAACTCATCAAATCCAATTGCAACAACTGCAACTTTGTCTTTTCCATGTTTATCAACAGCAGATCTAATTGCACCTTCAAGTTTGTCAATATATGGTGACCAGTCCGCTGGTGTTGGGTTTGTTGGGTATTCAATGTCCTCAACAACCTTAATACCTTCTTTTTCAAGGTTTTCTTTTGTAGCATCGTGCAATCCTTTACCCCATGCATCTCCTCTGTATATCATTGCAACACTTTTAAATCCTAGTGCTTTTATCTCATCCTTAATTGCTTTACTTTGGAAGAAGTCATTTGCAACAAATCTAAATATATACTTCTTATCTTCTGGTTTAGCAAATCCGATAAATGTTGGATATGCTGTTGATGATGGAGAGATAATGACAATTTTGTTTGATGTTGCATAACTTGCAAGGTTTCTAACTTCACTACTTGAAAGTGGTCCAATAACAACATTAACCCCTTTACCTTTCAATACTTGAAGTTTCTCAAGTGCAAGTTTTGGGTCACATTTTGTATCTTCAACATAAATTTCCAATTGATATGGAAGCCCCTTTTCCTTGAAGTAGTTATTTACATCTTCTTTGGCAAGCTCAATACAATTTCTTACAATTTTTCCATCTGAGGATAAATCTCCAGAGAGATCTGTAAGAACACCAATTTTTATTATATTTGATGCTTCAGTTCCTGTCTCCTGAGTTTTGTTAGTACATCCTGAAAATGCCGTTATTATAGTTACTGCAAATATTAAAGTAAGCAACTTTTTCCACATAAGACACCACCTCTCCCCAAAACTAAAGGTCGTTAGATTGTATACACCATAAGTTTTAGGGAGGAAGTATATTTCCGCCCATTAATTATTTACAAAAACCCCTTACTATATATATTTTTCGGTGTTATTCAACCTAAAATTAGAAATCCTAATAACCCCTAATGATCTTGTTAATTTTTTGTATTTTATTAAATTCTATTTCACATTTCGTGAAGTTAAGATAATATTGTCGTTTGCAGAATTTTTATTGGTTGTTTTTGACATAAATTAAAAATATATTAACAAAACCAATATTTGCCGTTAATTTTGAAAAATGGAGTTACGGTTAAATTTTCAGAATAAAATACACAAAGATCACTTAATTTGTTTATACATAATGGTCATTTATACGCAGCGACTATTAGTTTAAACCTTTTTATATTATGTTGCTAAATATACAACAACAAAAATTATCATCAAAAGGTGAAAATAATGCCAACAATAAATGTGAGGAAATCAGATTTGGAGAGATTAGTTAATATGGACTTATCTGATGCGTTTATAGAGGAAAAGTTTCCTATGATGGGTGTTGAGGTGGAAGAGGTTTTTGAGGAAAATGGAGAGAAATTTATTCAATTCTCAATAAACCCAAACAGACCAGATTACTTAAGTGCTGAAGGGTTAGCAAGAGGATTTAGAGGTTTTATTGGAATAGAAACAGGATTAAAGAGATATGATGTTTATGAAAGCGATATAAAAGTTTATGTTGAAGATGTTAAAACAAGGCCATATATTGCCTTTGCATTGGTTAAAAATGTGCAAATTGACGATGTTGTTTTGGAGAGCATAATAAACTTGCAGGAAAAATTACACTGGACAATTGGAAGGGACAGAAAAAAGGTAGCAATTGGTATTCATGACGCCAATAAGGTTGAGGCGCCATTTTACTACAAGGAAGTAGATGGAGATGAGATAAAATTCATCCCATTAAACTCTGAGGAAGAGATGAC
Organism: Methanotorris igneus Kol 5; assembly: GCF_000214415.1. Lineage (NCBI taxonomy): Archaea > Methanobacteriati > Methanobacteriota > Methanococci > Methanococcales > Methanocaldococcaceae > Methanotorris > Methanotorris igneus. The sequence goes on from NC_015562.1 coordinate 583,725, forward strand.
ACCAAGGGAGATTTTAGAAAAGCATGAAAAAGGAATAAAATACGCTCACTTAATAAAAGACAAGTTTCCAATAATTTTAGATAAAAATGGGAATGTATTATCAATGCCTCCAATAATTAATGGGATTTTAACAAAAGTTACAACAGAAACAAGGAACTTATTGATTGATGTTACTGGAACTGATAAAAATGCCGTTGAAAATACCTTAAACATTATAGTAACCGCACTTGCAGATAGAGGAGGAACAATATTCAAAGCTGAGGTAATATACGCTGATGAGAAAATAACTTATCCTAACTTAGAACCAAAGGTCAAAGAAACAACTCCTGACTTTATAAACAAAACCTTAGGATTAAATTTAAATGTTGGAGAAATTATCTCATGCCTCAGAAAAGGAAGAATGGATGCAGTTTATGAAAATGGGAAGTTAAAAGTATTCATCCCAGCATATAGAGTTGATATCTTGCACGAGGTTGATTTTGCTGAAGAAGTGGCAATAAACTATGGATATGATAAATTTGCTGGAGAATACCCAATTATTGGGACAATTGGAGAGGTTGATAAATTAGAGAAAAAATGTGATTTTATAAGAGAAGTTATGATTGGATTAGGCTTTTATGAAGTTGTAAACTTAACGCTTTCAAATCAAAAAATATTATTTGAAAATATGAGGTTAGATGTTGATGAAAAGGATTATATCGAGGTTTTAAAGCCAGCGTCAGTTGAGCATAGAGTTGTCAGAACTTCAATATTACCACTACTTTTGGAGACACTAAGAATAAATAAACACAAAGAACTTCCACAAAGAATATTTGAGATTGGGGATTGTGTAGTTATAGATGAGAATTTCGAAACAAAGGGAAGAAATATAAAGAAGATTGCTGGGGCAGTGATTCATCCAACGGCAAACTTCAATGAAATAAAAAGTTATGTTGAGGCACTTTTAAGGGAACTGAAAATTGACTATGAACTTGAAAACCATTCACACCCTTCATTCATAGAAGGAAGATGCGCAAAAATTATTAACAATGAAAAAGAGATTGGATACTTTGGAGAAATTCATCCAGAGGTTATATTGAATTTTGATTTAGAACATCCTGTTGTAGGTTTTGAAATTGAGATTCTATGAGAGGATGCCGAATGAAGTGAGGCATCCTATCCTGTTTGGATGCAACCTTTTTAAAGGTTGCATTTGGAGCATCCTGTTGTAGGGTTTGAGATTGAAATTGAATAATTATAAAGAAGGAAACTTTATATATCCCTTATTCAATATTTTAATTGAACTTTTATCTATCATGTTTTTACCATGGTTTTTACTTTGGTTTTTACCGTGTTATTCTTAAAATTTTATTTTATAACATTTACAACCTTTTTATTAAAATAATTAGCATTATTAAGGTGATACCATGGGAATGACATTAGCAGAGAAGATATTGGCAAAAGCATCAGGAAAAAAGGAAGTTTCTCCAGGAGATATCGTAATGGCAAAAATAGAGACAGCAATGGTTCATGACATTACCGGACCTTTAACAGTAAACACCTTAAAAAAAGAGGGAATAAAAAAGGTTTGGGATCCAGAGAAGATTGTTGTTTTATTTGACCACCAAGTTCCAGCAGATAGTATAAACGCAGCAGAGAACCACATATTAATGAGGAAATTTGTAAAAGAGCAAGGTATAAAATACTTCTATGATATAAGGGAAGGGGTTTGCCACCAAGTTTTACCAGAAAAAGGGCACGTAGTTCCAGGAACTGTTTTAGTTGGTGCAGATAGCCACACATGCACACATGGAGCATTTGGAGCGTTTGCAACAGGTATCGGTTCAACTGACATGGCGGCAGTGTTTGCAACTGGGGAATTGTGGTTCAAAGTTCCAGAAACACTCTACTTCAACATAACTGGGGAATTGAAACCATACGTAATGTCAAAAGACGTTATATTGCACATAATTGGGGAAGTTGGAGCTGATGGAGCAACATATAAAGCATGTCAGTTTGGTGGAGAAACAGTCAAAAACATGTCAATTGCTTCAAGAATGACAATGACAAACATGGCTATTGAAATGGGGGGTAAAACAGGGCTTATAGAACCTGATGAAAAAACCATCCAATATGTCAAAAATGCAATGAAAAAACACGGAACAGAGAAGCCATTTGAAGTCATTAAAGCAGATGAAGATGCGGAATATGAAGAAGTGTTTGAGGTTGAGGTTAATGACTTAGAGCCAATGATTGCATGCCCACACAACGTAGATAATGTTAAAGCAGTTAGAGAAGTTGCAGGAACACCAATTGACCAAGTGTTCATTGGTTCATGTACAAATGGAAGATTAGAGGACTTAAGAATTGCAATTAAAATTATTGAAGAACATGGTGGAATTGCTGATGATGTAAGAGTTATTGTAACCCCAGCATCAAGAGAAGTTATGTTAAAAGCAATGGAAGAAGGAATAATCCAAAAGTTCTACAAGTATGGATGTGTCGTCACAAACCCATCATGTTCTGCCTGTATGGGGGCATTGTATGGTATCTTAGGTCCTGGAGAGGTTGGGGTTGCAACATCAAACAGAAACTTCAGAGGAAGAGAGGGTTCCCTCGACTCAGAAGTTTACTTAGTAAGCCCTGCAACTGCTGCTGCATGTGCAGTTAAAGGAGAAATCACCGACCCAAGGGATTTATAAATTCTTATTTAAATTTTGAAGTTTATTTTTTACTTCCTATTTTCTATTTTTTTAATTTTATTTTTTTGTGATATTATGGAGAAAATAATTGAAAGTAAAGGATTAACCCCGATGTTAAGGGAATTTAAGAATATAATAAAAAAATAACAACTGAAAAAGGGCTGTTTTTGTTGGTTCAAGGGTGTTTGTTTACCTTTGTTGAATTGTGTGCTTATACTATATAGGGAATTGGAGAGCTCTATTTTATCCCAGATGCTGATTTGGAAAATACAAAAGAATTAATTTTGAGAGATGTTATATGCAGTGTGAAGAAATATCCTTAGCATTAGAGAATGTTGATGCCGTGGTTTTATTTGGTAATTGGCAATGCTAAAAATAGGAGTGGATGTTGAGAACGTTAAAAATTTATGGATAAATAAATCCAAAGCTCGTTTTAGGTTTCTGTTTTATGGGTATTTTCCAAAAATTTAGATGGATTAATGAGATTGATTTGATTATTTAATTGATGAAAAATATTGAAGTTACTGTATTTAAAAAACAAAAAACAAATAAAATCACCCTCTAATGAAAACCAAATACCAAACAACGATTACAATAAGGAGAGGAATTTCATAAATAAGCAAATGCAAAGTAGCCAACTTAATCCCTATTTTTCCAAATATGGAGAGTTGCAAAGGAAGGTTTTTTCTTAAATAAATTGTGATTTTATTGAGAAATTCTGCTACCAAAAGTGAAAACAAAATCTCATTTGGAGTTAGAACATTCCCACTCAAAAGCCCAGATGCAATACCAATAGCGCCAGAAATCGTGGCAAGTCCAGTCAGCATTATAATCAATACTGTAGAAGGCAAACCTAAGGCATCCAATACTGAATCTGCTAAATTTTCAACAATTTCCAATAATCCATGCTCTATTAGGTAAGTTATTATCAATACGGATGGAACAAAGGACATCAAAACTCTCGCATATTGTTTTAGCGTGTCTCTTATTATTGCTTTTATTCCTCCAGACTTAAAATTAAAATCCACATTGATTTGGGTGTTATTTTTTCTTAACATCAAAATACCAAAGAGCAAATACATGCATGTAACTAAAAACTTAATCAAAACATACAATCCCCCAACATAAAGACCTAAACTCGTCGCCATGGGAATGGCAAAGAACAATATTATATGAATACCAAATGAAAACATACCTAAGAAGTATAACGGCATTAGATTTTCCTTTGAAAGTTCTCCTTTATCGCAGAGGTTATTAAGCAAAAAATGCCCAGACGTGGAACTAACAAAGTAAACGGCAAGAATTGGAAAATATTTGTTTTTTATGTATTTTTGGAGTTTGTAGAGTATATTTAAGTGACACATAATATTTGCCAATAAAACCCCCAAAAATATCAATGGAAGAACTTTTGAAAATATCTCTAACACCATCATGTTATCATTTTTTGACTTTATTTACAGCCGTTTACGTTATAAACAATTAAAATCTTCAATGAAATGAGGTATAAATATGCTTTATTCAAAATGAAACCTTTTAAAAAGGTTGAACAAAACTTATCGATTTTGTGACCCAAACCTTTACGGTTTGGTTTCATCCAAATAGGATAAGATGCTTCGCTTTGTTCGACGTCCTCTCTTAGACATCCTCTATTGCAAACTACTTTTTAAGAATACTATTTGTTGCTATTTAAAAAATTAATGGCAAAACCAGAGGTTTTGCCGTATAATTCCGCAAACGACTATAAATCATTCTGCAATTATATGGAAATTATCCACTCTAAATTTAAATTTAGTGTATTATACCTTTATTCAGGACATCCACTACAGAGGGGGTTATAAAGTGCATATATTATCTATAAAAGAGTTTTGATATTTTGTTGTTGAAAAACTTATAAGGAAACTTTAAGAAAATCAAAAAAGTTAAAATATACTATCAAAAATCCATATAAAAATATTTTGGTTAGCCAAGAATCTTAACATCAAATTGGCAATATTCATGCCCCAGTCCAGCACAGTGGGTTTCTTTTACTTGGACTTTTTTACCAAAAATATTCTCCAAACAACCTGCTATGAACCCTCCTTCAAAATGGCACAATGTCTTACCCATTTTAGGTAATCCAGAACATGTTATGCATTCATATACCCTTACTTGCAGTGGGTTTTCATTTACAATCTCAACAATCCCAATTTTGTTATCCTTGCAGAATTCAATTACATCATCTACAGATTTTAAATCTAATGATTCTCCAAATTTTTTTCCAGAAGCGTAAAGTACTGCATTTGCCCCATCACCCAAATATTTTTCTAAATCTGCAAATCTAATGATTCTAAACAATACTGTATTTATACTGTCACCAAGTGTGGGTCTATTTGTATTTTTTAAGATATCCAACGGAATCTGTGCCATTGCCTCATCCCCATAAAAATTTTTGGAATAACTTTATCTACACATGGAAAATTTCTCAACATAAACAGTTGTGGTATATTTGCCAAAAGCTTACTCAAATTGAATTATTTATTTACTATAATATAAAGTTATCGTTTTTCTTAATGGGGGCATTCCAAAAATTAATAATACCCATTTTAATAATAAATTACTGTAATCTTAAACCTAATATCTATTAAAATTATTTTTGTGTGGTGGGTTTATGGATTTCATAAAAATACATGTAAAAGGTATAGTTCAAGGTGTAGGGTTTAGACCTTTCGTTTATAGAATAGCAAAAGAGAATAATTTAAAAGGATATGTCAAAAATATGGGAAATTACGTTGAAATTGTAGTTGGAGGTAAAAAAGAAGATATAGAAAAATTTATAGACGATTTAAAGTCAAAAAAGCCCCCACTATCAAAAATTGATGATTTGAAAATATTTAAATTAAGGGATGAAGTAAATTTTGATGATTTTGTTATATTAGATAGTGAAGAAACAAACAAAGAAGAAGAAGGAACAATCCCAGCAGACGTTGCTATTTGTGATGAATGCCTAAAAGAGATGATGGATAAAAACGATAGGAGATACAGATATCCATTCATTGCATGCACAAATTGTGGGCCAAGATTCACCATTGTTGAAAAAGTTCCCTATGATAGGGAAAATACATCAATGAGGGACTTTCCACTTTGTGAGGAATGTTTAAAAGAATATAAAAATCCATTAGATAGAAGATTTCATGCCCAAGCAACATGCTGCCCAAATTGTGGACCAAAGGTATTCTTAACTGATGAAAATGGAGAAGTTTTATATGAGAAAGATGAAGCAATAAATGAGGCCGTCAAACTCTTAGAGGAAGGTAAAATTTTGGCGGTTAAAGGTATTGGGGGGACGCATTTAGTTTGTAAGGTAAATGATGATGAAGTTGTTTTAACATTGAGGGAGAGGTTAGGGAGGCCATCTCAACCCTTTGCTGTGACGAGTAAATTAGAATATTTAGGTTTATTTGCAGAGTATGATGATGAGGAGTTAGAGACATTAATTTCCCCAAAAAGACCTATTGTTGTTTTAAAAAAGAATGATGATTATGATAGATATTTCTCAAAATACGTCTCAAATTTAGATACTATTGGCGTTATGCTTCCATATAGTGGGTTGCATTATTTGCTTTTTGACAAAGAGATTGCCTACGTAATGACCTCTGCAAATTTACCAGGGCTTCCTATGGTTAAAGATAATGGGGAAATATTGAAGAAATTAAAAGGCATTGCGGATTATTTCTTATTGCATAATAGGAGGATTATAAATAGATGTGATGACAGCGTTATGAAAAAGATAAACAACAGAATGATATTCTTAAGGAGATCAAGGGGCTTTGCACCAGAGCCAATTGAAGTGGACATAGAGAACAACAAAAACATCCTCTGCGTTGGAGGGGAATTGAACTCAATAGCATGCCTTGTAAAGAAAAATAAATTCTATCTAACCCAATACATTGGAAATACATCAAAATATGAGACCTTTTGTTATTTAAAGGATGCAATAAACAACATAATAAAAATAACCAACACAAATAAAATTGATGCTGTTGTTTGTGATATGCATCCCCTCTTTAATTCAACAAAATTTGCTGAGGAGTTAGCAGATAAGGGGGTAGAGTTATTTAGAATTCAACATCACCACGCACACGCGTTCTCATTGATGGGGGATAATAATTACTTTGATGATTGCGTAATCATGGCTTTGGATGGAGTCGGTTATGGATTGGATGGAAATATCTGGGGTGGAGAAATATTTGCATGGAAAAACAATAAAATGGAAAGAATAGGGCACTTAGAAGAGCAGTATCAACTTGGTGGGGATTTGGCAACAAAATATCCTCTTAGAATGTTGTTGGGGATTTTATATAAGAAAATTTGTGAAGAAGCAATAGATATTATAAAGGAATATAACTTCTTCTCAGAGAAAGAATTGAAGATTTTCGCTCTCCAATTAAAAAAGAAAATCAACTGTCCAATAACCACTTCATGTGGAAGGGTTTTAGATGCCATATCCTCACTTTTATCAGTTACCTTTGAAAAAACCTACGATGGAGAGCCCGCAATAAGGTTAGAGGCATTGGCAAGTGAATATATAAAAAGAAAAAGAATAGACATTGAAGTTTCCCCAAAAATAAAAAATAACATATTAAATACAACAGATTTGGTTTATGACTGCTATGAGATGCTTAAAAATGGTATTGATAGAGGATCTATTGCTTACTATGCCCACATTTACATTGCAGATGGGCTCTCAAGGATAGCAATAAAAAATGCGGAGAAGTTAGATGTTGAGTGTATTGGGTTGAGTGGAGGAGTATCTTACAATAAGATTATTTCAGAGAGAATCAGAAAGAATGTTGAAAATTGTGGATTTAAATTTTTATACCACAAGAACGTACCAAATGGTGACGGGGGTCTAAGTTTTGGGCAGGGGGTTGGATACATACTGATGAATTCGCAATAAAAGTTTATATGTAGGGTGTCTCAACTTAATTTTAATTAAAAAATGCGATAGTGATATTATGATTAAGGTTTACAGAATTGATGGAATTTGGGCAATATTAATTTTGGGGTTAATATTATTGCTCATAATTGCTGGAGTGTTCCTATTGATTCCACTCGCCGTTTTATTAGGGACTTATCTATTATATAGGAAGTTTAAAGTGTCTATTCATGAATTTATTAAGAAATTAAGGAGGAAAAAAATAAAAATAAAAGATACCTCACAGAGTGGTGAAGTAAAAATAAACTTTGGAAGAAAAATTCCTATTGAAGATTCATCAGAAATTTCCAAAACAAAAGAAGAATCGAAAGGAGAAATTAATGAGGAAATTAGAGAGTTTATTGAATACCTTAAAAATGTTGGGATGGAGTTTAAAGATGGGGTATTATATTATGAAGGCAAAAAACTTTATCCAACATATAGGAAAAGTTATCCTGTCAATGAAATAATAAAGTTGGATATCCCAAAAGATTTTGATGCCATAATTTTGGGATTGAAAGGATTTCCATGGGAACCAAAGTTTTTATATTTAATTCCAATTGATGAAGCAAAAGAGAGAATGAGCATTGATGAATTAAAAAAATATGAGTTTAAAATAAAGCAAATAAAATAATTTGACGGCTAATCAAAATAACGCTTTGGTATTATAGTCTCAGACGTTAATAAGTGGAAAATTACCATTGGAAAATTATTATTGGTTTTATATTCAAAACAAAATTTTTCGGCAAAAATTTTTGTCCAAGACAATTTTTCATAACTCTATATTCCAAGATTTGGATTTTAGTATTATAAAATTCATGAAAAGTATTACTACCCCTCTCTCGCTAAAAATTATTATTTTTTAGTTTACTAAATTTTCAGGCAATATTTTTTAATTTTAAGGATTTTTATCAAATTTCGGAGGGTGCTTTATTTTTAAGAATTTAAATATTTAATTTTATGGATTTATTGAGATTTTTGGATTTTAAGGAATAATAGGAATTATTTCAAGTTTTCCCCGATTGATGAAGTTTATTTAACGATTTAAAACGATTTTAAAAAATTATTTCGAATTTAAACGATTTTTAGAGAAGTGCAGAGGTATATAAATGAACACTGTTAATACCCCTTCGAAAATCAATGCTTTAAAAAGAAGCAAATAGAAACCTTTATATAGGAAAAAGAGCAAAATATTGTCCTGTTAAAATCAGACCCTTAGGGGGATGGAAATTACTTCCCACCTATACATTTTTTTCAATAATTTTTCCATCATCTAGTTAAAATCAGACCCTTAGGGGGATGGAAATGGAACACCATTCAATATTATGAATCTAAATCTTGGAGTTAAAATCAGACCCTTAGGGGGATGGAAATGAGAAACTTTGAGTTACAAGTATTGCAAACCATAAGTTAAAATCAGACCCTTAGGGGGATGGAAATGAGAGGGACGACATTAGTTCATTGGATTGTAGAAGTCAATTGCTTTGGCTTTTGATTGACAGTTAAAATCAGACCCTTAGGGGGATGGAAATGTCCCTACCATCCAATAAACAGATGGCTCGGGACTGTTAAAATCAGACCCTTAGGGGGATGGAAATTGCTACTAAAACGCAAAAAGTTTAAGGTTAAAGCAAAGAGTTAAAATCAGACCCTTAGGGGGATGGAAATATTTTTAAGAACTTTAAAACCGAAACATATATATATGTTAAAATCAGACCCTTAGGGGGATGGAAATAATGGAAAAAGGCACAAAAATGGGCAATATTAAAAATTATTGATTTAGTTAAAATCAGACCCTTAGGGGGATGGAAATATATAATCAATATACAATATATACACATGTAGTTTTGTTAAAATCAGACCCTTAGGGGGATGGAAATTGGTATGATTGTAATTGAATTCTAAATAATCTGATTCGTGTTAAAATCAGACCCTTAGGGGGATGGAAATCTTTTCTAAACCTCCAAGTGTGCTTCAAATCATTAAGTTAAGTTAAAATCAGACCCTTAGGGGGATGGAAATCAACAATTTCTATCTTAATATCACTCTTTTCAACAATTTGTTAAAATCAGACCCTTAGGGGGATGGAAATCAACAATTTCTATCTTAATATCACTCTTTTCAACAATTTGTTAAAATCAGACCCTTAGGGGGATGGAAATGATGAAGCCCCAAAACCATTAAAAGCCATTTGGAAAGGGTTAAAATCAGACCCTTAGGGGGATGGAAATGCTGGTGGAGCTGTTAAGTAATTTACATAGATATTAACAGTTAAAATCAGACCCTTAGGGGGATGGAAATTTTATTTTTACCTAAAAGAGGCACTGCCGAGCGAAGCGAAGTAGTGCATCCCTTTTGATGAAACTTTTCTAAAGTTTCAATTAGAGCCTTAGGGGAGTAAAAATCTTAAATTTCTTTTTTTTTCACTGTTTTATGTTAGGATTGGGTTCTTGAGTATAGTTGTTCGCCAATTTTTTGCACGGATTTAGATGCAACAAAATTATACGGCAAAACTTTGTTTTGCCATTTATTTTTTAAAGGTAATAAACCATATTGCAAAATTCCAAATAAAGGTTAATTATCACTTATACTTATATAATCTAATAGGGATTTCATGCATTTGTAAGGCGAACAACTATAGTTTGTTATTAACTTCATCGTATAACTAAACATGCAAATATTTGCATATATAAATATAACTTTTAAATTGGAACAAATTTTTTGCAATGGTTGTTTTCCCACAAACAAAAAATTAATATGCGGCAAAATCCCAAGGGATTTTGCCAAAAGATATACGGCAAAACCTTCGGTTTTGCCAAAAACCCTTCTAACGCACACAACTATAAATCAACATTTACAAAATATTTAAATTTATGAATGGAGTTTATAGGATTTATGTAAATTTAACAACATGCAATATCAATTTAAAAAAGAAAAAATTAATCAACATCCATAAATATTTAATCTCCAAGGAAAATATGGTAAAATTGATGGTCATGACCACATAGCCAATATTTCCCACTGACTATATTAAATCTTTCCTTTCATAACTAACTCTGCAAACTTCTCAAAACTTCTGTCGTAGGTTTTCTCAACATCATCTGGGAAACAGCACGCAGGCAACTGTCTATTTCTTAAATGGTAATGCAAACACTCACAGCATAAACCTTTTCTTGAGCATGATGGGTAAGAACAATTACATCTGTTTAGATTTTTCTCTTTATTCGGACACTCCATTATCCCCCTCCTCTAATTCTTTTAAAAATGCTGCAATTTTTTTAACTACGATTTTTGCTTCTTCTTCTGTTTTAGGATATTCCACATTTAAAACAGGAATGCCCTTTCTTCTAATCAAATATTTTGTTAATTCATTTGTTCTCTCACATCCAACACATCCAAAGCCAATTGGAGCATTTTTCATTATAATAGCTGCCTCTGCCTCTTCTATCAATGGCCCTATTAATGACATTCTTCCCCTAACTCCAGAAGGGACTTCAATTGCAGCATATTTTAATCCTTTCTTTGGATCTTCGTCAGTTATGTTTAATGGGGGGCTATCTATCTCAGCAGTTCTAACTTTTTGCCCAATTACATTGTTTAACATCAAAGGCTTATGCCCAAACCTCTCAACCAAATCTCCCAGTATTAAACTGTTTGGAGGAAATATGAATACTTTCTTCACTTTATCACCTAAAAAATTAATTATGCTCAAAGCAAAATAGACGTTTGTATTTTTAAATTTTTCGTATTTCATTGCTATATTTTTTAGAACTATAATGTTCAAATAGGTCAAATCCTCTTTCAAAAATTTTAGGAGTCTATTTAAACTCTAATACAATTTTATTTTGGGAATGCATCTTCAGGTAAAAACTCAGATAACTCTGGTCTTCTTGCAAGCAATAAAACTTCCTCAAATATTCCAGCAGTGATATCAACAGCACCAATTGCTCCTAAAACCTCATCCCCATCTTTTATAGGCACAACAATTACTGGAAGTCCTTTATATGGCCCTACAATTGGAGTTACTCTTAGAACTTCCCCCTTCTCTATTGCCAGCTTTAACACATACCCCTCATAGTTGTCATCAACAACTTTACCCTTCTCTAACCTGACTCCGGGTTTTTCCTTACTTCTTGCTGTTACAGGAAGTTTATTTACTAAAATATGGATAGCCATAGCTAATGGTAACAAATCTTTTGAATCAGCATTTTTAAATACTTCTTTAAGCATCTTCTACACCTCACAACAACCTACATTAATATTTGGATAATGAAAAATATATAGTTTTTGTTATTTTTTTAGCTCATTAAGTTTATTATACCACCTCATCAAAATCTCTCGAGATTTTTTCAATTTGAAATTTCCAACATCCAATAAAAACTTCAAATAATCTTCATTAACAAGGATTTTTCCATCTTTCCCAATTGGGGCATCTATCTTATATGTACCAAGTATTTCCACAATAACCCTCTTATCGCTAACTGATTTTATAGACGATGCCTTTAATCCATTATGTATAGCAAGTTCGACCATTTTCTTTGCTGAATTTATATCCCTCGCTGCTATGTGCAATATTGGAGAGTTCATAACAAAAACCATCAATTCAAAATCATCGGATTTTTTTCTTAATGCCTCGAATAGTTCATCATAAGTTGCATAATGATGCCACTTTCCCAGCCATCGCGAGTGGATTTTTGGATTTTTTCCCTTAGGAAATTCCATTATCCCGCATCTTCCAATACAACTACTTGTTGTGTAATAATCATCTAATTCATTAATCTTATTTATTATTGGGATTATCTCTTCATCTACAAGATTGCTTCTTATAGCAAGTTCAAGTTCCATCAAAGTTTTTCTTTTATCATCCTCAAACATACTTCCACCTAAACAGAAAAGGTTATAAATAAAAGGCCATATAGAGGGATTTTAAAAATTTAATTAAAAATTTAATATTAAAAATATAGTTGCTTGCGTTATATGTGACCATAATCATTAATAAAATAGAGAGATGAACTAAGACTTATTTGAAATTCTACGCTTAACTTATCGTTCTTTCAGAAATTTTATTATGCCTAATATGTAACATAAATTTCGCAAATAACTAATATATTTGTCGATTTTGGTGGGGGAATATGGTACCAATAATATTCAAAAACATGTGTCCAAATTGCCACAGTGATATAGAAAGTTTAAGGTTAGATAAAGGATTAACATGCAAAAATTGTATGGAAGATGATTCAGTTAGCAATATATGCAAATATTTAGCAGAGAAGAATACATTAAAAGCATTGGAAGATTATTGCAAATTAAAAAATGAATTAAAGGAATTGGAGGATGTCGCAGAGCGTTGTGGATTTAAATTATTGAGCATACAAAGGATGTGGGCAAAGAGAGTATTAAAGAACAAAAGTTTCTCAATAGTTGCGCCAACGGGTGTAGGGAAAAGTGTATTTGGGATGATTACGGCAATTTACTTTGCAACAAAAAACAAAAAGTCATACATCATTTTGCCAACAACTTTGTTAGTTAAGCAAACATACGAAAAAATCATAAACATGGCAAATAAAGCGGGGGTAGAGGTTAATGTTGTTGCCTACCATTCTGAACTTTCATCTGAAGAGAAGAGGGTGGCAAAGGAGAAAATTGAAAAGAAGGACTACAACATATTAATCACAACATCAAACTACCTATCAAAAAATCCAATAGATGATAAGTTTGATTTTGTTTTTATTGATGACGTTGATGCGTTTTTAAAGGCATCTAAGAATATAGATAAAAGTTTAAAACTTTTAGGGTTTAGTGATGAGATTATTAAGAAGGCATACAACATCCTTTATTTAATAAGAAAAAAGAAGATAGAAGATGCATTAAAAGAAAGGGAAAAATTAAAGGAAATGATTAGCAAAATAAATCACGGATGTATGATTGTTGCATCTGCCACTGGAAAATCCTATGGGGATAAGGTAAAGCTATATAGGGAACTTTTGGATTTTGAAATTGGGTATGGAATGAGCAAATTGAGGGATGTTGAGGATATTTATGACGAAAACCTCAGCATGGAGAAAATTTTGGAATATATAAAGATATTTGGCGATGGAGGTATTATATTTGTTCCTATTGATTATGGGCTAAAAAAGGCGGAAGAAATTGAGGAATTTTTAATTAAAAATGGCATAAAGGCAAAACTAATCCACTCAAAAGATAAGAAAGGATTTGAGGAATTTAAAAATGGGGAGATTGATGTTTTAATTGGAGTGGCATCATATTATGGTGTTTTGGTTAGGGGGTTAGATATACCAGAGAGGATAAGATACTGCATCTTCTACGGAGTTCCAAAGTTTAAGATTGATTTAGAAGAGACACTTAAAAAGGAAAATGAAAATATAAGCATTGAGGGATTAAATGAAGAAGAATTAATGGAATTGGTAAAAAACACACTAAAAATAAAAAACTTCTCATTGAGGAAAGAGGATAATAAATACTATCTACTAATCCCTGATGTAAAAACATACATTCAAACATCTGGAAGAACATCAAGGATGACTGAAAATGGGTTAATTAAGGGGGCTTCAATTGTTTTAGTTGATGATGCAGAGGTGTTTGAGGGGTTGAAGAAGTATATGCTCTTCATGTATGAGGGTGAGTTTAAGAGGATTGATGAGATTGACGTTGAAAAATTGATAGAGAAAATTGATGAAGATAGGAGAAAGTTGAAAGAGACCAAAGAAAAAAATAAAGTGCCAGATTTATTAAAATCTGCGTTGATGGTTGTGGAAAGCCCTAACAAAGCAAGGACGATTGCAAATTTCTTCGGAAAGCCGTCTGTTAGGAGAATAAATAATAAGAAGGTTTATGAGGTTTGTATTGGGGATTGGAATTTGATTATAACTGCAAGCGGTGGGCATATATTTGATTTGGTAACAAAAGAGGGCTATCATGGGGTGTTGATAGGCAATAATTCATACATCCCAATTTATGGGACAATTAAGAGGGTAAACGGAGAGCAATTTGTTGATGAGAAGAATATTGAGGAGCTAATTAAAAGAATTAAGGAAAAAACCAATGAAAATATAGTTATTCATGATGCAAAGGAGAACATTGAAATATTGAGGGATTTGGCAAGTGAAGTTGACGCCGTGTTTATAGCAACGGATATTGATGTTGAGGGGGAGAAGATTGGGTATGATATATATCTAAACCTAAAACCATTCAACAAAAATATCTTTAGAATTGGGTTTAATGAGATAACAAAAAGAGCCATAATGAATGCAATAAAAATAGTTAAAGAAGGTAAAAGTGAAGAGTTATCATTAGATGAAAATAAGGTAAGGGCGCAAGTTGTTAGGAGGATTGAAGATAGGTGGATTGGGTTTGAGTTGAGTAAAAAGTTATGGGATGCATTTAATAACACCTACTTATCTGCTGGAAGGGTTCAAACGCCAGTTTTGGGATGGATTATTGATAGATATAATGAATACCAAATAAAAGTTCCATATCTCTACCTAAAATTGGAGGATGACATTTCATTTGGAACAATTGTTGACGATGAAACTGCTAAAAAGATTAAAGATAAAGATTACGTTGATGTTGAAGTAAATGTTTATGAGAAAGACATTTATCCAAACCCACCATTTACAACAGATACACTATTAGAGGAAGCAACAAAAAGGTTTGGACTTAGTAGTGATGAAGTCATGAAAATTGCCCAAGAACTTTTTGAGCTTGGGCTAACAACTTACCATAGAACATCATCAACAAGGGTATCCTTGGATGGTATGAGGGTAGCGAGAGAGTATTTGGAATTCAATGACATGCTCGATTACCTAAAAAATAGAGAATACTACATGGAAGGGGCACACGAGTGTATAAGACCAACAAAACCAATGGACACGTCTGAATTAATTGAATTCATAAAAAACAACAACATCTACCTAACAAAAGACCACATAAAAATTTATGATTTGATATTTAGGAGATTTATTGCATCTCAAATGAAGGAATGCAAAGTTGAGTATGAGGAGATAACTATAAAGGATTTAGATACAAAAGTTGAGGGTTATACAAACATAATATATGATGGATGGACAAAAATCTACAACCTAAAACTTAGAAAACTACCAAAAATAGAAAAGAATACCTTAAAAATCATTGAAAAATCCATCAGAAAGGTTCCAAAAGTATCTTTGTATGATGAAGGAGAGATTATTAAATTGATGAAGGAGAGGGGCATCGGAAGACCTTCAACCTATGCTCAAATCGTCAAAAAACTATTTGATAGGAAGTATGTTTTAAAAAGCAAGGATAAAGGCAAAATAATTCCAACAAAATTGGGCATTGAGGTCTACAATTACCTAAAAAATAACTACTACAACCTAATTTGTGAAGAGAGAACAAGAGAGTTGGAGAATGTTATGGACAAAATAGAGAAGGGAGAAGTCGAATACATAAAGGTTTTAGATGAGTTGCTAAATGAGATAAAATCAATTACATAAAATTATTTTTGCATTTACCAATTTTTCTATTTTGAATTCTAATTTTAAGATAATTTCTTAATTTAAAAATACAAAAGAGAGATACCACAGGGGGAGTGGTTTAAATCAAAATAATAAATATTTTTATGGAATAAAAATTAAGTTTGGTTAATAGTATCTTCATATTTAGAATATCTAATCACATACATCATACCTTTTACACAAGTTGATTTAAATTTATATAGTTGTTTATCGTTAATTGTATTGTTTGTATTTGTTTGGTGGATATACATAAACTCTAACTTGATTTATGTAAATCCAACACTCAAATTTATAGGATACAAAATATACAAGAAAATTAACTCAACTGTATGAAAGTGGTGTTCTTAATTTCCATGATAAAAATGGAATGCTAATCAAAAGTAAGCATGATAAATTTATTAAATTAATTAAAACTGCAAAAAGTCATGATAAACTAAAAAATGATATTTCCTATGAAATCATAACAAATAATGGAAAGGCTATAATTAAAATTCCATCAAAAGAAGCATTGATATGGTTTATAAGAGTTTGTAATAAAGAAGTGCTTACTGATTTACTACAAGAAGAGATTTACATTGTAGAAAAGAAGACACCATATCAAACAACATTAGATTTATGGATACAATCTTAATATTAACCTAACAATTTTTTGGTGATTAAATGAAATTTTTCAACAGAGAAAAAGAAATAAAAGAAATTTTATCAATCTTAGAAGGGGAGCCAAATAGTATTTATTTTACCTATGGTCCTTTAAATTCTGGAAAAACTACTCTAATAAAACACATTATTGAAAATGAACTATCTGATGATTATAAGGTTTTTTATATCAATTTTAGGACTTATCTAATTTCAGAAAAGAGAGAATTTATAGAAGCAATTTTTACCACTAAAAAGGATGACTTATTTGAAAAGATAAAGGATAAAAATGAAGTTTTAAAGTTAATAACTAAGGGGGCTAAGATTTTAACTGGTATTCCAATTCCAGAAGTAGAGTTTGATAAGTTATTTGAGGAGAAAATAAATGATGCTTTTCAGTATTTAAACAGTTTATTATTGGCGGTTAAAAAGAGTGGGAAAAAACCAATTTTAATATTGGATGAACTTCAGATGATTAAAGAAAATAGGCAAAAGTATTTATTAAAAGAGTTGTTTCAGTTCTTAGTATCTTTAACAAAAGAACAGCATTTATGCCATGTTTTTTGTCTTTCTTCCGATAGTTTGTTTATTGAGTATGTTTATAACACTGGAGAGTTGGAAGGGAGGGCTAAATATATCTTAGTGGATGATTTTGATAAAGAAACTGCCTTAAAGTTTATTGATTTTTTATCAGAAAATCTCCTAAATAAAAAACTTTCTGATGAGGATAAAGAGTTAATTTTCTCCTATATTGGGGGAAAGCCATTATATCTTTATAATGTGATTGATGAGATGAGATATAAAGAGTTAAAAGAGATTTTAGATTTAATGCTTAAAGAAGAGGTTTCGAAGTTAGATATGTTTTTGGAATTTTTAGAGTATTCAAAACCAAAAGTAAAGATAAAAAATGAAGTTATTGAACTTAAAAAAGAAGATATTATCAACGCATTAAAATTATTTAAAAATAAATATGAAATCCTAAAAAAAGAGATGCCTACGCCAGTTTATATTTATTTAGTTAAAGAAAATATTCTATTTTTAGACCCTATTGAAGGAACTTTAAAACCTCAATCTTATTTAGTTTGGAACGCTATAAAGAGGATTTTATAAAATAATATTATTTTAAACATATGGGGGATAATGCCTTTATTCGTGTGCGTTAGAAGGGTTTTTGGCAAAACCGAAGGTTTTGCCGTATATCATTTCCGCACACGACTATATTTTTGCATTTACCAATTTTTCTATTTTGATTTTAAGTTTTAATAATTTCAAAAGTCAATATTACTCATCAAACTCTACAACAATATTTTTTATGTTGAATTCTTTCCCTCCTTTAAACTTCAAGTTCATGCTATTACAGTTTGGGCAATAAATTTCAAATTCATCCTCTGCTTTAACATTCCCCTCATATCCACAATCTTTACACACTGCCAAAGGTTTTATAAACTGCACATTTATCTTTGCATTCTCACAGATAGTCCCCTCTGCAATAACTTCAAACGCAAATTTTAACTGCTCAATGTTTATGAATGTTAATTCTCCAACCTCCAAATTTATTTCAGAAACCTTTTTTATCTTTTTCCCGTCCTTCTCCTGCTCTTTTACAGCATTTATAATAGTATCAAGCATAGATGTTGCATAAGAGAGTTCATGCATAACTATCCCTTTATTTTTTATCCCAAAAACTTTAAAGTTAAGCAAAAATCAACTATTATTTATAATTATTTTTCATTTTCATTATTATTCTATTCCCAATTCTTTAAGCACCCTTTCTTTAACCTTCTCTTCTTTATTTTTTGAAACATAAACCTTAAAGTTTATGACTATCCTTACAACATCATCTCCGTCCATCAATTTGCATTCTCCCAAGTATGCCTTCTGCTTATCAAACCTTAAATACAACTTGTTTTTTTCTATCCTTAAATCAATGTCTTTCTTTAATTTGTTTATGTTTCTTTCATCACTCTTTAGCAAATCCATAATGTGCTTAAAAACTTTATTTGCTTTTTTGTTTATGGTCATCTTATAGACATTTATTGGGTTACCAAAATATCCATCCGTCTCTACAACCTCCAATTCTACGTCATCCTCTCCAACAACATCTGGCAAAAAATAAGCCATTGCATCTAAAACCTTATCCTCATCCTCTGTCGCATGTGCAGTTGCTGTTATTATGATATAGTTTACCATCCAAACCCCTCAACATTTTTATCATTAAATTAAAATTAACATTAAATTTGCATCAACAAAAAATCACAAAAAAGACGAATTCCTAAACAAAATCCTAAAACAATGGGAAATTAAAATAAATAACCCAACAAACAAAAATTAGCATTAAGATTAAGTGTTAAAGTATTCGAATTTATCTTGTTAAGACAATTTCTATTGTTGAGACATTAACAACCTTACCATCCTCATTTTCAATTTTGTCAGTGCCAATGTTGATTTCTTTAACTTTAACGTCTGTTAAAAACCTATTTCTAACCATTTCTGCAACATCAACTGCTCTGCTAATTGCCTTTCCTCTTGCTTTTATTTTAACTTCCTTAGCCCCTTGTGTATTAAATTGTGTGATTACTGCAAGAACATAGTTCATTATACTCTTGTTTCCTATGTATACTGCATTGTTGTCACTCATCTACATCCCTCCCTTTACTATAATTCAATATGAAGATGAGATATATATACTTTTGGATTTTTTAAATTGTATAAGTTTGAAATTTGTTTATTATTTTATGGATAATTTTACTGTTTTTTTAAGGTTTTTTTAATAAAATGTCTATAATTTCATAGGGGTGTTTTAGCACTATAGTATCTTCAAGGTCTTTTAATTTTCTTGTATTCTCGGCGTCAATCTTTCTAACCCTCATTTTTATTTCTTTTCCAGCTATTACTGCATCGTATTGGCAAATCTCTTTACATTTTCCACATCCAACACATTTAGATAAGATTATCTCCATGAAACTTTTAGAAGAAGTTTCATCAAAATTCACAACAATTGCATTATTCTTACAAACTTCCACACATGCCTTGCACAGTGTGCATTTTTCCCTATCTATTGAAAATGGTAACCTTGTTGTTACAATTCCCTCCTCATAATCAACTGGAACTATTATACATTTAACAAATCCCTTTCCTGCCTGAGCAATGGCATTTGTCACTAAGGTATCTGCTATTCCATTTACAACCTTTGCCACTGTGTTTCCAGTTGTTGGTGTTGATATTAGGTAATCATATTTTCCAAGCGATAATCTCCCAGTTATTGGTGCTGAATAAGGGTGTTCTCTCTCAAAAATCAACTCCTCATAGTAGTTGTTATTTGATATTTTATATAAATCCTCCATCAACCCATACATCTTAACAACTTCTTCCCCAGCCCTTGAAACCAATGTAGTTATTTTTATCCCATGTTTCTTCAATTTTTTCATAACTTCAAAACTCTCCCTCAATAAATGTCCTGCTCCAGTTATACACCACACTACTTTCATAACTCCACCAAAGTGTGTTTGATATTTTGATATAAATATGAACAAATGTCCGACCCCAACCAATATATATATGTTTTTAGGTAATATTTTTTCTACATAAATAAACATTAATATATTATTTTCATTAGGTCATTTTTGCATTATCATTATAATCAATAATTCTAATTTTACAAATCTAAGGTGATAATCATGGAAAATAATGAGAATCAAGTATCTCAAAAGAGATTAACCTCAAAAGCAAAAAGAATACTAAGAGCAAAATCTCATGAAATAAAACCCGTAGTTTGGATTGGAAAAGAAGGTGTAGATAAGGTCATTGAAGAAGTGAAAAGGCAATTAAAAGATAGAGGTCTTATAAAAGTCAAAATAAGAAGAACGGCATTAATATATATGGACAAAAAAGAGATCGCCGAAAAATTAGCAAAAGAAACTGATTCAGAAATAGTAAGTATCGTTGGGCATGTGATAACTCTATTTAGACCAAGAGAAGGTTGGAAGAGATATACATCAAAGAAGACTAAAAAAGAGAAAGAAAAAGAAAAAGCAGAACAGTTTATTGCAGAATTTGAAAAACTTAGAAAGGGAAAATTGTAGAAATTTTAACTTAAGTGGTTAAGCGTAATATATATATACATGATTGTAGAATTAATATTGAGATTGCCCGGCGAGGATTCAATGTTCTTTTTTTGGATTAAGTTTATAAATTACTAATGTAATTTTAAGATAAACATGAAGTATTCATTATCAATACATAACAAGCGATAGGCATTGCAAAATGTTTTAATAACAACTTGCCCTCCTGCAAAACTAAAAAACCAAGTGAGGTGTTGACATGGTAACAGTGTATGATGTCCCACCAGCATTGTTGATAGAAAAAACTGCAAAAAAATTAAAAGAAATGGGTTTAAAAGAACCTTCATGGACTCCATTTGTTAAGACAGGTGCTCACAAAGAAAGAAGACCTGAAAATCCAGATTGGTGGTATATAAGATGTGCATCAATTTTAAGAAAAATTTACATTAATGGTCCTGTTGGTGTTGAGAGATTGAGAACTGCTTACGGTGGAAGAAAGAACAGAGGTCACGCTCCAGAGCACTTCGTAAAAGGTAGCGGAAACATCATAAGAAAAGCACTCCAAGAATTAGAAAGATTAGGATTAGTTGCAAAAACAAAAGAAGGGAGAGTTATAACACCAAAAGGGCAATCATTATTAGACAACACTGCAAAAGAAGTTAGAGATGAAATTATCAATGAAATTCCAGAGTTAGCCAAATACTAAAAATTTTTACTAATAACTTTTTTGATTGTTAAGTCAAAAATATTATAAACTACTACTTCACATAAACTACTTCATGTAGATGATGTATTTGGTGTATAGTTGTTTGCCTTACAAATGAACGAAAACTTCATTAAATTATATGAAGTAATTAATCTTTATTTGGAATTTTACAATTGATTTTTGGCAAACAACTATAATTTTGGTTGTTTCATTATAAATGACCGCAATCTCCAATGAAATTAAAAGCATAAATTATGCTTCATTTGGAATTTTATAATTAATTTATCGTTCTTTCAAAAATTTATTATATTCAAATAACTATAAAAATTCTGCAAATGACATGATTTTACCACATATTTAGCAACAAAAGGGGATTTTATATGGATTTAGAAGAAATAAAAAGACGCAAACTGTTGGAGATGCAGAAAAAACTTGAAGAGCAAGAAAAACTCCAACAGTTGCAAGAACAACAAATGCAATACCAACTCCAAAAACAAAAAATTTTAAGACAAATTTTAACCGAAGAAGCAAGATCAAGACTTGCAAGAATAAGAATGGCAAAACCAGAATTTGCTGAGCAAGTAGAACTACAACTAATACAACTTGCCCAAATGGGTAGGTTACCTATCCCAGTCACTGATGAGCAGTTAAAACTTTTGCTTGATAGAATACATGAAGCAACAAAAAAGAAAAGGGAATTCAAGATAATTAGAAAGTGAATGCTATGGAGGCATATGTATTATTCAGCGGTGGGAAGGATAGCTCATTATCTGCAATTATATTGAAAAAATTGGGTTATGATGTTAAGTTATTAACTGTAAACTTTGGTATCCTCGATTCCTACAAATATGCTCAAGAAACTGCTGAGATCTTGGGTTTGCCGCATGAAGTTATAACCCTTGAAAGAGAAATACTTGAAAAATCAGTTGACATTATATTAAAAGACGGCTACCCATCAAATGGTATCCAATTTATTCATAAAAAGGTTTTAGAAATTCTTGCTGATAAGTACAAGATTCTTGCAGATGGAACAAGAAGAGATGACAAAGTTCCTAAGTTAAGTTACTCTGAAGTCCAGAGCCTTGAAATGAGAAAGAACATCGAATATCTAACCCCATTAATGGGGCTTGGGCATAGAACCATAAGAAAATTAGTTAACGAATATTTCATAATCTCCGAAAAAGAGAGCGAGGAATT
This sequence comes from Methanotorris igneus Kol 5, assembly GCF_000214415.1. Lineage (NCBI taxonomy): Archaea > Methanobacteriati > Methanobacteriota > Methanococci > Methanococcales > Methanocaldococcaceae > Methanotorris > Methanotorris igneus. The sequence goes on from NC_015562.1 coordinate 606,473, forward strand.
ACCAAAATCTGATTATGAAACTGAAATTAGAGCACTTATGAGATTGAAAGGGTATGATCCACTCAAATACTTCCCAAGACATAAACAATCAAGGGTTATTGGATTAAAAAAAGAAATATAAAAGTTTAAAGAGGTGAGAGGAATGGCAAGCAACAAACCATTAGGGAAAAAGTTGAGATTAGCAAAAGCATTAAAACAAAACAGAAGAGTTCCATTATTCGTAATTCTCAAAACAAAAGGTAGAGTAAGATCACATCCAAAAATGAGATTCTGGAGAAGAAGCAAATTAAAAGCATAAATGTCTAACTTCTTATTATTTTTTATACATTTTAGATTCGTAAATTTAAATAAATGTATGACTAAATCCCAAATTAATAATTTATTAAAGGGTTAACGATGTTCAAAATTCCATCTACGCTAATATCATCTATTTTATAATACTTAAACCCATATCTCTTAGCGATTTTATCACCAATACCTATTTTTATGAATGATTTTGGTTCTGTATCTATTAATATGACGTTTATTCCTTCTTCTGCAATTTTATCACAGATATCAAAGACCTCTTTTATATAATCTTTTTTAATAGCTACATTTGGCTTAAAATCACTAATGAATATCATAATTGGTATTATGTTCGGATTTTTCCTCATTTCATTTTTAAAAACCTCATATGCCTTTAAAAATGCTTTTGAAAGGGGTGTTTTTCCACCAGTTGGGAGTTCTTTGAGTAATTTCTCTCCAAGTTCAACAGATGAAGTGAAAGGCAAAACAAGTTCTGCCATATCTTTTCTAAACGCAATCATTCCTACTTTATTTCTTTTTTGATATGCATCCATTAAGAGAGACAAAACTGCTCCCTTTGCAGCTTCCATTCTCCTCATCGCACCCATAGACCCACTCGCATCAACAACAAACAGTAAATGAGATGATATTTTTCTTTCTCTAACCTTTTCCCTTAAATCATCTTTTGTAAGATACAATGCCAAATTTTTGTCCTTAAATTTCTCTCTTCTTTCTTTTTGATATAATGCACTAACCCTAAATGTTGCATCAAAGGCAATATCAGTTGTTTTTCCATGCGGAATTCTATATTTTATATATCTTCCTTTTTTGCTAATACTCTTTATGTGCCTCCCACTACTATATCTGTATATGCTATCTCTCAACTTTATGTTGAGTATTTTTGGATTTGCTCCTCCATTTATGTCAAATATTTTTTCCTCTTCAATGTTGCTATCTTTGTTATTGCTGCTTTTATTATTGCTACTATTATTTTCATGTTCTTTGTTATCTTCTTTATCATCTTTATTTTCATTGTTTTCAAAATCTCCTCCATTTTCTTCTTGTTTTTCTTTACTGTTGTTTTCATTTAGTTTTTTTTTACTTTATCATTTTCTTTATTACCTTTTTCATCTTCATTTTTTTCGTTATTCTTCTCCTCAAACTCATTAAATATTTGTTCAATCTTCTCCTTGTTTAATTGTGGTGGTTCAAATGGCTTCCTCCTCATTCTATGTGGGAGGGCAAGTTCACATGCCTCTTTTACATCATCAACAGTTACATAATCCCTTCCATTAAATGCAGCAATGGTTTTTGCCGTTCTCGCAACCGTTATATCTGCCCTATTTGTTGGAATACCCAACTCAATGCAGATTTTTGAAATTAATTCCAATAAATCATCACTTATTTTTACATTCTTTAATAATTCTCTTGCTTTCTCTATCTTTTCCCTCAACTTTAATTGCTCTTCTTCATATTTTTTATAAAACTCCTCTGGATTCTCATTGAACTCTTCAACCCTTTTTATTACCTCAACCCTCTGCTTTATGTCATTCAACCCCTCAACATCCACCATCAACCCGAACCTATCAAGGATTTGAGGTCTCAACTCCCCTTCTTCAGGGTTCATCGTTCCAACTAAGATAAATCGTGAGGGATGTTTTATTTTTATCCCTTCTCTCTCAATAATATTCCATCCCATTGCAGCAGCATCTAAAAGGATATCAACAATATGGTCATCTAAAAGGTTAACCTCATCAATATACAAAATATTCCTATTTGCCTCAGCCAAAATTCCAGGGTCAAGGGCTTTAATTCCCTCCTTAATTGCCTTTTCAATATCAAGGGTTCCAATAACCCTATCCTCCGTTGCACCAATTGGGAGGTTAATAACTTTCATCTTTTTCTTAATTGTTTTTAGTTCTCCCCTTTCCTTCTTTTCTCTACATATATCACACAAATCCCCATTAGGATCACAGTTGAACGGACATCCTTCAACAACTTCAATCTCCGGCAACAAATCAGCCAAAGCCCTTACTGTTGTAGATTTTGCTGTTCCCTTCTCCCCTCTTATTAAAACCCCACCAATTTTTGGGTTTATAGCGTTTAGAATTAATGCTTTCTTCATCTTCTCTTGTCCAACAATTGCGGTAAATGGATAGTTCATCATTTTCACCTAATTTAAAAATATTTTATTTTTACACAAATTATTTTAACCACATATAAAAATATTTTTCATACAAATACAAAATTATTATGAATATTATAATACTAAATAAAGATTTTTGTGAATTTTATGGCATTTTTTACTAATTGGTATTAAAAACCTAATTTGTAATTATTAATCATGATAAATATCGAGGTTGTCGAAAAATTATTTCATCAATGAATTTAAATATTACTCTCTAATACTAATAACTCTCATTAGTGTTAAAATATTATGAACGATTGCTACTGCTAAAGTAGCTCTACATCTACTTTCAGGTAGTTTTTCATTTAGAGTTAATCTAAATTTAGTTTTTAGCCCTCCAAATATCGCTTCTATTACCCCTCTAATTTTATACAGTTTCTTATCAAACAATTTTTTAACTTTCTTTCTGATTTTAGAAATACCGTAATCCCATTTAAACTCTTTTGTTTTAACTATTGGAATGAGGTCTATAGATAACAACTCTCTAAGTAAATCTTCATCATCGTAACCACCATCCAACAATATTATCGCACCTTTCACAAAATCTAAAGATTTTATCATTTTTAGTAAGTTTTTACTGTCTGAACTATATCCATTATCCCATTTTACCATAACAATCGAAATTAATCCATAATCTTTATAATAGCAAGCTAATACGTGCATTTTGTCAAAAACCCGATACTTTACCTTTTTTATTTCATTATTCACAACTCTGATTCTTTCACAATACACTCTTAATAAATGGACTCCAGTGGAATCAGCTATGTAAATTATAACCGATGATTTTAACGAATTAGCAATAATTAAGTGTAATCCAACGATTATTTTAGTTAAATCGCTTATTTTAATCCTCTGAAAAGCTTTTCCGTATGTGGAGCTATCTATATGCTTTTTATGTAAATAATCGGAAAGAGTTTCTAAATCTCTTAAACTAATTCTAAAAATGTGTTTTATTATTAGAGTAGCTATATATTCATTGTAACTTATAGCTAAAGGCCTTCCTACTTTGCGTTTTTCTTTATATGGAAGTAAAATATTTATAATAAATGAAACAAAATCATAAGTGTACTTAATATTGAATATCTTAAACCTCTTATCGTAGGCTTTCCAGTATCCTTTTCTTTTGGTTTTTCTGCCGCTCATAATTATTATTACTATTATTTATAGTATTCGTATTTTTCGACAACCTCATAAATATCGCAAAATATAAATAGTAATAATATTCATGATATAGTATGACTAAGATAATAAAAGTATGAAATTTTTATGGTGATTGTATGAACATAACCATAACCGCCTTAATGTGGGCATCCTACTGCACTATATTAAACAAGGCGTGGAACGAATTGAAAAAAGAATTATCCAATTTAAACATTGATTTAAGATTATATTCAACAAGAGATATGCCAGATAAATTAGATGATTTTCTAAATGATGCAAAAAAATCGGATATTGTATTTATGTATAGAACTTCCACCGATGATTTTTATGAAGAGATTAATACCAATAAATTCAAAAATTTAATAATAACAAGCCAAGATCCTGTATATTGGAACTCAAAACTCTCCCATAAGGCATATCTATACACGGTTTACGGGGGTGTTGAGAATTTCAAAAACCTAATCTTATACCTCATAAGGGAAACTCTAAACATAAATATTCCTGTATCTCCACCAAAAGAACTACCATTTCAAGGTATATTTTATAAGGGGGAAATCTTTGAGAGTTTAGACGAATTCTTAAATAATGTAAACTTTAACAAAAAGAACACTGTGGGGGTTTTATTTTCAAGGCATTATCTCGTAAATGAGGACATGGGAGTTATAGATGCTTTAATAAATAAATTAGAAGAGCACTTTAATGTAATTCCTGTTTTTTCCTATGGAGCAAAAAATGAAGATCTAAATGCCATAGGTAGTGGGGAATGTGTCTTAAAATACTTCCTTAAAAATGGAGAACCAATAATAGATGCATTGATAAACCTATTGTCATTCCCGTTGGGAACGGTTGTTGAAAAAGGCAGTTTAAAGAAATTACAAGGGGTTGATATCCTAAAAAAACTCAATATTCCAGTTTTCCATCCAATAGTAAGTTATTACAGAACCTACGAAGAATGGAAAAGTGATATGCAGGGATTATCTGCTGATATAGGGTGGACAGTTGCATTGCCTGAATTTGAAGGTGTTATAGAGCCAATTATAATTGGAACTGTGCATAAGGAGGGGAATTTGGAAAAGAAGATGGCAATAGATGATAGAATTGATAAAGTGGTTAAAAGAATAAAAAGATGGATTGACTTAAAAAATAAACCAAAAAAGGATAGAAAAGTTGTGTTTATTTTGCATAATGCCGCATGTGCATCTGTTGAGGCAACAGTTGGAAGTGCTGCACATTTGGATTCATTCGAGAGTTTGATAAGGATAATGAGAAAGATGAAAGAGGAAGGTTATCATATTGAAAACATCCCAAAAGATGGGAAGGAATTGGCAAAATTGATATTAGACAAAAAAGCAATCTCCGAATTTAGATGGACAACTGTAAATGAGATTATTGCAAAGGGGGGCTATCTCTATTTAATGGACGAAGAAGAATATATGGAATACTTCAAGACACTCCCAGAAAATGTTCAAAAAAAGGTCTTAGATACATGGGGGGACTTAAATGGAAAGGATATTCCAGCATCTATGGTTTATAAGGATAGCAATGGAAAAAACAAGATTGTCATAACTGGTTTGAAATTTGGAAATGTATATGTCTGCGTTCAGCCAAAAAGAGGTTGTGCGGGAGCGAGATGTGATGGAAGAGTTTGCAAAATTTTGCACGATCCAGAATGTCCTCCAACACATCAATACATTGCCACATATAAATACTTTAGTGAGGTTGCCGATGTCATGGTTCATGTTGGAACACATGGCACTTTGGAATTTTTGCCTGGAAAGAATGTTGGCTTATCAAATGAATGTTATCCAGATATCTGCGTAAATGATATTCCTCACTTATACATTTACAACTCAGACAATCCACCAGAGGGAACTATTGCAAAGAGAAGGAGTTATGCTGTATTAATTGACCATCTTCAAACAGTAATGACCGATGCAATGAATGAAGAACTTGAGACCTTAGATAATTATGTAAATGAGTATCTAAAAGAGATGGATGCATCAAGAAGGCATCAGTTAGAGCATTTAATTGTTGAAGAAGTGAAGAAAACCAACTTATTAAAAATTAAGGAGAAAATAAAACACATTGAAAAAGAAGGTAATATCCACTTAAACTTTAAGGAAATCTTTGATGAGTTGAGAAATACCTTAGAGATGATAAAAAATTCAAAGATAAATGATGGCATGCATATATTTGGAGAACTGCCAAAAGGAGAGAAGAGAATTGAGCTTATAAATGCCACTTTGGAGTTTGAATATAGAAGAAAGTTACAAGATGAAATAAGAAAAGTATTGAATGGAGAAGATATTGAAGATAAAGAATTAAAAGAAAAAATACTTGACATAAATGAAAGAATAGAACAATCTAAGGAAATAGATGCACTTTTAAATGCTATTGATGCAAAATACATAGAACCAGGACCTTCTGGATTAATAACGAGAGGTAGAGATGATATCCTTCCAACTGGAAGGAACTTTTACTCTTTAGATCCATACAAGATTCCAACAAAGGCAGCATATAGGGTTGGGGTTTTGTTAGCTGAGAAGTTGATTGAAAAATATCTTAAAGAAAATAGTAAATATCCCGAAAATATTGCTGTTTACTGGATGGCATCAGATATTATGTGGGCTGATGGGGAAGGGATGGCACAGATACTGCATTTATTGGGTGTTAAACCAAAATGGAAACATGGAAAGGTTGTTGGTGTAGAGGTTATTCCATTGGAGGAGTTAGGGAGGCCAAGAATTGATGTGACTATAAGGGTTAGTGGGATTTTGAGAGACAATTTCCCAAATTGTATGGAAATTGTTGATGAAGCAATAACAAAGGTTGCAAAGTTAGATGAGCCAATAGAGATGAACTTTGTTAAAAAACATGTGTTGGAGGGATTAAAAGAGGGATTATCATTTAGAGAAGCAACATATAGAATATTTAGCTCAAAACCGGGAACTTATGGGAATGGGGTTAAATATGCAGTATATGCAAGTGCATGGGAGAATGAAGAAGACCTAAAAGATGCCTTCATGCTTTGGAATTCCTATGCTTATGGAAAAGATGTTTATGGAGTTTATGCAAAGGATGCATTTGAAAATATCTTAAAGAGTGTTGATTTAACATTTAACAAAACTATTACTGATGAATATGATTTATTTGGATGTTGCAGTTATTTTGGGACACATGGTGGATTAACAAATGCTGCAAGGGTTATTTCGAAAAAGGATGTTAAGGTTTATTATGGAGATACAAGAAATCCAAATAAAGTTGAGATAAGGACATTGAGGGAGGAGATAGAGAGGGTCTCATTATCAAAACTTTTAAATCCAAAGTGGATTGAAGGCATGAAAAGGCATGGCTATAAAGGGGCTGGAGATATAGCAAAGAGAATTGGAAGGGTATTTGGATGGAGTGCCACAACAAAAGAAGTTGAAAATTGGATTTTTGATGAGATATTCAACACATATGTAAAAAATGAAGAAAATAGGAAATTCTTTAAAGAAAACAACATATATGCATTGGAAGAGATTGGTAGGAGGTTATTGGAGGCATATCAAAGAGGCCTTTGGAAAACAAGTGAAGAGAACATTGAAGAATTAAAAAGAATTTATTTGGAAATTGAAGGGGATATTGAGGAAACTTATGGGGATGTTGATATTGGAGAGTTTCAAGGGGGAAGTGTTGATATTAATTTAACATGGAAGGAAAAATTAAAGGTAAACTTGGCTATGAAGTAATAAACTAAAAACTTATTGATTAGCCATTAAAATTCATTTTTACTTTATTTAATGCCTTATTAAATCCCTCCACAACTTCATCATCAATATCCACGCATTTAATTAGTTCTAAGGTTGTTTTGTTATTTTTTAAGAAATCAACTATTGTATTTATAATAATCTCTGTCCCTTTTTCTTTTGGAAATCCATAAGTTCCACAACTAACGGCAGGAATTGCAATTGATTTAACCTTTAATTCTGTCGCAAGTTTTAATGCATTGTATATTGCATTTCTTAACTTTCTCTCCTCATCTCCCTCTCCCCATTTTGGTCCAACAGCATGTATAACATACTTTGCCAAATTTCCGCCCGTTGTATAGACAGCATTCCCAACCTCAACCCTGCCAATTTCCATTATTAGCCTATCGCTCTCTTTCTGTATGATTGGATTATCCTTTACAATTGCCCAGGCAACACCACCACCATGCTGCAAGTATGGATTAGCGGCATTTACAATAGCATCTACATTTTCCTTTGTTATATCCCCCTTCTTTACAACAATAGTTGTTTTGTTTATTTTTAGTGAGTTCTCCATGTTATCACTATTTTTTATTTAATTTTATTTTAATTTTTGTCTTTATCACTTAAATCTTTATTAATCATCTTTTATATTATCTTTTTAATAAATTTACAACCTCTTCAATTATTCTATCGGCAATATTGACTTTTGAGATTTTTGATAACCCCTCCCAAGATGGAGTTGCATTAACTTCTAAAACCTTCAAACCATCCCTACTCTCAATCAAATCTACCCCAGCATAAACCAATCCCAACGCATCCTTTGCCTTTATGGCAAGTTCTTCAATTTCATCATTAACTTCACATTCCTCTGGTTTTGCATTTTGGTGGATATTAGTTATCCAATTATCTGAAACCCTATACATTGCCGATACAACTTCATCCCCAACAACAAATGCTCTAATATCTCTATAAACATTGTTCGGATTTTTTACAAATTCTTGAATATAAAAAGCCCCATATTTTTTCTTGAATTCTGTCAGTTTATTTAGTTTGGATATTAAAGAGCCACCATTTATTCTCATAATTCCCTTCCCCTGATGTCCAAAAAGTGGCTTTACAACACAGTCCTCAAAAGCATTAACCCACTTTAACGCCTCATCTATATTCTCAGTTACAACCGTTCTTGGCTGGGGGATGTTTTTTAAATCCATCAAAAAAGAACACCTATATTTATTTCCAGCATTTTCTATTCCGTCTAATGGGTTTATTAATGGAATATAATGCTCCAAATACTTTAAAAAATCAAACCTATGGAACATTTCCACTTCGTTCCCAATATTCCTAACAAATGCACAATCCAAATCCAATAGATTTTTATCATTACACTTCAACTTAAAACCCATGCCTATACCAGATATTATGTTAGATGGCTTTATTATCTCAGGTTTAATACCATTTTTTTCCATAGATTTTTTTAATTCGTTTACGACCCAATCCTTTTCCTCTGATATTATCCCCATTTTCATAATTTCCCTTTGATGATTAATTTTATGAAACAAAATTGTTATTTAGTTATATATAATTTCTCGTTTAAGTTTTCATAAAGATATATGGCAAAACCTTTAAGGTTTTGCCAAAATTATATTTTGGGTTCATTTAAGAGTTTGATAAGGATAATAAGAAAGATGAAAGAAGAGGCTATCGCATTGGGAAAAAATATATAAAACAGGGCTTAAATATAAATGGCAAATATACAACCAAATTAAAGGAAGAATTAAACATTATTTTGAAATTTTAACTATAACCCTGCCACACTTAAATAATTAATGGCAAAACCGTAGGTTTTGCCGTAAAAATTTTTGATGATAGGTCGAAACTATGAAAATTTTAAATACCTTTTCAGTTCCAAATTTATGTGACGCAGGTGCGAGGGTTTTGAAGGGAATAAAGCCAATAAATCCTATGCAAAAGATTGTTGTTGGGGAGGCATTAACTGTAAAAACCTCCCCACATGATTGGGGAACCGTTGTTAAGGCAATAAAATATGCAAGAAACAAAATAATAGTCGTTGATGCAAATGGAGGAGACATTGCTGTTTGGGGCGGGTTGGCATCAACAAATGCAAAATTGAAGGGGGTTTTGGGGATTGTTATTGATGGGGGAATAAGGGATGTTGAGGATATAAATGCTTTAAAATTCCCCGCCTTTGCGAAACATATTGTTCCAAATGCAGGAAAGCCATTGGATGAAGGGGAGATAAATGTCCCAATAACCTGTGGAGGAGAATTAATAAACCCAAAAGATATTATTGTTGGAGATTGCAATGGAGTTGCAGTTATAAAAAGGGAAGAGTTAAGTGAGATTATTGAGAATGCAAAGGCAATAAAAGAAAAGGAAACAAACATAAGAAATAAAATTTTAAGGGGCATGGATCTTGGAGATATTTTGAGGTTAAGATAAATAAGACAAAAAAGCTTTTTAAAGGTTTCTTGGGGATGAAATCAAAGTTATTAAAGTTTAAGAGGGGGATTATGAATAAGAATACATTAATATTGATTTTTGATATAATTTTGATGTTTTTAATTCTGTTTTTCTTTCCAATTGACGATTTGCAAATAAAGGAAGGATTGTCTATTTTGGTGTTTATATCGATACTTTGGTTAACTGAGGCGTTACCTTTACCAATATCCTCCTTATTTGTCCCAGTTCTTGCTGTTCTTTTTGGTATTTTAGATGTTAAGGAGGCATTTAAATCATTTGCACACCCAATAATATTCCTATTTCTTGGGGGTTTTGCCCTTGCATCTGCACTGAGAAAGTATGAACTTGACAAACTCATTGCCTATAAAATCGTGGGGCTTTCAAAGGGAGATTTTAGAGTAGCGAGTTTTTTAATAATGCTAACTACTGCATTTCTCTCTATGTGGATAAGCAACACATCAGCAACAGCAATAATGTTGCCTCTCGCTATTGGATTGCTTGGATATGCAAATAACAATAAGATTGATAATAATATCGAGTTCTATACCTCCAAGCAAAGCGAGGAGGTATCTCCGCGGGATGCAACGACGCACCGTTGCAATGAGAATATTTACGCATTCTTACTTTTAGGAATTGCCTATTCCGCAAGTGTTGGTGGAATTGGGACTATTATAGGCAGTCCACCCAATGCAATAACTGCAAGTTTCTTGAGTATGGGGTTCTTTGATTGGTTTAAAGTTGGATTCCCAATAGTTTTGATATTATTGCCAATAATTTATGCAGTTCTGTTTTTGTATTTCAAACCGCAGTTTGAAAGAAAAATAAGCGTGAAATATGATTTTAAAATTAAAAATAGTAAAGCTTTGTTAGTTGGAGGAGTGTTTTTGTTTGTAATATTGATGTGGATGCTGAGTGGAAAATTATCTGCCTTATTTGGGGTTGAGAAATATTTTGATAGTATAGTTGCAGTTATCGGAATAATTCTTCTGTTTTCTCTGAGATTAATAAATTGGGAGGACTTAAATAACTCAACTGATTGGGGAGTTTTATTGCTCTTCGGTGGGGCGTTATCTTTAAGTTACATCTTATCAACAACAGGAGCAAGTGAGTATATTGCAAACATTGTCATAAATGCATTAAAAGGTGTTCCAACATTTGCCTATATTTTTGGTTTGGTTTTGTTCTCCATAATGATAACTAATATTATGAGTAATACTGGAGTGGCAAGTGTTTTAGTCCCAATTTTGATAGCTACTGCATCACAACTAAACATAAGGCCAGAGATTCTTGCTTTACCAGTAGGAATTGCCGTTTCCTGTGCATTTATGCTTCCAGTGGCAACTCCTCCAAATGCACTAGTCTTTGGAAGTGGGTATATAAAGGAAAAGGATATGATAAAGGCAGGGTTTATTTTGAGTTTAATCTCTGCGGTAATAGTTACTCTAATGTTCGGTATTTAGGTGATAGGATGAAGCCATATGTAATCTCAAATGTAGGAATGACACTGGATGGGAAATTGGCAACAATAGCCAATGATTCAAGAATTTCAGGAGAAGAGGACTTAAAGAGAGTCCATCAAATTAGAAAGGAAGTTGATGGCATAATGGTTGGCATTGGGACGGTGCTAAAGGATGATCCAAGATTAACCGTCCATAAAATACCAGCAAAGAAAGAAGACAATCCAGTAAGGATTGTTGTCGACAGCAAGTTAAGAGTTCCTTTAAATGCGAGAGTTCTAAACAAAGAT